>CAZHIN010000029.1:0-7700 GCA_964532575.1 uncultured Acidimicrobium sp.
CTGTGCGCAACAGGAAACACCACACTGCCAGCCGGTAACTCGATGCCCTGGGCTCCACGTGGGCTTGGCGTGCGCGACGAAACAACATCCGAACGCGTAAACGCAACCGCGATGGGCAGTGTTGACTCATTCGTAATCTCGACTACCACGAGCCCACCCGCATCTGCAACGGCATACACGCGCTGAATCGCATCGCCACCAGGTATTCGTAGCCGAGTCTCAATAACAGGCACTCCGGCGCGTCGTGTTTGTCGCACACTCGGCTCTGTCGACGGGTCGTGCCAACGATCGTCGGCAGCAATGTGCCAGTCAAGAACGAGCGATCCATCATTGAGTCGCACAGACCCGCGTTCATTGACAATTGCGTTCCATCCGCCAGCCCTGATTCCCAACACATGGGCCGCAGGTCGCACGCGTGCGCTGAGCGAGATCGACGAAATAACGCCTTGGGTGTTCGACATTATTCAGACCTCGATGATCTTGACATTAAATCTCGCAACGATTCCCCTGCACTTTTTGCACCCTCGCACACAAGCGCAACTTGCTCGGCAATCGGCATTTCTATGCCATGGCGTCGCGCAAGTTTGACAACCGCAGATGAACTTTTGACTCCCTCTGCCACCATGTTCATCGAGTCCACGATTGCAGCAATCGATTCACCTTTACCCAACCGCACACCTACTTGCGTATTGCGACTCTGCATTGATGCACACGTCGCCATGATGTCACCCATGCCTGCAAGGCCCGAAAAAGTGAGTGGCTGCGCGCCAAGTGCAACACCGAGCCGAGACATTTCGGCCAAACCACGAGTAACCAGGGTTGCTTTCGCGTTGTCACCAAAGCCAAATCCTTGAGAAATTCCTGCTGCGATCGCAATTACGTTTTTTACTACACCGCCAACTTCGCATCCAACTACATCGCGATTGGTATACAAACGAAATGTTGGACGAGAAAACAATTCTTGCAATCGCATCGCAACGGCATCGTCTGCACACGCGACAACACTTGCTGCTGGCTGACCTTGCAATATTTCGTGAGCAAGGTTTGGCCCGCTCAATACTGCGCGCGGATTGTTTGGCATGTGAGCCGCCAACACTTCGCTCATGCGCAACAATGTTTCGCTCTCTAAACCCTTAGACAAACTCATAATTGGCACATCAGCAGCCACATACCGTGCAACCTGCTGTGCCACATGGCGAAATCCTTGCGCAGGCACGGCCATTGCAATCACATCTGCGTCTTTCACCAACTGTTCAAGATGCACCGATGCCCCAAGCCCACTCGGCAACACATAGTCACCGAGATACGCACTGTTGGTGTGTCGATTGTTGATCTCGTCGGCCAACTCCGGGCGCCTCGTCCACAGGGACGTCGAAGCATTTTGCGACACCAACGCTGCGATTGTGGTGCCCCAAGATCCTGCACCCACCACACATACTCGAGTTGTCACAGTCGCCAAGGTTAGGCGAGCACGGCAACATCAGCACAAGCACCAATAGGCTACGAAAATGGTCGATTCGTCCAAATCGTTCGCACAATCCGCGTCTTCCATAGCCGTCGTCATCCCGATTAAGGCCTTCGAGCAAGCAAAAGATCGACTCTCCGGTGTGCTCAGTGCAGATCATCTGGCGTGCTCAATTCGGTGCTGCAGTCTGTGCGACCCAAATCAATCTTTGTGGTTTGCGACAATGCTGAAGTTTCGCAGTGGGCCACAATGCACGGCGCAACAGTTGTGCAACAAACCCGATCCGGCCTCAACACCGCAGTTCAACTTGGCATCATTGCAGCCAAAGAATTTGATCGTGTGATGATTGTGCACAGCGACTTGCCGTTGCCCGAAAGACTTGGCGAGTTGCTCAACTCAACCGTCGCGCACAACACAGTCACGATTGTGCCCGATCGACATCGCGACGGAACCAACGTGTTAATCATCCCCCCCGGTGTGGGATTTGAGTGCCACTACGGTGCAAAAAGCTTTGAGGCTCACATGGCCGAGGCAACTACACATGGCCTGCCGATACAAATAGTCGAGGATGACGCGCTTGCACTCGACATAGATACTCCCGAAGACTTGCGAGCACTGCCAACTCAGTGGCTTGAACAACACAAGATCACTCTTTTTTGACATAAAAAAAGATCGGGGGGCAAAGCCCCCCGATCTCACAGTTCTCCGAACCGATTTGTTTTTTGGCTAAGGCCTTATTTCTTCTTAGCGGCCTTTTTTGCCTTCTTGCGCTTGGCTGGGGCCTTTTTTGCGGCCTTTTTTGCCTTCTTGCGCTTGGCTGGTGCCTTCTTTGCTGCTGCCTTCTTCTTGCGCTTTGCTGCCATGATTTTCTCCTTGGTTAGGTATTACTTTTTACGGTTTGGATTTAATTCACTCTTCAGCGTTGAGCTTGAAGTGAACTTCATTGCTGTACTGGCAGGAACTTGAACCGGTGCACCCGTTTGTGGGTTACGGCCAACTCTTGCCTTGCGGCTTGAAGTGCTGAACGAGCCAAAGCCCGGCCATGCAACTTTCTCACCCTTCATCGCTGAGGCTACGACCAGTTCAAAAAAAGCTCCGATTGTCTTCTCGGCTTCCGCCTTGGAGACTCCTGCTTTTTCTGACACTGCATCTATGAGCTCTGCTTTTGTCATTGCTTACCTTGCTTTCTCGGTTTCGGAATACCGCTTCGTCATATATTTGAGTAGGTCTGCAGACAAATTGCAAGCATTGAACGGTTTCGTGCAGCATTTTTGAAAATAAGTCTGAAAGTTCTTCGCCGTCATAAATTTTTGTGACGACACAAAAAATTATCGACATTGAGAGACAAATTTTCTTTCCACGTGTCACCACAGGTCGCCCTAGCAACGCAGAGTGCTCTGTTCACGCATTTCCCACGAACATGGGATAACCCTTATGGGCATTGGGTTTGCCGACTATTTTGACCGAAGATTCCTTGTTTTCATGGGCAATATTTGATTCGCCTCGTCTCTCCATGACGTTCTCGTTGCCTGTGCTCACAATGCATCCAACCGGATCAAAAAACGAGCACCAAGACGCCTCAATTTCACATATTTTCGAGCGAAAAAGAAATTTAAAAAAAATTCCAAAAATTTCCTGAAAAATCCCAAAAAATTGCGAAAAAATCAAAAAGTTTCTCAATTGCAGAAAAGTTCCCGAAAGCCCCTCGGGCAAAAACTTGTGAGTTTAATTTTTGGTGACAACTTTGAACTCCACAGCCATAACGGATTCAGGCCACGGTTGGGATGCGAGTATCCCCCATCCATTCGGGTCGACACAGCACAATAAGAAATGTTGCTTACACACGACTCGCACTCTGATCAGAATCTTGCACTCGACGAGACTGACCGCTTCTCATTGCAATCTGACTCTGCAACTTCTCGGGCCACTCGCGTCGTTCTCGATACATCTGTTTTAGTTGCCGATCCAACGAGCATGCTCAACTTCGTTGGTTGCGATGTTGTCATTCCACTTACCGTTGTCGAAGAATTGGACGGACTCAAAACTCGCATGGACGATGTTGGTCGTTCTGCGCGGACTGCACTTCGCACCATCGAGGATTTGCGCAAAAAAGCTGGTGGCTCGCTGGCTGAGCCAATGCGAGTTCACGACGAGCCCGACTATGGCACCGTGCAGATTGAAGTCAACGGCATTCAACGCCATCTCCTCATTGAGCACGGCCTAGACCCCGAAATCCCTGATAACCGCATCATCGGTGCCGCCCTCGGTCAGGCCAGGGTTGCGCCAACACGCATGATC
Organism: uncultured Acidimicrobium sp.; assembly: GCA_964532575.1. Classification (GTDB taxonomy): domain Bacteria; phylum Actinomycetota; class Acidimicrobiia; order Acidimicrobiales; family Ilumatobacteraceae; genus UBA3006. The sequence continues at coordinate 3,764 of CAZHIN010000029.1, forward strand.
TCAAACGATGCTGCCCTGCGCATCAAGGCCGCACATCTCGGACTACAGGCCGAAGAACACCAACCGGTGGGGGCAGGTCAATCGACTCGGCCAATGGGCTGGGTCACGATCGATACCAGCGTCGAAAATATCGATTCGCTCTATAGCAGTGGCGGCATCGAGGTTTCATCGCTCAATGCTCCTGGCCCATTCGTGGAAAACAATTTCGCGGTGGTGCGCAGTGGTTCACAATCTGCTCTCACCCGTTGTGTCAACAATGAGCTCAAAGTGCTCGCCCATAATGCACCAGAAGCGTGGGGTCTGCGCTCACGCAGCAAAGAGCAACGGTTTTCACTTGAGTTGCTGCTCGACCCAGAGGTCACCGTCATTGCTCTCGATGGTCGGGCTGGCACAGGTAAAACTGTCATGGCCATTGCGGCAGGACTTGAACAAGTTGTCGAATCACGCCGCTACGAGCGACTTGCGGTGTATCGCCCACTCGTGCCTGTTGGTCGCGCCGATGTTGGTTTCTTGCCGGGTGACCTCAACGAAAAGCTCGATCCATGGATGGCAGCAATCCACGACGCCATCGTTGCTCTCACCGATCAGCGCTCTAGCCGCGATGCAGTCGGGCTCATCGACGACCTCACCGATAGAGGGCAACTGACGCTCGAGTCCGTCACTTTCTTGCGCGGCAGGTCGCTTCAGCAGCAATTCGTGGTGGTTGACGAGGCCCAAAACCTCGAACCGACAACACTAAAAACGATCCTCACCCGCATTGGCGAGGGCACCAAAGTGGTGTTTACGGGCGACACCAGCCAGATCGATGCCCCCTATATGGGTGAAACAAACAACGCTCTCGCCGTGCTTATTCATGCCTTTGCCGGCCAGCGATGCTTCGGACATGTGACCCTGGCTGCCTGCGAACGTAGCGAAGTGGCCAGCCTGGCTGCTGAACTGCTCTAGCCAAGCCAATTCGCGCTGATTCGCGTCAATTCAATTTTTTCTGGAAAGTTTTGATCTCAAGTGAACATTATTGGTACATACGCGTTTAGTGTGAAATAACGAGATTCAAAGCAATGGAGGTTTCCATGAGCGATGTGTATCAAGATAGTTATCAAGAGGACGAAAATTTCACTGCTGACGACCGCGAACCTAGAAAGTCAGTCGTTGAGGGAACATTAGAGGGGTGGGCACATCTTGCCAATTGCAAAGGTTACGCAAAACTCTTTTTTGGCAAACCTGCAGAACGCCCGCAAGCCAGAGTGCGCCGAGAAATAAAGGCACACTCACTGTGCATCTTGTGCCCAGTCAAGACCAACTGTCGCGCATTTGCTCGCGACAATCACGAATACGGGTTTTGGGGTGACGAAAACGAAGAGTCTCGACACGAGGCGGGCTTCACGCTGTCGTCGCCAATTGGCGTGCGCATCACGCCGATCATTCTGCAGTGACCAATTCTTTGTCGACAACAACTGCTATGTCGGTTTGAGCACGACAAGCCTGCCAAACTAGAAACATGCCTGTTCATTCCATTGCAACTCAAGACATCACCAATCCTGGCGACTACGTGACTCGGTTTATCGAAAACATCGAGCAAAGCCACTTCACCGCAGCGATGGACATGGTGTCAGATGACTGCGAATATGACAACGTGCCCATCACCAAAGTGTTTGGCAAGGAAGCAATGATCCAGATTTTGTCTGACTTCTTGGCCGCTGCAACCAAAGTGGAGTGGCTCATTCATCACCAGGTCAGCAACGGCGACATGGAACACGGTGTAGTCATGAACGAGCGCACCGACCGTTTCGAGATGGATGATCGCTGGATCGAGCTTGACATCGCCGGATTGTTTGTGGTGAGCAACGGCAAAATCGCTTTGTGGCGCGACTATTTTGATCGCGAGTCGTTTACCAAAGCGCTCGCCACTAAATAACAGCTCGACGTAGCTACACGTATCTAGGCATAACGCAGCAACATCTGGGCTGCAGTTCGCTTACCTAGGTCTCGCAACGCAACTGGTTCTTGCACCTGCACTCCCTCGCCCGCTCGCAACAACAACCGCGCCAGCCAGTGCTCGCTACCAACTGCCATCGTCACCAGCGTGCTGCCATCTGCGTTCACCTCACGCGACATGTACGGGTACGACTCAACCACCCATCTGGCCGAGGGTTCCACTCTCAGCGTCACATGCAGTTCTGCATTATCAAACCATGTAGAACCATCGGCCACTCGCTGGGTCGTTGCGTCTGGCTTCGAAAAATCACCAGTTGCAGCCAACTTTTCGATTCGATCAATTCGAAACTCGCGCAGTTCACCCGACTTGTCGTCGTCCGCCGACACATACCAATGCCCACCGCGTTCAAACACGCTGCGCGGAATGATGGTTCGCTCTGACCGAGATGCCGAAGCTGGTGTGAAATAGGTGATCAAAAGGTGCGCACCTGGCGCAACTGCATTGCGCAATTCTTCAAGAAACACAACAGGCTTCAGGTCTACGACAACTACTCCGTCGTCGGATGGCAACAGCGGTCGCAATTTTTTGAGCGCTGTTGCAAGCGGACCAGATTTGTTGGCACCAGGCAAGCGCAATGCCGCTTTACCCATCACCGTCAATGCAAACACTTCTGCCGAGTTCAGTTGCAGCGGTCGCGAAAACATTAAGGGCACCTCGGCCACAACTTCGTCTTCGTCTACAAACACATCAATCAACGCGTCGGGAGAATATGGCGGCACGCCACAGACCGAGGCCATCATGATGTCGTCAATAAGTTCTGCTTCTGTCAACTTGAACTGCTTTGCCATGTCCGACAATTTGACGCGTTTACGCTCCACAAGCCACGGCAGCATCACCATTAAACCGGCCACAATTTCGGTCGCACTTCTCGGGCCGCGGCGAGAACGTCGAAGAGCCATCAGCTGTTCCCTGCGATCTGCTGCAGGTGGCTCACGATATGTTCTCTCACTCGAGGCGGACCCAATACTTCGGCGCGATCCACCATCGCAAACAACCACACGCGAAATGCACCCAAGTTGGCACACGGAATTGCAAATTCAATTGATCCATCGCTTCGCTCGCGCAACACTGCTGTGTCGCCAAACTCTGCTTTCACGCGTTGTGCAAGTGCAGCATCCACCAACACTGTGGCGATTGCGTCATCACCATCGCCTTCAGTTAACAACTCCAGTTCGGTCGGCACCGCTTTGGCCAAATCAAAACCCTCTGGCCGAACAAATGATTGCGCATCGCCATTGGTTATTTCTCCCTCAATCCGATCAACCCGAAACACACGTTGTGCGTTACGCAAATGATCGAAGCCAACGATGTACCAAAAACCACCGCGCGACAACAAGCCATATGGGTCTACTTGTCGCTGTTGGCCCTTATATAAAAACTTGAGAGTTCGATGCTCCACCACACCAGCAGCAAGCGCCGGCAGTTGCCTGTCATCCATCTGAATGTTGACGCTTGTCGACGGCCGATCGAGCGCACGCTCGCCACCCAGTTTCCAGAGTGCCTCATCGCCGTGGCTTGCACCAATACGCACGGTGGCTACTGCCATCTGCAATGCCGAACGCTCGGCTTCGTTCAGTCCGAGATCACCAATTTCAAACTGCCTACGATCAACGGTGTAGGCGCCTTCGCCTGCCTTGTCGCCGCCCAGCGTGATCATGTCCATAGGAATACCGAGCGCACGCAGCTGTGCTTTATCGCGCTCGAATGCCGCGCGTGCAGCCTGGTCACCTGCTGGATATTGGTTGACAAGTTCTTGACGAATTTGTTTCAACGTCAATGGTTGGGTTCTCTGCACGAGCAGGGCCAACAAATTGATCATGCGCTCGGGTTGCGATGTCTTTGCGGCCATGCCCGCAACATTAGATGTTTTATCGGTGTTTCAGATACCACTGCATCAAGTGCTGTGTTGAGGCGTCATGAGCGGTGCCGGCTTTTCCGTGT
>CAZHIN010000029.1:7800-15693 GCA_964532575.1 uncultured Acidimicrobium sp.
TTGTGCCAGTTTTTTGCCCAATTCAACGCCCCATTGATCAAAACTATTAATGCCCCACACACAACCCTGCACAAACACGCTGTGCTCGTACAGCGCAATTAATGCACCCAAGGATTGTGCGGATAACTCATTTGCCATCAGCACTGTCGATGCTCGATTTCCGGGCATGGTGCGCTGAGGCTCGGCTGCAGGAGCACCAAAGGCCAATGCTTGAGCCTGAGCAAACATGTTTGCCATCAACGAATCGTGTTCCTCACGGTGTGTGGCAGATGTTTTGGCAAACCCAATCAGGTCAACCGGCACCACCGACGTTCCCTGATGCAGCATTTGCATAAATGCATGCTGCGAGTTGGTGCCCACACTGCCCCACACAACGGGTGACGTTTGCGTTGCCACCATCGCATTGTCGTTGCCCACCTGTTTGCCGTTGCTCTCCATGATCAGTTGCTGGAGATACGGCGCAAACAAACTCAACGCGGTTGCATACGGCACCACGGCCTGTGTTTCACGACCCAATATTGATCGGTTCCACACGCTGATCAGGCCCATCATTACGGGAATGTTCTTGGCTAACGGAGCCTCGATGAAATGCTCATCGACTGCACGCATCCCACTCAAAAAATCATCAAAGACATCGGGGCCAAATGCGACAACATTGGCCAAGTTGACAGCGGATGAAACCGAATACCTGCCACCAACCCACGGCCAAATGTTGAACGAATGGGCAAATGCAATGCCTACAGCACTGGCTCGCTGCGGCTCTACCGATACGACAGCACAGTGTTGCGCAACGCCCGCCTCGCCTACCGACGCCGCCAGCCACTGCTGAATTATTCGACTATTCGAAAGAGTTTCGGAAGTTGAAAAAGTTTTTGAACACATCACCACCAGTGTTTGTTGTGCATCATGACTCGCCAGCACTTTTTCCACATTGATCGGATCAATGTTTGAAACAAACGAACACTGCAATGTTGGCTTGAGCGAGAACGAGAGTGCATCCCACACAAGTTGTGGTCCAAGATCGCTTCCTCCAATACCCACGTTGATGATGTGAGTAAATGGCTGACCAGTTGCTCCACATATTTTTCCACTGCGCACGCCAGTAGCAAAGTCGGCCATCAGTCGTCGCACCCGATGCACTTCTTTCACCACATCAGTGCCGTCAACAACGATTTTCTGAGTGCTTGGTGCGCGCAGTGCCACATGCAGAGCGGGCTGCCCTTCCGAGGTATTTATTGGCTCGCCCGCAAACATCGCATCTCGACGAGTCGACACTGATGCGTCTTGGGCTAACGCGAGCAGGGTCTCTAGTACATCGGGCGTAGTGTTTTGCTTTGAAAAGTCGGCAACAATCGAGACCTTGCCAAAGTTCAGATCAATCGTGTGGTGTTGGGCTCGTTGAGCATCGCCCAAAAACAACCCGCTGAGGGTTGATTGTGGAAGCTCTTTGCCAAGAGCGACGAGCTTCTTCCACGAAGATGTGGTGGTGATCACTGTTAACAGGTTATCTCGCCCCTACGAGTAGCGTCTTGCACCGTGATTACGTTATGACGCCAAACGCAACAGCAACACAACATGATGCATCGCGTCGCGTCGCTCGGTCTGGCGTCACCCTCGGGTTTGGCGCATACCTCATCTGGGGTCTCGTCACTATTTTCTGGAAACATCTCAAGAGTTTTGATTCGTTTGAGCTCATTGGTTGGCGCATCACTACATCGGCAGTTTTGCTTATCGCGTATATGACAGCGACCAAGCGGATGAAGCCACTGCTCACAACAATGCGCGATCCACAAACTCTGGTGCGACTTGTTGTGGCCAGCATTTTGCTCACCATCAACTGGACTACATACGTGTGGGCCGTTGTCAATGGCCACGTCATTGAAACCGCACTTGGTTATTTCATTGCGCCGCTGTGCACCATGGTGCTCGGAGTGTTTGTCTTGCACGAAAAACTTCGCCGCCCTCAGATCATCGCAGTTTGTTTTGCTGTGTGTGGCGTGGCGGTGCTTACGGTTGGATACGGAAGAGTTCCATGGATTGCGCTGACCATTGCGTCGTCCTGGACTTTTTATGGTTACCTAAAAAAACAAGTGCAACTTCCCCCACTCGAAAGCCTCACAGGTGAAGTGATCGTCGCATGCATACCTGCCCTCATCTACGTTGCGGTGTGCTGGAACCATGTCAACAGCGTCTCCAACTCTGCAACTACAACACAATGGCTACTCATCGCATTGACTGGTTTTGTCACCACCGTTCCTCTACTGCTATTTGCGGCTTCGTCACAGCGCATTCCGCTCACGCTCATCGGCCCAATGCAATACATCGTTCCGACAATCAATTTTCTGCTTGGCTGGCTGATCTACAGCGAGGAAATTACGACAACCAAAGTTGCAGGATTTGCGCTGATCTGGGTCTGCCTAGCGATTGTTTTGCTCGACTTATTTATTTGGCAGCAACGTGCTGCGCGGTCCCAGCCACAATTCGCTTAAGACCTTCAATCACATCGAGCCCTCGCTGTTGATCATTGACAACAATTGCAAACCGCGACAAACCTGTTAACACCACATTAATTAAATCCTGCAAAACCTGAGCGTTGATACCTGGCACGATCTCGCCTCGAGCAACCGCATCGGTACACATCTTTGACAAAAACTGTCCAAGACCAACACGAAGTGGGGCAATTGCCTTGGACAGTTCTGGGTGACGCTGAGATTCGGACGCAACGCCCACAACAAAACTTGCTAATGATGGATCTTGTGCACTCATCAATGCAATCGAATCCAGGATCGCCGAAAACTTACCGGTGAATGTCTCATGCTTGGCTGCTGATGCTTCAAATGTGCTTTGTACAACCTCTTGCATTTCGGCGTAGGCCGCCACATACATGTCTAGCTTCGATGGAAAATAGTGATAGATCGCCCCAGTTGTAATTCCCACCGCTTGAGCAAGCGCGCGGTTGGTCGTTGCGTCATAGCCAACATCCGCAAATGAGCGACGCGCCTCTTTAATTAAAAGCTTTCGCGTCTCGCCAGCGTCGGTATCACACGGACGACCGAGCTTCTTCACCAAAACCTTCATGGTGTCAGGCTAATTCGTTGATCTGGCGCTAGACGAAGCGGCGTAAATGCGCTGCCAACTCAATCGGACGATCACCCTGCACGCTGTGTCCTGCGCCGTCTACAACAACAATCTCGGCTTTGGGGCAATGCTGGCGCACGCCTTCAATGTCCTCGTCGTCCACAACGGGCGATGCCCCACCGCGCACAACTAAAAGCGGGCATTGCAGTCGAGCAATTGCATCCCACAAAGCAGAGCGTGGTGTTTCGGTTTCAAGATTTGTTTTCTCCGAATTAATTTGACCGCGTCGGTCGTATCGCCATTCCCAACTTCCATCTGTGAGTTGATGTGCGTTGTGCAAAATGCCCCGACGCAAACTTGTGGCAGACCGTGTTGGGTTGTGCTCAGTGGTGCGCGCCAACAGATCGTCAAAGCTGGCAAAACTCTGTGGACCATTAATAAAGTCAAGTACCGCTTTGGCTTTTTTGCTTGTCACACCCGGCGTGATATCTACCATCACGAGATGTTTCACTAATTGCGGATATTTATCGGTGAGCACTAAGCATGTAAGTCCACCCAATGACATGCCAACAATCGCGCGTGCATTCGGTGCTAGTTGTTGCACAACGACCGCAACATCATCTGCCAAATTTTGTGGCGTATACGTCGCGTCATCGCGCCACGACGAGTGACCATGACCTGGCAAGTCAATAGCCAGTAGTGGACAACCAAGAGCTAAAGCGACCGTGTCCCACGTATGCGCATTTTGCGCAGTGCCATGCACCAACACCAACCGAGGTTCATCATCGCCCCATTTGAGCGCGCTTACCTTTCGGCCATCGGACAATTGCACGCTGACTCGCCGCACTGTTGGTGATGCGCTCGCACTAATTGAATACTCCTCGATGTTTTGTCCAAACATCGAAAACTCGTCGTAGGGAACCATCTCTTGGTTGTGCATTGTTGTGTCGCCGACGGTGCAGGTGTAGTTGATTCAACCGAAAGGGTCGTTGCAGTCGATTTTGGCAAGGTTGTTTGAGGAATTGTTGTTGGCACTGTCGTGTAGTCGGGGTCTGGTTTGTCAAATGGAGGCACAGGTGAACCGTACTCTTCTGGTTCTTTCAGACCGTCAAACACATAGACGCGATCGCCATAAGCAACGATTGCCTGAAAATATCTGGCCACCGACATAGGAATGCGCACGCATCCGTGAGATGCGGGTTTGAGCGGTACCAAGATGGCGCCGTGAATTGCAATGTTGTAGTTGAAGTACACCGGGTTGTACATCGTGCCTAGTTTTGATTCACGCATTCCCTGATGCCGGTTGTAAAAATAAAAAATCCCCGGAGGTGTAATCGCTTCTCCACAAATTCCGCGTTTAATTTCCGCGTCGGTACTGTTTCCATCTTCGCCAGGACTAATCGCTACTTCTTCACACCACTTCTCATTCGATCCAGTAGAGATGTGTGTAATCACCACTGGCACGTCATCTTTAAATACGATCAAGACTTGCTCGGGTAGATACACCTCAACATGGGTTGCAGTGTCGGCATCGCGTCGCGGCTTGATCTGAATATCGGATTGCATAATCGACCACGTTGACGGAGTCACAACTCCTGTTGCGCGCTCTCGTGGAGTACCCATCACCAGTTTTTCAAAAGCCCACACCGCCTGAACAGTGTTTTGCCCAAACACGCTGTCTTGCGGGCCCGGATCAAAGTGCAATGCGGCCAGCCGCTGCTGCACTCGCAGCACATCGTCACCCTTCATCCCAGGTTTTATTGTTCGCGTGAGAGGCACTGTTATCAAAGGAACATTTGTTGAATCAACAATCACGTTGGGGTTACCGGAATCAGAGTCTGACGTGTCTGCATTTGTTACTACCGAGATTGCAACGACAGTAAGCAGCACCGCAATTGCGGCAATTGCTGGCCGCCAACGGTCATACAGACTGGGCTGCAACTCGATATCTTCTTGCTCAAAAAATTCGTCTTGGTCAAAAAAATTGTCACTCATTTTTATGCACCTGCAGAGCTATTTCTTCGGGGCAAGCGCATTGAGATGACCGCGCAATGTCCACGCTTCTTTCAATATCTTGACAATCACCGAAGGAGAACTCAGCGTGGATACGCCACGCGTTCGAGGAAAGTAGTCAACGCCAAACTGCACAACGCTCATGCCTAATTTGCGTGCGCTCACCATCAGCTCTGCGTCAATAAACGAACCTTCACTTGTCAGTGCGACTTGCTCAAGCACTCTGCGTCGCACAAGCTTGAACGCAAAGTTCACGTCTCTAAACCGACACCCAAACAATGCGCGCACCATCAAGTTGTAAAAGAACGAATACATCACGCGCACATAGCCCTCACCCGTTCGATCAAAACGGTAGGCCGCAACAATGTCGGCTTCATATTGGTGCATCAGTCGCATCGCCTTGTGCACTTCTTTAAAATCAAACGGCAAATCAGCATCGGTGTACAACACCACGTCGCCCGTTGCAGCGGCAAAACCAGACTTGATGGAACCACCAAGTTTGCGGTTAGTTGCGTGATGCACAACTTTCACTCGAGCATTTTTGGCTACTGCTTCATCGGCAAGTCGGGCGGTTGCATCGGTTGATGCATCATTGACGATGATCATCTCATAATCGCCAATCGTCCCGGCAGCAATCAGGTCGTCACCCAGTTCGCTCGCAGCATTAAGAGCGCGTTGCAGGTATTCCTCTTCGTTCCACATAGGAAAAAATACGGAAAATCGTTCGAAACGTGGATTCGGCATGCCCAAACAGGCTAACTGCGAGCGTCGGATTTGAGATCCAACCACAGTCTCAACGCCTGTATTGTGCAGGCTGTGAACATGCAATCAAATACTCACATTCACCTGACCAGCACATGGCGCGCAGTTGCGGTCATCTCATGGCTCATGGTCTTCTTCGCGATCATGGCTGTTGCCATCACCAGTCGCAATATCGGCAAGCCAACATGGTGGCTTGGTCCTGAGTCCAATCCATCATTTGTACTGCTCTGGGCGCTTCCCTTTGCGGCGCCAATTGCCAGCATCATCGCTGCAATTAAATTTGGACGCGTCGCAAGTTTCATTGGATTCGGAGCGGCACTTTCTCTTGGCGCGATCGGGGCAGCCGACATCAGCATCACTCCAGGTGTCGCCCTGATTGAATGCGCCATTGCAATTGCGTCGGCACTCATCGCCATTGCCACTTTTGCGGGTCGCACCACAGTTTCTCGCGCGTAAAAGTAGTCGTTCTCGACCCGCCAGAGTAAGTACCGTAGTTGTATGCCCCAGTCCAACGCTTCTGCTTCCAACGCCAAAGTTCTCTCCAGCCTTCCCGTTGGCGAGCGAGTTGGCATCGCTTTTTCGGGGGGCCTTGACACATCAGCAGCAGTTGCATGGATGCGCGAAAAAGGTGCATTACCTTTTGCGTACACCGCCAATCTTGGCCAACCCGATGAGCCCGACTTAGACGGTGTTCCTGATCGCGCAAAACAATATGGCGCGCAGGGTGCACGCCTCATTGATTGTCGCAGCGAATTAGTGCACGAAGGTCTTGTTGCATTGCAATGCGGAGCGTTTCATATCACCACTGCTGGTAAAACGTATTTCAACACCACCCCACTTGGTCGTGCAGTTACCGGAACGTTGCTTGTGCGTGCAATGAAAGAAGACAACGTCGACATCTGGGGCGACGGCAGCACCTACAAAGGCAACGACATCGAGCGCTTCTATCGCTACGGGCTTCTTGCCAATCCAAACTTGCGCATCTACAAGCCATGGCTCGATGCAGATTTTGTGCGCGAGATGGGTGGTCGCTCCGAGATGAGCGCGTTCCTAGCGGCAAAAAAATTGCCGTATCGCGATTCTGCCGAAAAGGCGTACTCGACCGATGCAAACATCTGGGGCGCAACGCACGAAGCGAAAACACTTGAAGAGTTGTCAACCAGCATGCACATCGTTGCACCAATTATGGGAGTTGCTCATTATGACGAAAAAGTAAAAATCAAAACCGAAGACGTTGTTGTGCGCTTCAAAGAAGGCTGGCCGGTTGCGCTCAATGGCAAAGAGTTTGCTTCACAGACCGATCTCGTCAACGAAGCAAACATCATTGGTGGACGACATGGTCTTGGCATGAGCGACCAGATAGAAAACCGAATTATCGAAGCAAAAAGCCGCGGTATTTATGAGGCTCCAGGTCTCGCACTCTTGCACATCGCCTACGAGCGACTCGTCACGGCTATTCACAACGAAAACACCATCGAAAATTACCGTCAGATGGGTCGCCGATTGGGTCGATTGTTATACGAAGGTCGTTGGTTTGATCCACAGTCGTTGATGTTGCGTGAGCCACTCATGAATTGGGTCGGCTCACTCATTACTGGCGAGGTCACAATTCAGTTGCGTCGCGGAGATGACTATTCAATCCTCAATACATCTGGTCCACATCTCACGTATGCGCCAGAGCGCCTGAGCATGGAGCGTGTGGAAGACGCAGCGTTTGGTCCGCTCGATCGCATTGGTCAACTCACGATGCGCAACCTTGATATTCAAGACACGCGCGCCAAGATCGATGAATATCGCGCAGCAGGCAGACTCAGTAGTGGTGACAATAGTGGCGGTTTACTCGAACTCGAGTAACTCTCGACCGAAGTAAAACAGCTCACCTATTACGGAGTGAACGCCCGCACTGGGAGCACCTGCATAACGTTGTACTTCGCTGCACCACCCGAGCAGGAATACAAATGAGTACACATGCTTTTCACACCGCCACCGCTGGTATTAGAAATCAAAATCCCGCTGTAAACACCCTTCACATCTGTCTCG
>CAZHIN010000029.1:15703-17711 GCA_964532575.1 uncultured Acidimicrobium sp.
TAGTGGCGGTTTACTCGAACTCGAGTAAAACTTCGTTGCTCAGCGACTAGCTGTTTACAAGTGCGCGAGTAATCGCGGCGGCAAGCGCAGCGCGCTCACCCATTTTCGACACGTTGATGTATTCGCTTTCGGCGTGTGCACCACCACCGCAGGCACCAAGGCCATCCAGAGTTGGTACTCCAATGGCGGCTGTGAAGTTGCCATCTGATCCGCCGCCCACTGCAATGCCTTGCAGATCCGAGATACCGATGCCTGCAGCAACACTTTGTGCCACCGCAAACAACGCGGTTGCAGTCGACTCGTGCATCGGTGGTCGATTGATTGACCCGCTCACACTGATGGTTGCACCGGCAACAGTTGGTTGCAGCGCGCCGAGGGCAGTTTCGACACGAGCTTTTTCAGAAACTACATTGACTCGCACATCAACAGTGATCTGCGCGGCTGCTGGCACCACATTTTCGGTTGTACCGGCGGTGGCGATCGTTGGCGTCACGGTGGTGCCTATCTCGGGTTGCGCAATTGCAGCAATCGCTTGCACTTGAGCAGCGAGTTCCATCAATGCATTAATTCCCTTTTCGGGTTCGAGCCCGGCGTGCGACGCGCGGCCAGCAATGTCAACTACAAACGTGCCGACGCCTTTGCGTGCGATTTTTAATGCATCGCCGTTGCCGCTTGGCTCAAACACCAACACATTGCCAGTTGCTTTTGCGCGCGCCTCAATCAGTTCGCGCGATGCATACGAACCAATCTCTTCGTCAGAGGTAATCAAAATCTCTGCGTGATACGACTCGCGAATTTCGCTCAATCCATAAATCGCCTGAATAATGCCGGCCTTCATGTCAAAAATTCCAGGACCACGTGCGACGTCGCCGTCGATACTAAAACCACGCTTGGCAACAGTGCCTTTTGGAAAAACAGTGTCGTGGTGACCGACGATCAACACCTTGGTGTCGTCGCTGCCCTTCCAGTGCACGTGCGGACCTTTATCGCTCGCGATAATTTGTGGAGCCTTACCAAGCACGTCGGTCATCACTTTGGCCAAAAACTCTGCGCTGCGTTGCAGCATCTCGGGTTCGTTGGAAGGCGACTCAATGTTGACAAATTGCTTCACATGCTCGACCATCTGAGCCGTGCGCGCGTCTAGGTTGGCACGCAACTCACTCGGTGTTGGTGTTCCGGTCGGCATCGCCATGATTTCTATTCTACGACATTACGCCGTGCACCTTTGAGTAAATTTCGGCATCTATTATGAAGAAGTGCCCCAATCATTTGATGAGAGCTACTACACCAACAATGGTCAAGTTGACGATCGACCCGCACTCGGTTGGTACAAACGTCTTGCCAAAAAATATCTTGACACCAGCCACATACTCGACTTCGGTTGTGGCACGGGAACTCTCATTTCACGGCTCACATCACTCGGCAAAATTGACGGATTTGATACTTCCGAGTTCGCACTCACCCAGGCAAAGTTGCGCAATCCAACATCTGCCCTGTACAACGATGTTGAGCAACTTCCCAGCCATACCTTTAGTGCAGTGATATCCATTCACGTCATCGAACATCTCAGCCCAGCCGATCTAGATCACGCAATAAAGATTCTCATTCGATCAATGACCAAAGACGGACGCCTCATGATCGTCACTCCACAGTTTGATGGTTTTGCGCATAAACACTTGGGTTCACAATGGGATGGTTTTTCTGACAACACACACTGCAACTTGATGACAGCAATGAATATTCGTCAGTTGCTTACTCGCCATGGATTCACCCCAATCAAGGAATTCACTGATGGACCTTGGAATGGTCCGTATCTCACAGATTCAAAAATTGAAAAACTATTGCTACAAATTCCCTGCGCACTCCAAGTTTTCACTGGGTTGAAGCTCATGCCAGTCAGTTTCGGTGAGAGCTACGTAGGGATCTGGCAACTCTCTAAAACGTGACCTCATGAGTGCCCGGGATCGGACTCGAACCGATACAGCACTTTCGTGCCAGGGGGGTTTAA
>CAZHIN010000030.1:0-16860 GCA_964532575.1 uncultured Acidimicrobium sp.
TTGGTGGCAACCACGGGGGAACGATGTTGTCAAAAAATATTGGGTTGGCAAAGTGCATCACCCCGGCCGTAATCAAGAATGCGGCCATGATTCTGGCGCTCGTTGCGGCAGTTTTTTGTTTTGTCACCCACACAGTTTGGCACACCCATTTGACAGTCATAGTGGGGGTTGGGCTAGGTATTCCACCGTGCGTGGCTGGCATCTGTGACAATAGAAATGGTGAGCGATCAAATCGATATCAAAACCAATTGGCTTGACCCAAGTGCGCTTGATCAGGTGCGCGGTCAAGTGCCACTTGTGTATGTAGATGCGGTGCCCGTGCGGGTGGACGAAATGGGCCAAGTCACGTCGGTTGGAATGCTGTTGCGCCAGGCGCCTGACGGCAGCATTAGCCGCACAGTGGTGTCGGGTCGCGTGCTGTTGGGCGAACGCATTCGTGAGGCGTTGTTGCGCCATCTTGAAAAAGATCTTGGATCACTTGCGCTTCCTCAAATTCCGCCCGAGCCCGCACCGTTCACTGTTGTCGAATATTTTCCCGATCCAACGATCAGCGGTTTTCACGATCCGCGCCATCACGCGGTGAGCCTGGCGTTTGTTGTGCCGGTGTCGGGCGACTGTCAGCCAAGCCAACAAGCCCTTGATCTTGGTTGGTTCTCACCTGAACAAGCGGTGAGTGAGCAAATGCGAAAAGAAATGACGAGCGGCCACGACCGCTTAATCAGACTGGCTTTGGCCTCGGTGGGGCAACTGCCCTAAGGGCTACAAACCCTTATTGGGGTTGGGTTTTCGGCGCTTTCGAACAATGCGGGGCCCGCTCAATGCGTCGTGTCGACGCAGGTGTGGCGGGGGCGAAACAACCGTTGTATTGGCATCGACAACAAGCGTGATGCCGTTGTCATCGATGTTGCCTGGCTCGCTTGCAGCCTCAATGACAACCGCGGCTTCTTCTTTTGGTTTTCGGCCAAGCAGTTTGTCGAACACCAGCATTCCACCCGCCAACATTGCTCCAACAGTGCCGTATCGTTGCGCCGCACGTCGAACCATGGCGTCATCTTGATCAACAACAAACTCATCGTCGCCGAGTTTTTCAGTCACGCTGTCCAAACTAACGGGACATCCCTCGTCACGGGGCGAGATGTGAATAATCTTTACTCGTGCTCCTCGGCAACAAGATCCAACACAACGCAGCCGCATTACGCACGGCGCTTTTGGGTAAAAAGATGGTTCGATTTGAAGCGCCTCAGATGGACAGCATCATGCCGCAGGTTGGTCACACAGTAGAAGAAGTTCGCAATCGCGATAAAAGTATTGAGATTATTTGGGACAACGGCATTGTGCTGAACACTCGAATGAAAATTGCAAGTTCGTGGGACGTGTATCGCGTCGGTGATACGTGGCGAAAAGACTCCAGGCATGCAGATGTATTGATTGACGTTCAAGACTGGGTTGCAGTGTGCTTTAACACACCAGAGATTGATGTGTATCACGATTTTGATCCGCGACGTCATCCGATCCTTGGCAAACTTGGTCCAGATTTGACAATTGAGGATGTCGACATTGAAGAAGGCGTCGATCGAATGATGGAGTTTGAAGAGCGCGACGAAACTGTTGCGGAAGTGTTGCTTGATCAACGAGTTGTTCGCGGCGTGAGCAATGTGTTTCGTTGCGAAATTTTGTGGGCATGCGAGATGCACCCATGGGCCAACATCGGCACACTCAAGCGCGCCGAGTGTCGTGAATTGCTTTCGCTTGCTCACGAGATGCTGCAAAATGCCGATGCATCGTCGGACAACTTGGCTATTTATGGACGCCAGGGTAAATCATGTGCGCGTTGTGGTGATGTGGTGAAAGTCAATCACCACGGCGAAGCAAATCGGGTGTTGTACTGGTGCGCTGGATGCCAGACCGCTCACGAGCCTCTCGTGCGACCAAACTTCACGCCGTTATATATCGAGCGCGATCCGAGCATGGGCGATAGCCACCCTGCTGCGCAGCAATTTATGAACGAAATTATTTCGTTGCGCGATGTTGGCTAGTGCGTATAACTAAAAACTAAAAACTAAGCCCGACCCATAATGCGGTCGACATCAATGATCACGGCAACACGATTGTCTCGCTCTTTTGGATCTTGGTATCGCTGCGCATAACCTGCCACTGCTCGACGTACTTCGTCTGGGTCATTGTCCATCGTTGCGAGGCGCACAGTGCCTTCAAGCGTGAGCCAACGTCCGCCGTCAACTTGCGAAACTGCTGCTCGTCCGCCACGTGCTGCATTGAGTGCTTTTTGTGCAGTTGAAAAGGTAATCACGCGCGCTTGGCATGTTGATGCGTCGTAGCTAAAACCGACTGCGACAACATGGGGTGAGCCATCACTGCGCAGCGTTGTGAGTGTTGCAAGATGTCGATCGGTCAAGAACTGCAGTATCTCTGGCGTGATTTCGGACGGCTTCATAATTATGTAGTTGCGATTGATTGCATGATGTCAACTTTGGTTGCACGACGTGCTGGGTAAACAGCAGCCAGCACGCCAACGATAAATGACAACACCAAAATCCAGATGGTTCCGGCTATCGGCAAACTGAATGCCGCTGCGCCAGAGTCGGCCAAAATCAGAATCAAGACAAATCCCATGACCACACCGAGAACAACGCCAACGATGGCACCAAACATGCTGGTGATCACGCTTTCCCAGCGAACGGTGGTGCGCACCTGCGAGCGGGTCATGCCGATGGCGCGCAACAAACCGATCTCGCGGCGACGTTCAAACACCGACAACAACAGCGTGATAACGATGCCAACAATTGCGATGATGATTGATAGCCCGAGTAATCCATAAATCAAGCCGAGAATTTGGTTGATCTGGCCAGACTCGGCATCAATGAACTCATCTCGGCTCTGCAGTGTGCCAAGACCCTTGTCGGTCGTCGCAGCAGTGAGGGCGGCAAGAACTTGATCGCTATTGGCGCCGTCAACGAGACGGATGTAGATGTTGGTATCAAATAAGTTGTTGAGAGTCCCGTCAAAGAGTGCGCGGTTCAAAACATATGAGCCACCAAATCCGCTTGATGTAAATGTTCCCTCTACAGTGACTATTTTTTTGGTGCCATCAACCATTGCAACTTCAATAGTTGAGCCAACTGTCCACCCTTGAGAAATTGCACGACTCTCGCTCACAAGAATTCCATTTGCTGAAAGTTTTGTTTGATCACCCTGCGTCATATTGAATGTGATGAGACCAGTTGCAGTTGCAGGATCAATGATCAAAACAAATCTGCCTGAGCCTTCAAGGTTTACCGAAGTAAAACCAAGACCAGTCGCCTGAGCAACGCCCGGAATAGCACTGAGTTCTGGAGCAAGCGAAGGTGCGAGGCCGCCAAATTGACGATTGGCCGAACTGACGATGTAGTCGCCCTTGAATTGATCGCCGATCGTAGTGCGCACTTCGCTGCGCACACTTGCAGCAAAAACGGTCATCGCTGTTACGAGTGCAACGCCAATCAGCACAGGTGCAGCCGTACGAGCAGTTCGTTTTGGATTGCGCGCTGCGTTTTGCCGTGCCATTGCACCGGTGACTCCGCGAAGTTTTTCGATTGGGCGACCAAGGCCGAGTGCAACTGGCTTGGCAATTCCTGGCCCAATGATGAGTACGCCTGCAAACACCAAGAGCACTCCAATACCGAGAAGTACATTTGTTGCGCCGGCGGCAGTGGCGGTGATTGCACCAGCACCGAGCAATATTGCAACCATGCCGATTGTTACGCGGCGCTTCACGCTGCCGACATTCTCAAGTGCCGTATCGCGCAACGCGGCAAGCGGCGGCACGCGACCTGCTCGAAGCGCAGGAAGAATTGCTGAGAGCACCGTGACAATTGTGCCAACGACGATGGTGGTAGCAATCCGATCTGTGTGGATAGTCAGACCTTTGGTGGGAATCTCGATACCAAATGCGTTGAGCAATGAACTCAACCCACGCGACAAGCCAATGCCCGACAAAAATCCGAGCCCAGAGCCAAGCAAGCCGATGATGAGTGCTTCAACCATCATTGCCACGACCACTTGGCGCTTGTTGGCGCCAATGGCACGCAATAGAGCGTTCTCTTTGAGGCGCTGCGCTGTGGTAATCGAAAACACGTTGTAGATCACGAAGCAACCAATGCCCAACGCAATGAATGAAAAGGCGGTGAGGAAGAGTGTGAGGAAGCCAAGTACAACGCCAATTTGGTCTTGGGTCTCTTGAGTGATCTGAGCACCAGTAATCGTCTCGAGTTTGTCGGCGGGTGACAGTGCCGCATTGATTGCAGAAGCGAGTTGAGCATCACTGACAGTTCCATCACCTTGCACCAAGAATGCATCAACAAAACCAGGCTTGAGCAAAAACTCTGAAGCGGTTGGTTGATCAAACAACGCAAACGTTGCGCCACCTGGTGAACTCACGTCGCCGTAGTTGGCAATGCCCACCATCGTAAATTCGCGACTGCCTGACTGGGCATTGATACGCACGGTATCGCCAAGTGCAAACTTGCCAGTTTTGGCAGTTGCCTTGTCCATCACCATTTCGGTTGGGCCAACTGGCAGACGACCTTCTTCAATATTCCACAAACCAGCAGCGCTTGCTGAGGCAACGCCACCAAATGTTGGTGGGCCGTTGTCAACTCCAAGTGGTTTGCCATCTTTGCCAATGATGCGCGCATACCCCTGCACGTCGGGAGCAGCAGCCTGAACGCCGGGAACTGCGAGCACGGTTTCGAGTGCGCTGATGGCTACAGAGCCGCGTTGTTCGCCACCAAATTCTGCTTCGATAAAACTGGAAGAACGAACATATGCGTCAACGTCTTTAAATACGTCGGAGAACAGTCTGTCAAATGTGGAATTGAGTGTGTCGGAAAAAATAAAAGTGCCGGCCAGGAAACCTGTGCCGAGAATGATCGCAAGCGAAGTGAGAAAAAGTCTGCCCTTGCGTGCAAGGGTCATCTTGAGTGACAGGCGGAGCACGGTGCTTATTCTCCGAGGTGCTTGAGATAGTCGAGCACACGGTCCGGTGTTGGCTCAAACATTTCGCCGGCAATCTTGCCGTCTTTCAAAAACACAATGCGGTCGGCATAACTTGCCGCAACTGCATCATGCGTGACCATCACGATGGTCTGACCCAGATCGGTTACTGCTTTGCGCATAAAGCCCAGCACCTCGCCCCCAGTTTTTGAATCCAAGTTGCCAGTTGGCTCATCGGCGAAAATAATTGCAGGCTTACTGGCAAGTGCTCGGGCAACTGCAACTCGTTGTTGCTGACCGCCCGAAAGTTCGCTTGGTCGATGTGTGAGTCGGTCGCGAAGGCCGATGGTGTCGATCACATTGTCGATCCAAGAGGCGTCACCTTTTTCACCCCCGAGCGAGAGGGGTAGGAGGATGTTTTCGTAAGCATTCAATGTTGGAATGAGATTGAAAGCCTGAAAAATAAAGCCGATTTGTTCGCGACGCAACCGAGTGAGTGCCTTGTCGCTGAGACCAGCAAGGGTGGTGCCACCGAGAGCAACACTGCCATTTGACAAAGAGTCGAGCCCAGCCATGCAATGCATGAGTGTTGATTTGCCCGAACCGCTTGGACCCATGATCGCAGTGAAGTGACCCTTTTCGAATTGGATCGTGACATCGTCGAGCGCGCGCACTTCGCTGTCGTCATGACCATAGATCTTGCTGACGTTTATTGCACGTGCAGCAGCTGAATCTGAGCTCACTACTGGTGGAGGAAAACTGACTGAGGGGTTGTTCATGCCCCTCAGTCTAATTTGTGAAAATTGACTTACTTTGGCTGAGCCAAGGTTCGCAAGTATGGCTTAATTGTCTTCCAGCCACCTGGGAAAAGTGTCTTGGCTTCTTCATCAGTAACTGCAGCGCCGATGATTACATCTTTTCCATCTGTCCAGTTGGCTGGTGTTGCCACCTTGAACTTTGCGGTGAGTTGCAGCGAGTCGATGACGCGAAGCACTTCGTCGAAGTTGCGTCCTGTTGAAGCAGGGTACGTGATGGTGAGTTTTACTTTTTTGTCTGGCCCAACAACAAATACGCTGCGCACGGTGAGCGTGTCATTGGCGTTTGGGTGAATCATGTCGTACAAGTTGCTCACCGTGCGGTCTGGGTCACCGATCATCGGGAAGTTAACTGGCGTACCTTGTGTCTCACCAATGTCGCTTTCCCATTTTTCGTGCGACTCAACACTGTCGACCGAGAGGCCGATCACTTTGACGTTGCGCTTGTCAAACTCTGGCTTGATCTTGGCGACATAACCGAGTTCGGTGGTGCACACCGGTGTGAAATCTTTTGGATGACTGAACAACACGCCCCACGAGTCGCCGAGCCAGTCGTGAAACTTGATCTCGCCTTGAGTGGTTTGAGCGGTGAAGTCTGGGGCAATGTCTCCGAGACGAACTGGCATGAGTGGCTCCTTGATGTGGTTGCCCAAATGGGCAACTTGCTATGGGGCGGTCAGCATATCGGAAACCCGACCAAACTTGTCAACTTTGAGAAATGTCGATTCCAAAAGCCTTTTTGAAGGCTTTTTCGTAATCTGAGTCGCTCTCAACCGCGCCGAGTGCAATCCAATCTGCATCGCTCATTTTTGCGCGACCTTGGATGAATTCATTGCCACCCCACGAACACGGGTATCGCAATTGAGGCGTATCGGTGGTGATGGCGTGATGAATGAGTGCGCCAACGTCGGTTGGGTCGGTGGCATGCGGAATACCTGCGGCATAAAACTGCAACATGCGGCGGTAATGCGCGTCGTATGCACCGCTCGCATTCGGTGCGTCAAGATTTTTCATAAAGATCGACGACTTGGTGATGCCGGGTTCGATCATGACGACACGAATTCCAAACGGTGCGACTTCGTGGGCAAGACCTTCGGTGAGCCCTTCGAGTGCCCACTTAGAAGTGACGTATGGAGATTGCGCAACAGCAGCGATGCGGCCGACAATTGACGAAATGTTGACGATGGTGCCGCTCTTGTTTGCGCGCATGTGTGGCAGCACTTGTTGCGTACAACGCACAACACCAACGACGTTGACATTAAACGAATCAAAATATTGCTCTGGTGTTGTTTCTTCCGTGACACCGTTGCCGCCGATGCCCGCGTTGTTGACAAGTACATCAATGCGCGGAGTTGCGCGAAAAATATCGGCGAAACCTTGGCGCACTGACGCGTCGTCAGCAACATCCATCTCGACAAGTTCGATACTCACGCTGAGTTTTTCGGCAAGAGCCAAAAGCTTGGCTGCTTTGTCGAGACTGCGCACAGTGCCGAATACCCTGAAACCCTGTTGGGCTAGGTAAATGGCGGTGGCTCGGCCAATGCCAGAGTTGGCCCCTGTGACGACTGCAACTGGCTGTGGCTGAGGTGTTTGGTGATCGCTCATTTGGTCAGCCTAAGGCCGTAGAACGTCATAAAAAGAGTGTCTGACCCCACGGATACGGTGAGTAGTGACATGCCCCTTAAGAATCGACCAATGCGACCGATACCTCAAGGTATGGGCGATACGACCAGTATGAAATTGCGCTGTGCTCGAACATTGATGGTCGTTGCGCTGCTTGCACCGCTCGTGCTTGCTTCGGTCAAATCAACTCCAGCCTTGGCCATTGCGCCAACAGGCGACTACATCGTCATCTTGAAAGACGGCGTCAATCTAGATCGCAAAGTCGCTAAAGAAGCAGGTTTGGGTAATGCGGTCAGCGATGTCTATTCGGCGGCGATTGACGGCTTCGTTGCCGAGCTCGACAACGCCGACGTGGTGCGCTTGCGCAAAGACAAAGACGTACTGCTGGTCGAACTCGATCGCACGATGAGTATCAACGAATCGAGCGGTGCACTTGGCCCAGACCTTTCCAACTTGATGGGTGCGCCAGTCGTTGGTCACTACATCGTGACACTGAAAAGTGATATCGCACCGCGCACGTTTGCATTGGCCGAGGCTGCAGCGGGCTCGCAAATTTTGTCGGTGTACACAGACGCGATCAATGGTTTTGCGGGCGTGCTCGATGCATCGGCACTGGAGCGTTTAGCGAAAGACCCGGGTGTCGCATCAATCGAACAAGACCGCATGGTGGTGTTGCAGGGTGATCAAGTAGACCCACCGTGGGGCCTTGATCGCGTTGACCAGCGCTCGGGCACTCGCAACTCGCGTTATTCATATACCAACACAGGCGCTGGTGTGACGGCTTATGTCATCGACACAGGAGTCATGGCAAGCCATATTGATTTTGGTGGTCGTGTTGGCGCTGGTTACACGGTGTATGACGATGGACGCGGAACTACCGACTGCAATGGTCACGGCACGCACGTGGCCGGCACCATTGGTGGATCAACATACGGAATTGCAAAAGCAGTTTCAATTACTCCGGTTCGCGTATTGAGTTGCTCTGGCACCGGATCGATATCGGGTGTGATTGCAGGTGTCGACTGGGCAACGAGCGATCATGGCAGCGGATCACCTGCAGTTGCCAACATGAGTCTTGGCGGTTTGTATTCGGCTGCATTGAACTTGGCTGTTGCCAATGCAACCGCAGACGGCATTGTGTTTGCAGTAGCCGCAGGTAACAACAACCGCTTGGCATGCAATTACTCGCCGGCGTCAGAACCCACTGCAATTACCGTGGGCGCTATTGGTGGCAGCGATGATCGCGCATCATTCACTAACTATGGATCGTGCGTCGACGTGTTTGCACCAGGCGTGAGCATCACTTCAGCAACCATCACTTCATCGAGCGCATCGCGGATGCTCTCAGGAACTTCAATGGCTTCGCCTCACGTTGCGGGTGCAGCAGCATTGCTGTTGCAATCTGACCCAACAGCAAGTCCTGCTCAAATTGCTGCACAGATTGTGAACAACGCAACGCCCGACGCCATTACTGGTTTGGCTGCGGGATCACCAAACCTCATCTTGTACACGGGTGCTGCTTTCGTTTCACCAAACCCAGTTGCGCCATCGGTGCCAACATCGCTCACTGCAGTTGGTGGCGTGACGCAGGCAATCTTGGCGTGGAATGCGCCGACCCAAAGCGGCGGCGCAGACGTGACCGACTATGTCGTTGAGTATTCATCAAACAGTGGCTCTTCGTGGACAGTGTTTGCCGACGGTGTGTCGACTGATGTGACTGCAACAGTGATCGGACTCGTCAATGGCACCACGTATCAGTTTCGTGTCAAGGCGGTGAGCAGCGGTGGCACCAGTGATCCGTCTGCAACCGCAAGCGCAATTGTTGGTGTACCAAGTGCGCCGACGTCGCTCAGTGCAACGCCGCTTGGTCTCTCGGTGCGGTTGTCATGGACAGCGCCTACACAAAATGGCGGTTCGGCAATCACCGACTATGTCGTGCAATATTCGCCAGACTCTGGTGCAACGTGGTCAACATTTAGCGACAGCGTTTCAACTTCATTAACAACGACAGTTACTGGTTTGACGAACGGCTTGACCTATCAATTTAGGGTGAGTGCAACCAACGGCATTGGAGCGAGTGCGCCATCTTCGGTGGTCATTGCTGTTCCGTGGGCGGCATCGTTGCCGAGTGCGCCGCTTGACCTGACAATTGCAAGTTATGGTCTCACTCAAGTTGGTCTTTCATGGACAATTCCAGCGACAAATGGTGGCGACACAATCACCGACTATGTAATTGAGTACTCGTCGTCATCTGGATCATCGTGGACTACCTTCACCGATCCTGTTTCATCTTTGCGTTCGACAACTGTCACCAATTTGGTGAGTGGAGTGAGTTACATCTTTCGCGTCAGTGCACACAACAGTGCCGGCAACGGAGAACCATCGGTTGTTTCGGCAGCAGTGAGTCCTGGTGTGCCAACTGCACCGTGCTGTATTACAGAGACCCTCATCGGGCCGCAATACGTCGCGTTACGTTGGGGCGCGCCAACATCAGATGGCGGATCCGTTGTCTTGAACTACATCATTGAATTCACAACGGATGATGGGGTGTCGTGGACAACATGGCCCGAGACAACGGGCAACGGCACCAATCGCACCATCACTGGTCTGACAGACGGAGTGCCGCACAAGTTTCGAATCAGCGCGCGCAATGCCATTGCAACCGGACCACCATCCGATGTTTCTGATGCGTACACGCCTCTCACTCCAACTGCACCAGGCCGACCGCTCAATGCTGTTGCAACCGCCAACACTGGTCAAGTTGGTTTGGATTGGGATGCGCCAACAACTGATGGTGGAGCACCGATCACTGACTATTTACTTGAGTACTCGTCTAATGCGGGTACAACATGGACAACGTATGTTGACACGGTCAGTACCGCGACCATTGCCACAATTCGCACACTTCCCGTCGGGGTTACTGTGCTCTTTCGAGTTTCCGCCATCAACTCGCGGGGCACGGGTGCAGCGTCGTTAAATTCAAACTCGATCACCACGATCGGTGCCTTAACTCATGATCCATTTGCAGGAGCAGAAGTTTTTTCGGGCACAACTGGTGC
Organism: uncultured Acidimicrobium sp.; assembly: GCA_964532575.1. Classification (GTDB taxonomy): domain Bacteria; phylum Actinomycetota; class Acidimicrobiia; order Acidimicrobiales; family Ilumatobacteraceae; genus UBA3006. The sequence goes on from CAZHIN010000030.1 coordinate 10,487, forward strand.
GGTCTCGAGCTCTACATTGACAGCGAGTCGCGAAAGCGGAGAGCCAACTCATGGCGGTTACGGCGCGTCTGCGTCTATTTGGTACAAGTGGGTAGCAACACAAGACGGCACGTTGGTAGTCGACACTCGGCTCAGCGTCTTTGACACTTTGTTGGGCGCGTATACGGGAACTTCGGTCAACACTCTCACCACACTTGCATCTAATGACGACAGCGGCGGTGGTGTTTGGAGCAGTGTCACGATTGCTGTTGCGGCGGGCACGTCATACTTCTTTGCGATCGATGGCTATGGCAATCGCAAAGGCTCGACAACATTGAATTGGCAATTCACTGTGGCACCAGACCCAACTGCGCCATCGGCACCGCGCAATGTGCGCGCAAGTGCGGGCGACCAGTTGGCTTCGTTGTATTGGGAAGCGCCACTTGACAATGGAAGTCGCATCGTCACTTCCTACACCGCAACATCAAACCCTGGATCAAAAACGTGTACATCGACTGGTGCTCTCACCTGCGTGGTGCGTGGATTAACTAACGGCGTTGCCTACACATTTAGGGTGACCGCCACCAATGCCATTGGCACAAGCAGTGCATCACTTGCATCTGATCCTGTAACTCCCGCAATTGCTTCGACACCAGAGGCTCCAACTTCGCTGTGGGGTCTCGACCGCATCGACCAGCGCGCACTGCCGCTCAACAATCAGTTCAGCCGCGCATACACCGGTAGTGGAGTAACCGCGTACATCATCGACACTGGTGTGCTCTCAACACATACCGAGTTTGGTGGGCGAGTGCTCAGTGGTTTTTCATCAGTGAGCGACTCGAATGGCACCGAAGATTGCAATGGCCATGGCACTCATGTTGCTGGCACAGTTGGCGGCAGCAATTATGGAGTGGCGCCAGGTGTTGCAATTGTTCCTGTGCGTGTGCTCGACTGCTCGGGTTCGGGCAGTACTTCGGCGGTCATTGCTGGCATTGACTGGGTCATTACCAATCACAGTGCAGGCCAACCTGCAGTAGCAAACATGTCGCTTGGTGGCGGTCGTTCATCGGCACTCGACATTGCAGTGCAATCTGCTGTGGCTGATGGCGTGGTGTTTGTAGTGGCAGCGGGCAACAGCACAGCAAATGCATGTCAAACATCTCCTGCTGGTGAACCACTTGCCATCACTGTTGGCGCTACAACATCGGCTGACGCGCGATCATCATTCTCTAACTACGGATCATGCGTCGATGTGTTTGCACCCGGATCGGGCATCACCTCTGCTTGGTACACATCGACAACTGCAACAAACACTATTTCTGGAACATCAATGGCATCGCCGCACGTTGCCGGTGTCGCCGCGCTCGGGCTCGAGATTGCTCCCAATAGTTCTGTTGCGCAAATTTCTGAATGGATAACAAGTACGGCAACGCAGGGAGTCATCAGCGATGCTGGATCTGGGTCACCAAACCTGCTCGTCTATTCACGATTGAGTGCTGCGCCTCCTGTTGCTGCAGCGCCAACTACGACTACGACTTCGTCTACTTCGTCTACTTCGTCTACTTCGTCTACAACGTCGGTTCCATCAGGCGGTGGCGGTGGCGGTGATGGTGGTGGCGATGGTGACGGTGGCGGTGATGATGCGGCACCCGAGACAACAACAACGACAATTGCTCGACGCGTGGTTTCGTCATCAACTCTTCCGGCGACAACAGGTCCGTCATTTACTGTTCCATCGTCAACAGTTGCGCGACCTGCTTGGGCTGCACCAACAATTGTTCCAGGCGCAGTTCAACTCGTAGATCGCATCATTAAGCCAATTCTTGGCTCGCAAATCCCAGCGGTTGAGCCGCAGGCTTTGGTGACGCCGTCATCAAGCAAGGTTGTGGGCAACAACGTTGTGCTCAAGGTCAATGCTCCAGCGCAGTCAACTGTGCACGTGTATCGCGACGGCATTCTTGTCAAGTCTGTGCCAGCCGCCGCTGCCCAGGCCATCAAGATTGGCAATAACAAGGTTGGCGACTCTTCATTCCAAATCCTGGTCGTTGATAAAAAAGGCACAATTACAACGACAAAGAAGTCCACTGTGCGCGTGCAGAAGGCCAGCAAGTAGCCTCGCGCGCATGGCTCATGCGCACACACAACCAGCAAATCTTCCCCTCACTATCGGCACGCTTCGTGCGTCAGGGTGGCAGTCACTTCCCATCAAAGAAGAACTTCGACGTAACGCAGTCAAACGCATTGCCGCTGGCCTTCCATTGTTTGAAGGTGTGCTTGGTTACGAAGACACCGTGATGCCACAACTTGAAAATGCATTGCTCGCAGGCCACGACGTTATTTTTCTTGGAGAGCGCGGACAGGCAAAGACGCGCATCATTCGCTCGCTCACCGGTTTGCTCGATGACTGGATGCCTGTAATTGCTGGCAGCGAGATCAACGACGATCCATACAACGCGGTGTCGCGACATGCACGCGAGTTGGTGGAGACGCATGGTGAAGACACGCCGATTGCATGGGTGCATTCGAGCGATCGATACGGAGAAAAGCTTGCTACTCCAGACACATCTGTTTCGGATCTCATTGGTGAAGTCGACCCGATCAAAGTTGCTGAAGGTCGTTATTTGTCGGACGAATTGACGATTCATTACGGCCTTGTGCCGCGGACCAACCGTGGCATTTTTGCGATCAACGAATTGCCAGACTTGGCCGAGCGAATTCAAGTCGGTCTACTCAACGTGCTCGAAGAGCGCGATGTGCAGATTCGTGGTTACAAAATTCGGTTGCCACTCGACGTCATGCTTGTGGCTTCTGCGAACCCAGAGGACTACACCAATCGTGGCCGCATGATCACCCCGCTGAAGGACCGTTTTGGTAGCCAGATTCGCACGCATTATCCACTTGAAGTTGCAACCGAAATGGACATCGTGCGTCAAGAAGCACGACCTTCATCAATTGGTGATGTGCGTGTGCAGTGGCCAGCATTTATGGAAGAGATCATCACGACTATCAGTCATGTTGCGCGATCGAGTTCGCAAGTCAACCAGCGCAGTGGCGTAAGCGTGCGTTTGTCGGTCAGTAATTATGAAACGTTGGCCGCGAATGCCGTGCGTCGCGCACTTCGCGTGGGGGAAACCGATGTTGCGCCACGAGTCAGTGATCTTGCTGCACTTGCTGCTTCTACTTCGGGAAAAATTGAAATCGAAAGCATGGAAGAAGGACGTGAGTCTCAGATTCTTGAAAACTTTGTGAAGGCCGCCGTGTTGCAAGTGTTCAAAAAACGAGTTTCATCGGCAAAAATCGGTGAAGTTATTGCGTTGTTCGAGGGTGGTGTGATCGCTCATACCGGCGAAGACATCGCATCCGCCCAATATGTCGAACTCTTTAACCAAGTTCCACCACTTCGCGAGCTTGTTGTAGCAGCAGTTGGCAACACCGAGTCTGTGGCCCAGATTGCAAGCGGGGTCGAGTTTGTTTTGGAGGGGCTACACCTGTCAAAGCGGCTCAATAAAGATGAGTCTGGTTCGCGCGCAACATATCGCTCGCGAACGTAATCTTCAGACAAGTGAGCGAACTAGCGACGGGTGTGAGATCACGCGTTAGCCAACGAACGGCGAGCGAGTCCAAAAGTCGTTGATGTCGTAGCGGCCGTCGATCAATGGCTCGCCTGCGAGTGACACAACGTCAATTGGCTTCGAAAATCCTGGCAAATTAACTGGTTCGTGTGGCACCGAATATACGCCTACGGGCAAATTTGTGGCTTGGTCTGCAGGTATCAACGTGCCAATACCAACAGCCGCATCGCACAGTCGAGCCGCCAAGTTTGGTGCATCTCCGATGTAGTCCTGACCTTCAAACAACATGGTGTCGCCAGTTGCGATACCGATGCGCAAAGAAAGTGGCGCACATGCGGTGATCGCATGGCGCTGCAGTTCCATCGCAAACGTGATGCCATCGAGCGCGCCTACTGCGACCGCCATCAGTCCATCGCCTAGGTACTTGTCGATGCGCACGCCTTGGTGCGAGCCAACAGCCCGTGCAACTCCGCGAAATTGGGTGAGCAGTTGTGCTGCGGCGCCGTCGCCAAAACTCTCGGTGTAATTGGTGAACCCCGAGAGGTCAACGAAAATGAACGTTCTTCCGAAGCGCATATTGAGCCTCAGCCTAGAGGTGTGACCTATGTCTTGCCTCATGGGGCCGCACTATTGTTCGTGCATGCCTTCGAAGTTCACGTATTCACGCTGGGACGGCTCACAACGAGGGTTCGATCTCGATGCCGAAGGCTTGTTGGGTGAGCTCGCTGACGATTTGTTGTACCACGGCGATGTCAACAGTGCGCTGCGCAAGCTGATGCAAGATGGAATGCGCGACATGAATGGTGACCGCATTGCAGGAATGCGCGAGTTGATGCAACGACTGCGCGAAAAGCGCGAGTCAATTCAGGAGCGTGGAGATCTTGGCGGCGTGTTCTCGGAAATCGCAGACGAACTGAACGATGTTGTAGACGAAGAGCGTCACGCGATCGAGAACTACACGACAGAAGCAAAGAACTCTGGTGATCAGCGTCGTGCAGAAATGGCAGAGCAGTCGGCGATGGAACGTAATTTCCGTCTTGACATGTTGCCCGCAGACTTGGCGGGCAAGATAGCCGAACTTCAGCACTACGACTTTCAATCAAAGCAGGCACAACAGCGCTTTGAGCAACTGATTGAGAAACTTCGCGAGCAATTGATGCAACAGCATCTCGATCAGATGTCGGGTGAGATGCAAAAACTCACCCCGGCCGACATGCAGCGAATGAAAGACATGATGTCGGAATTGAACGCAATGCTCGAGCGTCGCCAGCAGGGCGAAGATCCGAAGTTTGAAGACTTCATGCAAAAATTTGGAGACTTTTTTCCCGAGAATCCAGAAACACTCGACGAACTGCTCGAAATCATGGCGCAACGAATGGCTGCCGCCCAGGCGATGCTCAACTCGATGACCCCAGAGCAACGTGCACAAATGCAACAACTCTCGGAACAACTGCTTGAAGATATGGACTTGCGTTGGCAGATGGATCAGTTGTCAAAAAACCTGCAGTCGATGTTTCCGCAGGCCGGCTGGCAAAAGAGTTATGAGTTTTCGGGCCAAGACCCCCTCGGTTTTGCCGAGGCGATGCAGTCGATGCAGGAGCTTTCAGAGCTGGATCAGCTAGAAAACCTCATGAAAAATGCGGCAAATCCGGCTGCTCTGGCCGAAGCAGACCTGGACAGAGTGCGGGATCTGCTGGGTGAGGACTCTGCAAAATCGCTCGAGAAGCTCTCGCAACTCACCCAGATGATGAAAGACGCAGGGCTTATCGACCAGTCCGACGGACGCCTGCAACTCACACCGCGAGGAATCAGACAACTTGGCGCCAAGGCCCTACAAGATCTGTTTGGCAATTTGTCGAAAGACATGATTGGCCAACATCAGATCGACAAGATTGGCACCGGACACGAACGCGCAAACGACACCAAGCCATACGAGTTTGGTGATTCGTTCCGACTCGATCTTCACGGCACGTTGCGCAATGCATTGCGTCGGGGTGGACCAGGGTTGCCGATCAAACTTTCGCAAGATGATTTTGAGATTGAACGAATGGAACATTCAACGAGATCATCCACAGTGTTACTGCTCGACCTTTCGTTGTCGATGCCAATGCGCGACAATTTTTTACCTGCCAAAAAGGTGGCGATGGCCCTCCATCACCTGATTTCATCGCAATTTCCAAGGGATTATTTGGGTGTTGTGGGGTTTGGCGCAACGGCACGCGAACTCGAAGCCGAGCGTATTCCAGAGGTCAGTTGGGACTTCTCGTATGGCACAAACATGCATCATGCGTTTACCTTGGCGCGCAAGTTACTTGCACGCCAGACGGGCAACAAACAGATCATCATGATTACCGATGGTGAGCCAACCGCACACGTGATGTCATCGGGCGAGATATTTTTTAATTATCCACCAGTGAGCGAGACCGTTGAAATTACTCTTCGTGAGGCACTGCGATGCACAAAAGAAGCAATTCGGATAAATACTTTTATGTTGGATGCCGACAATGGTTTGCGACATTTCATCGAACAATTGACCAAAATCAACGGTGGACGTGCGTTTTTCACGTCTCCTGAAACCCTTGGTGACTATGTCTTAGTGGATTATTTGGAACACAAACGCAACATTTCACGCGGGCGATCGGCGAGTGCAACTGCACGAAGATGATCTTCGGAATTTGTGAACAAAATCCGAAATCGACGAAATCGCCCGAATATTTGCATTTTGGCTGCGAATTTGGCAGAATGACAGCGTTGTAATTATCTCGGTGTAGGCGCGTTCTCGCGACTATCCCCGAGGCCATCAGAAGTTAACGGAGGCAAGTT
>CAZHIN010000031.1:0-15341 GCA_964532575.1 uncultured Acidimicrobium sp.
GACACATCCATGCTTGTAAAAGTTGCGTTCGTCATTCCACAATTCCACCATTGTTACGGTCAATAGTCAAGAGCGCTCAGTCACTACACCTCAACGGCTCATAGCCTTGCTGGTGTGAAGCGTGTGATCATCAGCATCTGTCTTGTGGCTGGGCTCGCTGCTTGCGCCAACGGTGAGAACACCAAAGCACCTGCGGCTACGTCTACATCGTTCCCCAATTCGACCACTTCAACACTCGTGTCCCCAGATGGCAAGAAGTCCGACGAACGAAGCCTCACCCTGTTTGCAACCATCGCCAACGACAACCTGCAGCCAAAGAGCATTGTGCACTCTGGCACTGGATTGTTCTTTGCCCAAAACATGATGTACCGACACAACATCAGTGTGTTTGATCGACAAAGTAATGTGATTGCAACCATTGATGACAAAGTTGATCTCAAAGATTTCGGCGTCGAAGTTGTCGGCAGATCTTCCATTGTGCGTGGCTCACCGGTTGAGGCAGCATTTTCACCAGATGCCAAATACGCATACGTTTCTAATTACGCCATGTATGGCGCAGGGTGGGACCCAAGTGCAATCGACACCTGCCAAGGCAACGACCGTGACCAAAGTTTTGTTTACCGCATCGACACAGCAACATTCAAGATTGATCAGGTGATTCAAGTTGGTGCTGTACCCAAGTATCTTGCCGTGTCACCCGACAACAAGTACGTCGTTGTCTCTAACTTTTGCTCGCTCGATGTTTCGATTATTGACGTCTCATCTGGCAAGGAAATCAAGCACATCAATGTCGGTCTGCATCCGCGAGGCATCGCCATCACCAACGACTCTTCAACCGCATACGTAACGGTGATGGGCGGCGGCATTATTGCGGCCATCAATCTGTACGACTTCACCACACGCACTCTGAAAAGTGCTGGCTACACGCCACGTCACCTCGTGCTTTCTGCCGATAATTCGGTGCTGTACATCACCAATAATAAATCTGGTCAAGTGCGCGCTATCAATCCACAGACCGACACGCTGATCAGTTCTGTTGCTACTGGAGTCGAACCACGAAGCATGACAATTTCTGATGATGGTTTGAGCCTGTACGTTGTCAATTACATGAGCGACACCATGGTCAAGATCCGCACAAGCGATATGCATGTCATCCAAACGCTCAAGACCGGTCATCACCCGGTTGGTATTACTTACGACGCCCAAATGCGCCGCGTATGGGTTGCCAACTACACGGGCAGTTTAAGTATTTTTGATGACAAGTAACGAGCGAGTTACTGATTAAACAGTTGCGTGGCCAGAAGCCATGCGCTTGCCAACTTTGGCAATGCGCGCCATGCGCTTAAACAACGAATCACGCGCGGTCTCTGCTTCGTCGCTCAAACCAGTGACGCTCTCAAGTTTCCAGTGGCGCATAATCACTGGTTCAAGAATCTGGTCGTGATGGATCTGCAAATCATAAATACCAGCCTTGGCAATTTCTTTTGACAATTGATCAAAATCTGGAATACCGAGACCAGGCATTGAAAATGTGCGAACCGCACGCTCGATACCCAACACGGTTGATGACGGATCCACCTCGAGGGCTGCAGCAGTCAAGTCGCGATAAAACAAATAATGCAAGTTTTCGTCGTTACCTACGCGCGACATGATGGCGGTGCCCAGCTCGTCTTTCATTAACTTGCCCGTGTTGCGATGCGAAATGCGCGTGGCAAGTTCTTGCATGCTCACATAGGCCAGTGCCTCGAATGCATCGAGTGGTGTTGGCACCTGGCCACCGCGCACCTGAATCATGCGTGCGCGCTCGAGTGCAACCGGGTCTACAGCGCGTGTGACGGTGAAGTAATCGCGCATCACAATCGAGTGTCTGCCCTCTTCTGCAGTCCAGTTGCGTGCCCATTCACCAAATGCGGTGTCGCTACCAAACAATCGGTCGATATCGCGAAAGTAGTAGGGCAAATTATCTTCGGTCAGCAAATTGACAAATAGCGCAGCACGTACTGCTTCATCGATCTCCGTGTCACCTCCACCAAAGTCGGCATCCTCGGGCACCCACTGCTTGCCTGGCTCAAAATCTTTGCCCCGACCGTATGGCACCATCTCGTGCGGAAACCACTCTTTGGCAACACCCTGGTGGCGCTCATACAACTTTGCCGCAACAGGCTCGAGTTCAATCAGAAGTTGCTCTTGATTCACAACGACAACCCTACCCTCGCTCGTTGTTGCGAAGCTGTCGCACCAAACGGGCTAATGGCACACGAAAATCGGGCAGCAACTCAATCTCGGCATCCTTGAGGCTTCCATTGTTGAGCACCGAATTAAACGGTCGCTTTGCTGGGCGTGGTGGCTGCAATTCGTGAGTCTTGATAGGTGCAACCTTGTTGGCATCAAACCCGGCAGCCATCACTACTTCGCGGGCAAACTCATACCAACTCACATCACCTTGGTTGGTCACATGCCAAATGCCCGACCGCTTTTCGGCTGCAAGGCGCACGATCATTGCTGCTGCATCATCTGCAAACGTCGGGTTGCCTCTCTGGTCATCAACAAACTTGAGTTGCGGTTGTTCAGCCAGTTTCAAGATGGTCTTGACCATGTTTGCGCCGTAAAAACCGCACACCCACGCAATGCGCACAATTGCATCGGTAGGTCCAAGTGCTCTCTCGCCTGCCAACTTGCTTGCGCCGTACACACTTTGCGGGTTCGGCGTGTCGTCCTCGACGTATGGCGAATTTTTATTTCCGTCAAACACATAGTCGGTCGAGATGTAGACCATATGCGCGCCCATGGCGTGTGCGGCATCTGCAACATATTTCGTTGCGGTGCCATTCACCAACATCGCTTTGTCAGGGTCACTTTCACATGCATCAACGGCAGTCCATGCAGCAGCGTGAATCACGACATCGGGTTGGGCTGTGCGAATCGCTGATTTAACCTCGGACTCGACAGTGATATCGAGTGTCTCGTGCGAAGTTGCAGTTACTTCGTGTCCCGATGCAATCGCTGCTCGCACCAACTCATGACCAAGTTGCCCATTGGCTCCCGTGATCAAAAATTTCATTACTTGTTTGCCTTGAGGGGCTCCCACCACCAGCGGTTGTCGCGATACCACGCAACTGTTTGCTCAAGTGCTTCATCTAGTGAACGAGCCCGCTTCCAACCCAGCGCGGTGATTTTGGCTATGTCTACCGAATATCTGCGATCGTGCCCAAGGCGGTCGGCAACATAGTTCACACTTGAGTCGTCTTTGCCCAACAATGCGAGCAGCTTGTCGACAAGCACGCGGTTTGCGGTCTCGTTGCCAGCACCGATGTTGTAGATCTCACCAACATTGCCTTTTTCTAACACCAGTTGCACGCCAGTGCAGTGGTCGTCTACATAGAGCCAGTCGCGCTCGTTGAGCCCATCGCCATACAGAGGAATCTTTTTGCCGTCGAGCAAGTTGGTAGTAAACAACGGAATCGCTTTTTCTGGATATTGAAATGGTCCAAAATTATTAGTACAACGCGTAACGACAACCGGCACACCGTGCGTCGCGTGATAACTGAGCGCAATCAAGTCAGAGCCGGCTTTAGATGCCGAATATGGCGAACGTGGCTCGAGTGGATCAGTTTCTTTCGATGAGCCAACCTCGACCGAGCCGTACACCTCGTCGGTGCCAATGTGCACGACGCGAGAAACCTCAAGTTGTCGCGCGGCATCCATGATCACATTGGTGCCAAAACAATTGGTGAGAATAAAATCTTCGCTGCCGACAATCGAGCGATCCACGTGGCTCTCTGCCGCAAAGTGCACAACCGCGTCGTGACCCTTCATTGCAGCCATCACATCGCCCGGCTGGCAGATGTTGCCTTTTACAAATGAATACCTTGGGTTGTCATCTACGTCTTTAAGCGTCGACATGTTGCCCGCATATGTGAGCGAGTCGTACACCGTAACCGTGTGATCGGTGTTCGACAGCACGAAGCGCACATAGTTTGAACCAATAAAGCCGGCTGCGCCAGTAACAAAAATCTTCACGTGGTTACCTCAGGTGCGTAAGCCAAAGTGTGGCTGAAACTGTTTGTCGATCTGGCCGCGCTGTGGGTTTTCTTGATCGCGCTTCGACAGGATTGGGTCGGCAATACCCCAGTCGGCTTTGACGCCTGGGTCATTCCACGCAAGTCCACGCTCGTCAGTTGGGTTGTAATAGCTATCAACCAAATACGTGATGGTCATGTCGGTGAGTGATGCAAAACCATGAGCAACGCCTGGCGGAATAAAAATGCCTCGGTGGTCATGCGTGCCGTCAGCACGCGCACCCAAATCGACAACTTGCGTTGCGCCATCGGTTGGCGAGCCAGTGCGCAAGTCGTGCAACACCACCCTGCACGTACCGTACGGCACGTACCAGTAGTCGCTTTGGTGCAGGTGATAGTGCAGCCCAACGATGCAACCCTGTTGGCGGTCGCCACGATTGCCCTGCACCATCTCGCGACCAAGTGGAAACCATTCGCGACGATAGGTCTCGATGAAATAGCCGCGATCATCTTTAAACATCGTCGGCTCAACAATCTGTACACCAGAAATAATTGTTGACTCAGTAATTGTTGGCATCTATTCCAGCTCCACTTTCGAATCGTCACCCAACATCAGGCGCAACGCGCGGGGCTTTTGCTCAGAGCGAGTAACCGCAACATCGCGACCAATGAGTGAGTCGGTGAGGCGCTCGATGCCAATAATGCTCGAGCCGTCAAGCACCACCGAGTGCTCCATCTCTGAATGCTCAACCTTGCAGTTACGACCAAGTGACGTGTATGGCCCGATATAACTGTGGTCAACAACCGAGCCGCTGCCGATCACAACCGGTCCACGAATGCGCGAGCCTTTAATAACGGCGCCCTTTTCGATAACAACTCGTCCTTCAATCTGCGAAGCGCTATCCACTTCACCCTCGACACGGGGTTCGAGCACTTCAAGCACAAGACGATTGCACTCCAGTAGCGGATCTTTTTTGCCAGTGTCAATCCACCAGCCCTGCAACACCTGATGATGCACAACCTTGTTTTGATCAACAAGCCATTGAATAGCGTCGGTGATCTCTAACTCTCCGCGTGGCGACGGCTTGATCGAGCGCACTGCCTCGTTAATGGTCTTGTCAAACAAGTACACACCCACGAGAGCCAGATCGCTTGGTGGATTTTCCGGCTTCTCAACGAGTCGCAACACATGACCATTGCCGTCAATCTCGGCAACACCAAATTGCTTTGGGTTCTCTACGTGGCACAACAAGATTTGTGCGGTCGGCGCCTTTGGTCCGCCAGCGGCGCGATTGCTTTTGAAGTCGTCAACAAACTGTGTGAGCCCTTGCTCAAGCATGTTGTCGCCCAAGTACATCACAAAATCTTCGTCACCCAAAAAGTCGTGCGCAATGAGCACGCAATGTGCAAGACCAAGAGGTGCATCTTGCGGGATGTACGTGACCTTGACACCAAACTGCGAACCATCGCCAACCGCTGCTCGAATCTCTTTGCCGGTCTCGCCAATCATGATCCCGATTTCCTTGATGCCCGCTTTTGCCATTGCCTCGATGCCGTAAAACAAGATCGGCTTATTGGCGATGGGCACCAACTGCTTGGCGCTGGTATGGGTGATTGGTCGCAGACGCGTGCCAGCACCACCAGAGAGAATGAGGCCCTTCATACCGTCTACAGGTTAGGCGAAATGACGGCCTGTAACCCCTAGCAACTCACCCGCCAACTAGCGTGACTGCCATGACAGACCCCCTATTGCACGCCTTTGCCAAGCCCACCAAAACTGATTTTGTGCGCATTGTGAGGGGCAAGGGCTCATTGCTGTGGGACGACAAGGGCAACGAATACATCGACGCCATTGGCAGTCTTTGGTACAGCCAAGTGGGTCATGGACGCGATGAGATCGCTCAGGCCGTAGCCGAGCAAATAAGTACGCTCGAAACGTATTCAACATTTGATCCGTTTAGTAATGACATCGCCGAAAAGCTTGCAGCCAAGTTGCAAACAATTTCGCCAATGAAAGATGCACGAGTGTTTTTATGCGGCAGCGGTTCAGAGTCTGTGGACACGGCGATGAAACTTGCTCGAGTTGCCCAAGTGCAGGCTGGCCACCCAGAGCGCACCATCATCATCTCGCGCATGCGTGGCTATCACGGCACCAACTACGGCGGCACGAGCGCGCAAGGTTTGCCACTCAACAAAATTGGTTATGGCCAGTTGCTTCCCGAAGTTGTGCAAGTTGACAGCGACAACTTGGAAGACCTTGCAAAGTTCATGAGCGAAAATAGTTCGCGCATTGCTGCAGTGATCACCGAACCGATTCAAGGTGCCGGCGGAGTTTGGCCACCAGCACCCGGATATTTGGAAGGTGCGCGCAAGTTGTGTGATCAACACGGTGCGTTTCTTATTTTTGACGAAGTGATTTCTGGCTTCGGTCGCATGGGCACATGGTTTGCCGCAAACTTTTATAACGTTGCTCCAGATTTGTTGTGCTTCGCCAAAGGCGTCACGTCTGGCTACCAACCTCTCGGCGGAGTTTTTGTTGCACGCAAGGTGTGCGATGCCCTCGAGTCTGATCCAAACTTTTTCTTGCGACATGGATACACCTACTCCGGTCACTCTGCTGTCTGCGCCGCTGCCATGAAGAACCTCGAGATCATTGAGCGCGAAGGTTTGATCGAGCGCGCCAAACATGTTGGTGCCGTGTTGAGCGCTGGGCTCAAGGCTCTTGCACAAGATGGCTTGATCGACCACGTTCGTGGCGATGGCGCGGTTTGGGCTGCAGGTCTCAAACCCGACCAAAACGCTGTTGCCATTCGCGACCGCATGATTCAGTTGGGCTCAATTGCGCGCGCCATCAACACCGACACGATTGCGTTTTGTCCTCCGCTAGTGATCACCGACGCCGAACTTGGCAGACTGATTGACGCGTTTGCAACTGCAGTTCAGGGTAAATAACAGCGAATAAAATTTGGCAGATACACGAGGAAAAATGTCGGGACAACAAGCAGGTCAACTCATTGGTCAACGTGCATTTATTACTGGTGGAGCAAGCGGTATTGGTGCCGAAATGGCTCGCCGTTTTACTCGCGAAGGCGCGAGCGTCGTGATTGCCGATGTCAATGACACCCTTGGTAGGGCCATTGCATCTGAAGTAGGCGGCGAGTTCGTACATCTCGACGTCACCGACTCGACCATGTGGGAAAAAATCATCGCTGCATATAAACCATTCGACATTGTGTGCCTCAATGCGGGCGTAGCAACGAAAACCGATGTGTTTGGTGCAACAGTCGACTATCCGTTTCAACACCTTGACAATGATGCGTATCAGCACATCATGAGCATCAATGTGGACGGTGCAGTGTTTGGTGCACGAGCCGTAATACCCGGCATGATCGATCGAAAGACTGGTCATATTTTGATCACCGCATCACTCGCAGGCATCGTGCCAATTGCCGCAGATCCCATCTATGGTCTCACCAAGCACGCAATGGTTGGCCTCACGAAATCTCTTGGTGCAGCGCTTGAGCCGCACGGAGTTTGTGTCAGTGCGCTGTGCCCTGCTTTTCTTGACACACCATTACTTAGTGATAACACCCGCAAAAATCTCAGTTTGCTTGGACTCGGCATCATGAAGGTTTCAGTCGCAGGAGACCTCGCAATGCGCGCGCTGACCGAACGCATCGTGGGATCGCAGTGGATCGTGATGGACGGCCAGGAAATTGCGCAATATATCCCTGCAGCACCATTTGCCTAAATGACAAAACCAGAGTTCAATCCATTCGATCCGGCGTTTCGCGCTAATCCATATCCGTACTATGACGCATTGCGCGCTAACGAACCAGTGCACACCACCCCATTTGGCATGGTCGTGCTCACTCGTTATGAAGATGTCTCTACAACCCTGAAGAGCGCAGACTTCTCTCGCGACATCGAAAAATATTCAACACAAGCATCAACCCCGTCGCGACAAAAATATCGCGACCAGCAACGAACGCGCACCAAATCAATCCTTAATCTCGATCCACCCGATCACACACGACTGCGTCGCATTGTTTCCAAATCGTTCACACCGTCTGCAATGGAGCGCCTGCGACCGCGCATCCAACATCTTGTCGACAACGTGCTCAACCGCGCTCAAGAAGTCGGGCACATTGAACTGATTGACGATCTTGCATTTCCAGTTCCATTTCAGGTGATTTCCGAGTTACTCGACATGCCAACGGGTCGCGCCGACGAGTTGCGCGAATGGTCGCAACTGATCACCAACTCACTCGAACCAACTGCCACCGATGAAGACCTTGAGAGATCAGAGGGCGCAATCGCTCAGCTCGTGCCTTATCTCACGCTGATCATCGAAGACCGCCGCAAACACTTAAGCGACGACATGCTCTCGTCACTGATCACCGCCGAGGAGTCTGGTGAGCAAATGACCACAGAAGAACTGATGGCATTCGTAGTGCTGCTGTACATCGCAGGTCACGAAACAACGGTCAATTTGATTGGCAATGGCACGCTTGCACTACTCAACAACCCCGAGCAACAAGCCATCGTCCACAACAACGGCCTCACCCAGTCACACATCGACGAACTGTTGCGCTTTGACGGCCCCGTGCAACACACCGTGCGTATCCCTCTCGTGCCGGTGCATTACGTAGTCGACAACGAACGCTTCACCGTGCAGCCTGGCACCGTTGTACTCACCTCACTCGGTGGAGCAAACCACGACCCAACAATGTTTGACGATCCGCACAACTTGCAACTCAACCGCCCCAATGCCAACCGCCACATGGCCTTCGCTTCGGGCATTCACTATTGCTTGGGTGCATCGTTGGCCAAACTTGAAACCGAGATTGCTGTTGGATCACTGATCAAACGCTTCGCTCACATCGAGATAGATGGCGAGCCCTCGTGGCGCGACAGGCTCACCATTCGCGGAGTCAACCAGTTGCGGCTTTCAGTCAGTTAAGCGAGCAATCAAACTGCTGGTGTCCCAGCGCTTGCCGCCCATGGCAACTACTTCTTGATAAAACTTGTCGACCATTTCGGTCATTGGCAATTGCGCGCCATTGCGTGACGCCTCATCAAAACAGATGCCGAGATCTTTTCGCATCCACTCCACTGCAAAACCAAACTCAAATTCGTTGCGCACCATTGTCTTGGCACGATTCTCCATTTGCCAAGACTGCGCCGCACCTTTTGAGATCACATCGACCACATCATCAGGGTTAAGGCCAGCGCGCATTGCAAAGTTGAGTGCTTCCGACAAACCCTGCGCAATACCTGCGATACAGATCTGGTTCACCATCTTTGCCAATTGCCCAGAGCCCGCGGTACCCAAAAGCTTGCTGCGTTTTGCGTATGCAGCAATGATTGGCTCGATTGCATCAAACGTTGCGGGATCGTTGCTGCCACACATGATTGTGAGCTGTCCGTTTTCGGCGCCTGCTTGACCTCCGGACACCGGAGCATCAACGAAGCCACACCCCTGCTTTGCACACGCATCTGCAATCTCGCGTGCAATCGTGGCAGATGCTGTTGTGTGATCAACCAAGATGCCACCGTTTTTCAAACCAGCCAAAATTCCATCTGCACCGAACACCACCGAGCGCACGTCGTCATCATTACCAACACACATCAACACCACGTCAGAAGCTTGAGCAACTTCTCGCGGAGTCAGCGCTCGTGCTCCACCATGTTGCTCAACCCATGCATCTGCTTTTGCGGTCGTGCGGTTGTACACCGTCATCGAATGTTTTGCAGTTGCGAGATGGCGAGCCATTGGCCCACCCATGATTCCTAAACCGACGTAACCGAGGCGAGCCATAGTTGGCTATTTCTTTTTGGCAACTGCTTTGGCTGGAGTCTTGGCTGGGGCTTTGGCAACTTTTGCCACAGTCTTTACAGCAGATTTTTCCACTGGCTTCGGCGCAGTCTTTGCAGCCTGCTTCACCAACTTGGCGCCCTTCGATGGCTTGAGCACACCTTGTTCGAGTGCTGCGTCGAGCCACACTTGTGCGGCATCGGTCGACACCTTCAGTGCAGGCGATATCTCGGAGATCAAGTTGATGCGAGCACGGTCGTACATTGTTTTTTCGGCTGCCGACAATGCCGAGTCACGATCGCGTGCAGCCAAGTTGCGCACCACTTCTGCTACTTGATACACGTCGCCGCTCTTGAGTTTTTCTTGGTGGTTCTTAAAACGTCGTGACCAGTTTGCAGGCACGCGCGGGTCGGCTTTCGACAACACCGAACGCAAGTCTTCGAGCTCTGACTTGGATACCGGCGGACGCACTCCAACCTGATTGGCCATGGCAGTTGGCACCGACAACGTCATTTCGTTGATCACGGTCTTGAGGATCAGATATTCCTGCACTGCCCCAAAAGCCTTCATGCGCTTGATGCCGTGCACGATGCAAGCACCGTGTTGTGGATAGATGACAGTGTCGCCTTTTTTGAATTTCAAGTGAAGACCTCTCTCAAGTCTGACCCCGAAAGGATAGACGATGAGACCCCAAAACCCACAAACATGTGGTGTTTATTCCCAATCAACTCGTGAGTCGAACTCGCGGCCATTGCCTTGTCATTTACACTCGGCCCATGAGCACAACTGCGACCTTCGACAACTGGATGGATCCTCCACACAATCGTTGGGCCTTCCATCATGTAGCGGACTTGGTAAAAACTGCTCCAATCTCAAATCATGGTGACTTCGTAAGCGCACTACCCCGACGTCCCATTGACCTAGACGACATCACATTCACCGCCCTCGATGGCTCATCCACAAATTGGAATCGCCATTTAAGTGAAACTTATTGCGACGCTATCTGCGTGATCCACGATGGTCAAATAGTTGACGAGCGTTACTTCAATGGACTTCACGAAGGAAGTTTGCATCTGTTGATGAGCGTCACTAAATCGATGACTGCCGCTGCATTGGGCGTTGCCATTGGTCGGGGTCTTCTTCGCATCAGTGACCAAGTCACCACCATCGCGCCCGAGTTTGCCGGCACCAGCCTCGAAGGATGCACTGTTCGACACCTCATTGATATGACTGCGGGTACAGATTTTGTCGAAGATTACGATTTATATCTCGATCCCGACTCGGATTCGGTGCTCATCGAATACGAACGACAGGCTGGTTATCGACCACTCGGTGATCGCCCCGCCATTGGTGTGCTGAAACACTTCGCTACGTATGCGAATGTGCGACCACACGGAACTCTCTTCGACTATCGCTCACCGCTCACCAACATTGTTGCGCGCATTCTCGAGATCGTCAATGGCATCCCGTTCAACGATGTTTTGTCGCGAGATATTTGGAGCGCATTTGGAATGGAACATCGCGCCGACATCTTGGTTGATCCGCTTGGTTTCCCCGCTGCAGAGGGTGGTATGTCGTGCACAGTTCGCGATCTCGCTCGATTTGGTCTGGCGTATCTCAACGACGGAGCGATCAATGGTCAGGCTGTGCTGCCAGAGAGTTGGGTGCAAGACACACGTGAAGGCGACGAAGATGCGCGCAACTGTTACACGAATTATGTCCAAACTTCTCCGGACACAAGCTTCGAAGGTGACGACTGGTTTATGTACCACAATGCGTTTTGGGTCAAAGAGCGTGACCAACAGTTTTCTGGTCTTGGAATTTTCGGTCAATACTGCTGGATCCATCGCCCGAGTCGCACCGTCATCGCTCGATTCTCCACATATCCAAGCGCTTCGCCATCCGCTCTTTCGGCGGAGACAATCCGTGGTTTTAATGCCGTTGCCCAAGCATTAATTTTGCGCCCCCGGTAGGAATCGAACCTACGACCTACGGATTAGAAGTCCGCCGCTCTATCCAACTGAGCTACAGGAGCAATACTCACCTCAAATCTACAGGCGCACCAACTACGGTTCTTTCCATGCGCTCTCGCCATCTCGTTGTGTTGGCGGCTGTGTGTTTTGCCACCACAGGCACAGCACAACAACTTGGACCTGATGGTTCGTCTCCACTTGGGGTTGCCACCATCAGATTTCTCATTGGGTCACTCGTGCTGTTCTTCATTGCTTATTTGCGACCCAGTCGTAGCCATACAGTCGAGCATGCACCTCTCGCCACTTGGGTTTGGGTAGCTGCAGCATTCGGCCAGGCACTGTACGGCGCAGCATTTTTCAGTGCGGTGCGTTCAACAGGAGTAGCCGTAGGCACAGTTGTCGCACTTGGCTCAGCACCACTCATCACCGGAGCAATCACTGCAATTTCATCTCGTAAAGCACCATCAGTTTCATGGCTTGGCACCACGGTGTTGGCCATTGTCGGCATGAGCCTGATTGTTATTTCAGGTAAAGAATCTCAAGTCACGATGTCGGGTGTTGCACTAGCACTCTGCGCTGGCCTTGGCTACGCCCTGTTTGCACTCGGTAGCAAAACCATTCTTTCAAGCGGGGTCTCAAGCGAATTCGCGATGGCCAAAGTGTTTGGAATTGCTTCACTCATGCTTGCTCCAACATTGTTGTTTGTCGATCTCGAGTGGCTCACTCACACCGATGCGATTGTGATGGTCTTGTGGCTCGGCATTGTCACTCTTGCGCTCGCCTATTGGTCGTACGCAATTGGCTTGCGACATCTTGAACCTAGTCAAACAACAATGATTACTTTGGTCGAGCCAGTTGTCGCAACGCTGCTCGGTGCTGTTGTGCTGAGTGAGCGACCCACGGTCTTGGCATGGTGTGGAATCTTCGTTGTGATTGCATCATTGCTCGCAGATTCGCGATTTGCCAACGCCACTTAAGACATCTCTCCCGCACACACTGCGGGTATGAAAACAACTTCACAAAAAGTTATACCCAGAGTTATACCAAATTGCTACGATCTCGTCATGGCACAAAAAGTCGGTCCAAAAGGGCAGGTAGTCATTCCAAAAAAAATCCGGGATGAACTCGGCCTCGAGCCAGGTGATGAAGTCATTGTCACCCTTGCCCCTCAAGGAGTTTTCATTCAGTCAGTCGCTTCGACCAAGTCACTTAAAGGCATGTTCCCTCACTCAGGGATGCTGAAGTTGCTCGAACAAGACCGCCGCGAAGAGGAAAAATGAACTACTGCCTCGACTCCTGGGCAGTAATCGCGCTTATTGAAAATGAAGAGCCAGTCGCCACAGTTGTTGAGCGCCTGCTTGAGCACCGCCCATATATCAGCACAGTAAATGCGACAGAAGTTTTCTATGTAACAAATCGCCGAAGTGGAATTGATGCAGCCAACGAAGTAATGACTATTCTCCGCGCAAAAACTCGTATTGTTCCCGTTGACATCAATATTGCAACATCAGCGGGGCTTATTAAGTCCAACCACAAGATGTCTTTAGGAGATTCCTTCTGCGTAGCTACCGCATTGCAACACAGTGCAGTAATCCTTACTGGAGATCCAGAAATTCTTGACGTAAAGGGTAAGTGGAAAGTACGAGATCTTCGCCAAAAGTAGTCCCCACGGCTTACGCTGATGCGCGTGATATTGCATTTGACCAATTCGGCAAACTGCCTTGAGGCATTGCAACAAGGTTTCATCACCGCCCCATCACTTGCCACCGAGGGTTTTATTCATTGTTCTACCGAACAACAGATGTGCGATGTTGCCAACAAGTACTACCGCGGTGCAACCGACATGGTGCTCGTCGTCATCAACCAAACCTATCTAGCAAGCCCACTCAAGTGGGAACCTCCAGCGCACATCGATGGCTCACCGTCGCTTCCCCACGAGCCACTCTTTCCACATATTTATGGCACGGTCAATCTCGGTGCAGTCACTCAATTCGTCGAGTTTCCATGCAACCCCGACGGTTCGTTTGATCTGCCAGCACAACTCACCACTTTTTCAATTGTTCCAATCCGCCAAGTTCCGCATCATCACAAACCTGCCGCGCAACTCTCACTTGACGCATGGTCGCACGACTTTCCAGAAGACACATTGCAGACCTATATCGACATGTTTACAACCACTGGTTCATACGCCGACCGCTTCGTTGAAGTGTTTGCCGCACTCAACTTTGCCGACGAACTACTTGGTCTTGCAACACTTGTTGACGACGACGAACTCCCTGGCGCCACCGAACCAGGCCCCTGGCTTGCTGCAGTCTTTGTTGTTCCTGATGCCCGCAAACTTGGGGTTGGCTCTGCGCTTATCGAACACGTTGTTAACCGCGCACGGCAACTCGGCTACAACGAGATGTTTCTCTACACCGAAGATCAACAACAGTGGTATGAAAAAAGAGGTTGGACGTATACGCGCGACACTCTGCTCAACGACATCCAGCATGTCGTCATGCAAATCTCGCTCTAATTCGCCAAGCGAAGCGTTACTTCAGGCTCCAACGCACTTCAATCGTCACCGACACCTCTTGTAGGCCAAGATCGATCTGCGTGGGTGCACTCTCGGTTGCACCTACTGCCTTGTCGGCCATCAACGTTGGCACAAAGTTTGCTGGTGCGGCCACTTCGGTTACGTACACAACATCACCCAAATCAACGTCGAGCAACCTGGCATATGCCTCGGCTTTACTCTTTGCAATTGAAACAGCTTTGTCGCGCGCATCGCCTGCCGCTGCATCGGTGTCGAGCAATGTCGGTGTTACCGAACTGATCTGCACTGCATTTCCACCAGCCGCAACAACTGCATCCACAACTTCACCAGCCTTTGTCGCATCGCGCAATGTCACTACAAACACCTGCTGACCCCTGTACCCCTTCAATGATGTCGATCCGTCAGCGAGATAGTTGTATTCCGGGTACACCGTTGCGTTCTGCGTTGCGATGTCGTCTTTTGCTACGCCTTGAGCATCGAGAGCTTCGCGCACCTTGGCAGCCGCATCACTCGTTTGCGATACTGCAGTTGCTGTCGAGTCAGTCAGCGCAGTCACCGAAAAATTAAAGGACACACCGTCAGGCACTACTTTGATCGTGCCTGTTGCCTGCACCGTCACGCCTCTATCGGTAGACGACTGCACCACCATCGTGTGGCCTTCACCATCCCTGCCGCCACAACCACTGACAATTGCCATTCCAATAGCCACAACACCTATAACTGCGATCACCTTGGGGAGTGTTTTCATAACTACAGTCTGCCCTATGGAACAACTCGATCCCGACAAGTTAAAACTCTTTTCTTTTCTGCTTTTTAGCAAGCTTGAGGGTGCAGTCACATCAGGCATGGTGCATTTGGGCGACCAACTCGGTCTTTACAAAGCGCTTGCTGCGGCGCCTCAACCAATGACTACTTCGCAACTTGCGCACGCAACACAACTCAACGAAAGATGGGTGCGCGAGTGGTCATACAACCAGGCTTCAGCAAAAATG
>CAZHIN010000031.1:15351-15856 GCA_964532575.1 uncultured Acidimicrobium sp.
TCAGTACCAGCAATTAGTGACGACACGTTTTATTTGTCGCCCGAGCAAACCGCAGTGCTTGCCACCGACAACCACCCCGCTTTCGGAATGGGTATGTTTCATCGTCTGCCACAAACGATGGAGTCACTTAAGCGCATGCCAGAAAGTTTTCGCACTGGTGTTGGCCACAACTACGACAGTCATGGCCCGGAAGGTGCGGTTGGTATTGAGCGCAGTTTTGAGCCGTGGACAAACGCCAATCTGATTTCGGCCGTTCTTCCTGCGCTCGATGGTGTCACGAAAGTTCTCAATGCTGGTGCATCAATAGCAGACATCGGTTGCGGTGCAGGCGGAGCCGTGCTGCTGATGGCTAAAGCATTTCCAAAGAGCTCGTTCACTGGCTACGAGATCAGTCAGTACGCACTCGATCGTGCTGCTCAAAAACTGAAGGATTCAAAACTTACGAATGCACGTTTCAACGACGCCCGCACAAACCCACTGCCCGCCGACCACTCAGTTGACTTCG
>CAZHIN010000032.1:0-15302 GCA_964532575.1 uncultured Acidimicrobium sp.
AGCGAAGTTCGTCACCGCAACAGCGAATGGCTCAGCAAATGGGAGCCCATCAAGTCTGC
The DNA here is from genome assembly GCA_964532575.1 of uncultured Acidimicrobium sp. Lineage (GTDB taxonomy): Bacteria > Actinomycetota > Acidimicrobiia > Acidimicrobiales > Ilumatobacteraceae > UBA3006. The sequence goes on from CAZHIN010000032.1 coordinate 60, forward strand.
GTATCTTCCAGACCCTGCTACCAATCGCGACGCGTTCAACAATCGCTGCATCGCACGCGACCGCGAACGCCAGACCGGTGGCTCATATGCATTCGGAATTTTTATTGATGGTTCGTTCGCTGGCGAAGTCAACATCAACAACGTGGTGCGAAGTGCCATGCAGTGCGGCACCATTGGTTACTGGATCGATGAGGCTCGTGCCGGCAAAAGCTATATGTCGGAAGCCGTGCTTGTGGTGTCAAAATATGCATTTGAAGAACTGAATTTGCACCGCATGGAGATCTGCATCATCCCGCGCAACTACAACAGTCGTCGCGTGATGGAAAAACTTGGCATTCGCGAAGAGGGTCTGGCCGAACGTTTTCTAGAAATCAATGGCGTGTGGGAAGACCACGTGCGCTACGGATTCACTATTGAAGAATGGAAACAACGCCGCAACCAACTCAGCGCTGAGTGGCTGCAATAAAAAATCAGATCTAGAAATATTTACGCGATGTCGCGCAGATGCTCGATCTCATGCACTCGTTGTTTGCGCACGACTTTGCGTCGCTTCCAAGCCTTCGTCTTCCAGTGCTTGATGGTTTGTTTGCGCGAATGCTGAATACCAATTTCTGCATCGTGGTGATGCAGTGGCTTCCACGCTGGGCCAGGCTCGATGACATCATCGGGCTCTACTCCGTGGCTCACCAAGTTGGTCACCGAGTGCAACTCTGATTTCACTCGGTGACGCTCGTTGTGAGCGTGTGCCCGAGTCTCAATTGTTGGTGGCAACACCACTTGTCGGTGTTTGTGACGCTTGCTCATTGTTTCCCCCGCCTTTCATATCTCTCGATACTGACGAATTCGACACTGCTAGCTCCCCTTGGTTGTACCGTACACCTACGGCCGACACCCGCGCGACTTTGGCGCTCTCAGCGTCTTGTATTTACTTTTTGGTGATTTTTGCTTGCAGTGCAGCCAGCCGCTCGGCAAACCAGGGCTGGCGGGTGCTCCACAATTGCGGGGTAAGTTCGCGCGCCACAGCGTCTTGGTGCGTTTGCACATCTGCCATAGCGGCAAGAGTTTTTTTGGTTTCAATCACAAGTTCGCGTGGTGCGCTCGCCGCACGCGCAGCCATCTCATGCGCAATAGCAAGCAAGTCTGCATCCTCAACACAGCGATATGCGAGCCCAACTCGTTGTGCTTCAGCGCCGTCCAGCACTTCTCCAAACAGCACGGTCGCTGCAGTCACTTGTGGTCCGACAATGCGACGCAGCATCCATGTGTGTCCACCGCCGGGGTGAATGCCGAGTTGTAAAAATCGTGTATCAAACTTGGCACGTTTAGCCGCAATGCGCACATCGCAACCAAGTGCAAGGTTCATTCCTGCTCCCACTGCAGCACCATTGACCGCTGCAATCGTTGGCAACGGGCTTCGCGCTATGCGCAAAAAACCTTCATAGATGACGCCAAGAGATTCGCCGTCGGCTTCCGCGAGGTTTCCCAAATTGGCGCCTGCACAAAAAGCGGGTGCGGTACCTGTCACCACAAGTGCACCAACTGCACTGTCGCTCTCGATGCGATCCATCGCTGCAACGATCTCGGCAACCATCGGCGCGGTCATCGTGTTGCGCTCGTCTGGGTTATTGAGCGTGAGTGTTGCTACACCATCCGCTATTTCAAGTAAGACCAATGCCATTTCTTCAGGCTAGCGACTACTCTACATACGCATGCTCGACCATGTCTTCACCGATGCAATCAGTGCTCTTCGCGACGCTTTTAGCAATGCATTTCTTGAGCGCCAAGCGTTTGAAGAACATTTGCAATCCGACATTCTGCTTGGAGACTTGGTGTGGGAAACGAGTTACGGACTGCCGGGCGAAGGTCAACCACCGCGGGTCGTTGCACACATCACATTCAATTGGCCTAGTCGCAGTCAGGCCGCTTATCGCAGTTGGTATGTGGAAGAAGTGCTCGACCATAATCCATCCATCGAAATTGAAGTCGTGTTTCGCATTCAACGACTTGCGCAGCAACCAGACCCTTCAGTTGTTGACGATGTCGCTGTCATGTATAGCCCAGTAGTTGGCAATGGCAAACTCGAGCGCGACAACATCACAATCGAAATGAGTCATCCAACATCTAGCGACACCACCGACTTTGCGCTTGAGATCACTTACGAAGGTGAATACGAGTTGGCAGAAGAAACACTGCAAGATGGCACAAGTGCAGTGCTCGACGAACACTTTGGTGCCCTTGGCCATTGGGTTGCCTCAACGCTGATCAATCTTGGTGATCTAAAATTGCAGTTCGTACCAGCCGACGAAGAGGCGTAAGTATTTAGCGGTTGCGTTCGGCAACAGCATGCACTTCAATGCCGCCACGCGGGCGTTGCGTGAGCTCAACTTTGACCCACATCGGTTTGACGGTGACCATCACTTCGTTTGCAATCTCTGCAGCAAGTGCCTCGGCGAACACAGCCATGTCGCGAAAGCGCCATAGGTACAACTTGAGCGACTTGGACTCGATACACAGTTGATCTGGTTTAAATTCGATTGTTACGTGGGACAAGTCGGGCTGCGATGTAACTGGGCAAATTGAAGTGACTTCGTCGCTGGTAAACCGCACCAATGTGACATGGGCTGGTGCAGGAAACACTTCTACATGGTCGATGGCGTGACGAATTGTTGAGCCAAGAACAGTGAGATTGTCGTGAGAATCAGTTGCCATACGTATCAGCGTAGGTGGTTTGGAATCAGGCTGCTCAACTGCACCAATGGTCGCGGGCCAACATGCGTAATTACTTCTGATGCCGAAAGCGATCCAAGTCGTCCGCAATCTTCAATATTCATACCACGTGTAAAGCCAAACAAAAAGCCCGCTGCATACATGTCGCCCGCGCCAGTTGCGTCAACTACTTGGTCGACTGGTTCTGGCTCAATATGAACCACTTCGTCACCATTAATCACCACCGAGCCTCGCTTGTCGCGAGTAACAGCGCCAAATTCGCAATCGTGACGCAATTTGCCAAGTGCTTCTTCGTATGAATCAGTTTGATACAACGACTGCAATTCAAATTCATTACAGAACAAAATATCGATGTCGTTCTTGATGAGCGCCATGAAGTCGGCACGATGGCGATCCACACAAAATGAATCTGAAAGAGTTAACGAAACCTTGCGTCCGGCTTCGTGGGCATATTTTGAAGCAGTGCGAAATGCATCCTTTGCATGATCGCGATCAAACAGGTAACCCTCCAAAAACAACACGGCTCCAGATGCAACTGCGTCGCGCGAGATATCTGCAGGGTCGAGCAGGCTTGCCGCACCCAAAAATGTGCTCATCGAACGTTGACCATCTGGCGTCACTGCAATGATGCAGCGACCTGTCGGTTCGGTTGTCGATGTGGCACCTGGGTGAAACCCAACACCGACTGTTTTCATGTCGTTTCCAAACACTCGACCCAAATCATCGTCAGCAATTTTGCCGATGAAACCTGCTCGTCCACCAAGACTTGCAAGACCATATGCGGTGTTGGCTGCCGAGCCACCACTTGTTTGAGTTGGCTTAGTGATACGCGAATACAGATGCGCCGAACGCTCAGCGTCAACCAAAGTCATTGAGCCTTTGACCACTTGCTCAACGTCCAAGAACTGATCCTGAACTGCGGCGATCACATCGACCAACGCGTTTCCGATAGCAACAGCGTCGTAACGCACCCCGTCGTCGCGGGTTAAATCAATTGGTGGCACGTGACAAGACACTAGTTGGTACAGCAACTACCGTGCATATGTGAGATTTGGTTGGCTTGCCGTGCCCACAAGCGCCTCTGCCGATGGTCGAATGCTCATTGGCACTCGAGGCATTCGCGGGTTTGTCGACGGCATGGTCTATGTCATGTTGCCCGCCTACCTGCTGGCACTTGGTTTTAGTGGAATGCAAATTGGCGCAGTCATCACCGCATCTCTTTTTGGTTCTGCAATTTTCACAATTGGCACTGGCCTCATTGCTCACCGAATCGCGCCTGCTCGCCTACTTTTTTATGCATCGTGCATCATGATCGCAACGGGAGTTGCTTTCGGCCTGACAACAAGTTTCATTGCACTTCTCGTGATCGGATTTTTGGGCACGATGAACCCATCTGCTGGCGACGTGAGCATGTTTTTGCCCCTCGAGCAGGCATCGGTTTCACAATCGGCATCCGACCTAGATCGCACCGCGATGTTCGCTCTCTACAACCTCAGTGGCGCTCTTGTCGGCTCAATCGGTGCCCTTTGTGCAGGCATACCGCTGTGGATAGCACTGCGTTATAACCACAGCTCGCTTGCCGGGTACAGATCTACGTTCGTGATGTATGCACTTGCAGGAGTCGTTGTGCTGTTCATCTATCAACGATTGTCCAGCCACGCCAATAATCACCCAACCTCTAGTGCGCACGCGCTCACCGAGTCACGCGGCGTCGTATACAAACTTGCCGCTCTGTTTAGTCTCGACTCACTCGGTGGCGGATTTGCCACGCAAGCAATCTTTGCCTTATGGGTATTTCATAAGTTTGATCTTGCGGTCAGCACGTTGGGCGCAATCTTCTTCGCTACAGGAGTGCTTTCCGCTTTTTCATCTTTGCTCTCGGTGCGCGTTGCCAAACGGATTGGGCTAGTGCGCACGATGGTGTTCACACACATCCCCGCAAGCCTGTTGCTTGTTGGCGTTGTGTTTATGCCAAATGTGTGGCTCGCAATGACACTATTTGTTGTGCGTGGTCTGCTTTCACAAATGGATGTTCCTGCACGCCAAAGTTACGTGATGGCAGTTGTGACTCCGCCCGAACGCGCGGCTGCAGCCAGCATCACCAATGTTCCGCGCAGTCTTGCAAGTGCACTTCCACCAATTGCGGCGGGATGGATGCTCGATCAATCCAACTTTGGGTGGCCACTTCTTGCATGCGCAGCGCTCAAGATCACCTACGACTTGTTGCTACTTGTCCAGTTTCGGCATATTCGGCCGCCCGAAGAACAGTAATTATCGTTTTGTAGGAACGAGGGTTCCTTTAACGATCTGTTGCTGCAAATCGCGCTTCAAAAACTTGCCTGCAGCGTTTCGCGGCAATGGCTCATTGATGATCACCACCTGTGTAGGTATTTTGAACTTGGCAATCTTGTTATCAAGAAATGCCCACAGTTCATCTGGGGTAGTGATCATTTTGTCGTTTGGATAAAGGGCAACCGCCAGTTCTTCGCCAAGACGCTCGTGCGGCACACCAAAAACCGCAGCTTCGTGAATTGCAGGGTGTTCGTAAATTGCACTTTCAACTTCAGCGCCATAAATGTTTTCGCCTGCGCGCAAGATCATGTCTTTCACGCGATCCTCGACATAGACAAAACCCTCTTCGTCAACCCGGCCCAAGTCACCCGAGCGCAACCAACCGTCAACGATTGTTTCCTTCGTTGCATCTGGACGATTCCAATAGCCACGAATCAACATCGGTCCAAAGAACCAGATCTCGCCCGACTTGCCAACTGGCATTGGCTTGAGATTTTCGTCCCGAATCTCTACGCGCATTGGCAACACTGCACGACCCGTTGAAGTTGGGTGAGCCAAATAATCCGAGCCAGTGATGCCGGGGCCAAATGCATTGGTCTCGGTCATGCCGTAGCCCAATTGTGGGCTTCCGTTTTTGACTTTGTCATTGACCTTGCCCACAAGTGATGTTGGCGATGGTGCACCGCCGCCGCCCACTGCGCGCAGGCTCGATGTGTCGTACTTGTCGAACGCTGGTGAGTTGACCAAGTCCCAGCTTTGGGTTGGCACACCAACAAAGTTGGTGATCTGTTCGCGCTCAATCATCTCGAGGGCCTTCTCGGCATCCCACTTGTACATGATTGCCAATTTGAGTCCGGCAATAAAGCAACTCATCATCACTGGCACGCAACCCGTTACGTGGAACAAAGGCACGATCAAAATAAATGATGTGGGAATTTCTGGTCCATCAACGACTTTGAGTTTGGTGCCAGCAAGTGCGAGTACCGAGTTGCGAGACGAGAAGCCCATCAATGACGAAACGATTGCTCGATGTGTTGATACCGCACCCTTTGGTCGACCGGTGGTGCCCGAGGTGTACAAAATTGTCGCATCATCATCGGGTTGAATATCTGCGCCAGGATGCGCATCGCCTAGTGGCAAGACCTGTTCCCATTTGTCGACACCTGCGGGCATTGGTTTGTCGGTACGCACGACCAATACCTTGATGCCATGCTTCGCGCATGTTGCGGCACCAACCGCATAGCGCTCTTCGTCGCAGATATACACAATCGCACCAGAGTCTTCAAGTGCAAAATTCATTTCGTCTTCTGTCCACCACGAGTTCATTGACACGTTGATTGCACCAGTCGAGATAATCGCCGCAAAAGACATAACCCACTCTGGGTAGTTGCGCATCGCAACTGCTATGCGGTCGCCCTTCTTGACTTTGTAAGTATTTACGAGCAGAGACGCAAGCGCGTCCACATGGTCCATAGTTTTTGCAAACGACCATGTTTCACCTTCGTAGACCAAAAATGTTTTGTCACCATGGCCGCGTGCACCAGCAAAGACTTGTCCGAGGTGTTGCGGTGCATTCTTAAAAATTTGTGTCTTCACGCCCATCACTTCGGCGTCGATCAACTCAAAAATTTGCCCCGGTGCAGTTACTGCTGCGTTCGCTTCTGTCCAACTTAAGCTCACTTGATGATCCCCTGTTCGTGTTGTATCGCCGTTGGCGTGGAGCTGAGGGGAATTGAACCCCTGGCCTGTACATTGCGAACGTACCGCTCTGCCAACTGAGCTACAGCCCCTATTTGCCTAGCAAACCCTAGCGGGCGGCGGCTTTAGGCTACGCGTCGAAACTGACGCAGATACCGCTCGTTTTCGCGCTTGATGCGCAATTGCACCAGCACGTAGCAGTAACCACACAACGCCAGCAGGCTGACGGTAAACAGATACACAAACGCGCTCGACCCAGTGGTGAACGCCAAGAACAGTGAAATGCCCACCACTACAGCCATGCCCACCACCAAGTTTTGGCGACGCTGGCGCACCATTGCCTGAGGGGTCAACATTGCTGGCGCACGGTGATGACGAACGCCTTCTGGGCGAATCAATGCGCCGGTGATGTTGCTCAACGCGCCATGTTGAGGACGCGCGGTGCGAGCGGTTGCGCTGCGATATTGCTGTGATGGTGCGAGTGGGCGTGCCATGTTGCGCAACTGACCTTGCTGGCTGCGGCCACCGGAAGACTCAAGCGAGTTGAGTTGACGACGGAAATTGCTCACCGAGTTGGATGGGCTGCCGTGCAATTTGGCTCGAACCATTGGAGGCAAGAGAACTGCGAGCCATGCGGCGCCGACGATGATCAAAATCAATTTGCTCATGAGTGGATTGAGTGTATTACAGAATGGCTACAAATAGGACAACAACGGGGTGATTTGATCTGTCACTACCGACCAATCCCTTATGTTTATTGGGTTTACTGATCTTCTCGCAGGTAAAGGCCCTGGCGGCCGCCCGACTTCTCCCAGAGCGTCAATTCACCGATCACCATCGCCCTGTCGGCGCTCTTGCACATGTCATAGATAGTTAAGGCGGCAACGCTGCACGCATGCAGGGCTTCCATCTCCACCCCCGTGCGATCAACGGTGTCGACTTGCGCCTCGATAGCAATGAAATCGTCAGCGATTTCAAAATTGATGTGTACTGCGCCGATCAACAGAGGATGACACAACGGAATCATGTCGCTTGTGCGCTTGGCGGCCTGAATACCAGCAACTCGAGCAACAGCAATGACGTCGCCTTTTTTCACTTCGCGATTGGCAATCGCAGCAGTTGTCTCGGGCTTCATAAACACTTTGCAACGCGCAACCGCACGACGGTGCGTTGCTTCTTTTGGCGTGACGTCAACCATGCGGGCGTTGCCTGCTGGATCGAGATGCGAAAACTGTAAATCAGACATGTTTATTACCCATGATTCTCAACCACCTATCTGGCTCATTGAACGGCGCGGCCGCACAAACGTGACGTTACCGATGTTGTGCCCTGCCCACTTGGTGCCCACCGCACGCTTGATCTCTGCAGCAATCGCATCATCGGTTGCACCTTCGCGCAACATCGCGCGCAGGTCAAACTCGTTGGTCGAAAACAGGCATGTTCTAAATTGCCCGTCTGCAGTAAGGCGCACTCTGTCGCAGTCGCCACAAAATGGTTTGGTCACTGACGGAATCACTCCAACTGTGCCCTTGCCATCCAGATAGCGCCAGCGGTCTGCGGGCGCGGCGCCACGAGCCGGCATCAACTCGAGCGGATACACAGCAGCAATTGCGGCAACGATCTCGTCTTGGCCAACAACTTGATTGTTGTCCCATGTGCCCTGCGCATCAAGTGGCATGAACTCAATGAACCGAACTTCAATGCCTTTGTTGCGGCCAAACGTCGCCAGGTCAACAATTTCGTCTTCGTTAATACCGCGCTGTACAACTGCATTGAGCTTGACAGGTGAAAAACCTGCGGCAATCGCAGCATCGATTCCGTCGAGCACATGCTCGAGTTCGTCACGTCGGGTCATCTCATAAAAGCGTTCGCGCTTCAGTGTGTCAATTGAGATGTTGATGCGCTCGAGCCCTGCTTCGCGCAGCTCTTGTGCAATCAGTCGCAGTGTTGCGCCATTAGTAGTGATTGCAAGATCGATTGGTTTGCCTGCTCGCGGCGAGTTGGCGGTTACAGGAACAATCAACCCTGCAAGTTTTTGCACCAACACGGGCAAGTGTGCGCGCATTGTTGGCTCGCCGCCGGTCAGGCGAATGCCGTCAACATCAAAGTGGTTCACACAAATAGATGCGAGGCGATGCAGTTCTTCATACGTAAGCACTTCGGTGCGAGGCAACCATTTCATGCCCTCTGCAGGCATGCAATACGTGCAGCGGAAGTTGCAGCGATCGGTAATCGAGATGCGCAGGTCGCGCACTGTGCGCCCAAATGGATCGATCAATTCCATTGCAACAGCCTACGGGCATGTGGCAAAGCGCTAGCCCAGTAACTCGCCGATGACATACACCTCTACCTCTGAGCCAGCCTCAATGCCTGCATTATCTGGCACGTATGCGAGGCCGTTGGCAAGAGCGGTTGATGCAAGTTGGTGACTACCTTGTGGGCCAGTGTCGCGCACATGCAAGCGACCATCGCTTTCAAAACCGCCAAACACTCGCACGTAGTGCACCTTGCCGTCTTGCTTGCGCTGAATCGGCGCATCCAACACTGCTTTTACTGTCGGGCGCAATAAGTCGCGCGTGTGCCCCATCATTTTGCGCAGTGCAGGCCTTGCAAGCAACTCAAAACTGATCATCGAAGAAACCGGGTTGCCTGGCAATCCAAAAATTGGCACCACTCGCCCATCGGATGCTTGAAGCTGTCCAAACGCAAATGGTTTTGCGGGCTTAATTGCAAGTTGCATCCACTGCATCTTTGCAATGCGCGACAACACCGCCTTCACCACGTCGAAGTCGCCCATGCTGACGCCGCCGCTCGTCACAATTGCATCGCATCGCTCAATCACGTCAAGCAACACTCGCTCAAGCAACCCTTCATCATCTTTAATGATTCCCAAATTGATCACTTCACACCCCGAAGCAGCGATCATTGCATCCAGCATCGTCAAATTACTTTCACGAATTTGCCCAATCTTGAGCGGTGATCCGTCAGTCACCAATTCGTCACCAGTCGACAACAACGCAACACGTGCTCGCGGGTACGCCTGCACTACCCGAGCATTCACACTCGCCAATACTCCGGCTCCAGCCGCATTGAGCACAGTGCCGGCAACAAACACGGTGTCACCTTTGTTCACGTCGCTACCCGCGTCGCGAATCGCGTCGTGCAATTTTGCTGCTTTGCCAATCGACACCCGGTCATCACCAACACGCAGCGTGTCTTCAACCATCACTACTGCATCGGCGCCCTTCGGCATTGGCGCACCCGTCATGATCCGTATTGCTTGACCGTTCATTACAGCAATCTTTGGTTCGGCACCTGCTGCAACCGTGTCTACAACGATGAGTTCGGTTGGAACAGTTTGAGTATCAGCAGTGCGCACTGCGTAGCCATCAACGGCCGAGTTGGCAAAGGGTGGCACATTCTCTGGCGCCACTACATTCTGCGCCAACACCCTGCCCGACATCTGCTCGCACGGTGTAGCAACTGGCGCGAGCACGCCACATGCATCAAGCACCGTTTTTTGAGCCTCGTGAATCGCGATCATTATCTCGCTACGGTACCGCCACATGACAGGCTGTAACTATGAGTAATTCGCACTCTGGCTCCCCAGTTCATTATTCGGCTCTTCCTGCGTCGGGTCACTCTGCATCGTGGACACTGGCCGACTCGACACATCTCAGCCACGTTGATTTGTTATGGGAGAACGAGGGCTGGACGGCTAACGGAGTCTTGGGTTCCGAAAATGCTCACTTCGTTATCCGCATGTCGGCAATGTGGGTCGTGCAGCAATTCTTGTTGTTTCGAGACATGGATGAACCCGACTTGTGGCTCGCAACCGACGGCCACGGCAGGTGGGGCGAGATGAATGGCGAGCATCGAACCGAGCTGGACGGCTGTATCGATATCGACCTGCCAGGCACGCCGTTTACCAACTCGATATTGACTCACAGGTTGCCACTGCATGTTGGGCATTCATCGACTCAAAACGTGATCACAATTGACACCGAGACACTTGGCGTCACTGTGGTGCCACAGATGTATACGCGAGTCGATACTCACCGGTGGCAATACATCAGCCTGCTACAAAACAAAACCGTTGAAGTACATGTTGACGAGTTTGGTTTTGTGATCGATGAGCCTGGCGCATTTTCACGCACCAACTAACAATCGCTACTCGATAATTGCGCCGTACACCATGCTGCGCAAAAATGGGCGAATTGGGTATGTAGTCGACGGTATCAACTGCGTATAAAACGTTGCAGTGATCTCTTCAACAGGGTCAATCCAAAATGCGGTACTAAATATTCCACCCCAACTGTATGTGCCATCAGAGCACGCAACTTTGGTTTTTGCCTGATCAATCACCACTGCAAAACCAAGACCGAAGCCCAAGCCGTCATAAAACACTTCCTCGCCAACAACGCGACCGAATTGCGAAACGTCTTGATTGTTTGGCAAGTGATTCTTCGTCATCAGGTCAAGAGTGGTTGGCGAGATCAATCGAGCACCGTCAAGTTCGCCACCATTTTCAAGCATTTGCAAAAATCGCCAATAGTCATACGCGGTTGAGACCAACCCGCCGCCGCCCGAAAAGGCTGATGGCTTGGTGAGTACCGACTGCTCCATCGATGGCATGCGCACTGCTTTTAATCCGGTTTCGTCTGGTGTGTACACCGCAGCCAAACGTGACAGTTTTTCTTTCGGCACCCAAAAACTCGTGTCTTGCATTTTTAATGGTTGCAAAATACGCGTTTGAAAAAAATCATTCAATGACATTCCAGATGCAACTTCAACAACGCGACCCAATACGTCGGTTGACACGCCGTAGATCCACGATGAGCCAGGTTCGAAAACAAGCGGCATGTCTGCCAAGCGGTCGCATGTCTCTTCGAGCGTCTCCTGGCCATGCGAAACCAAACCAAAACCAGCATTGCGATACATCTCGTCTACGACATGCGAATAATTATGCGCATACGTAAGGCCAGAAGTATGCGAGAGCAGGTGCCAAACGCGCATTGGCTCCTTCATTGGCGCTAGCACCGGGTTTTGCGCAGTGCCACTTTCGTACACCTTGGTGTGGCGAAATTTAGGAATGAATTGGCTTACCGGATCGGTCAGTTGCAATTTGCCTTCTTCAACCAACATCATGCATGCAATTGAAGTGATTGGTTTGGTCATTGATGCAATTCGATACATAGTGTCAAGTTCGGTTGGCAATTTGCTTTCCATATCGCGCATGCCATATGTGCCCACGTGCGCGATTTGTCCGTAGCGAGCCACAGCAACGGTGTATCCAGGCAACCTGCCATCATCTACATAGTGCTGAAAGTGTTCGTCAATGCGCTTGAGTCGCTCTGCCGACATACCAACTTCTTTTGGATCAATGGTCACTTGTAATTTGCTCATGTGAATCTTCCTTCTAACCATGTAGAGAGTTCTGTACCAACATCTGTGCGCTTCAGCGCAATCTCGATTACAGCCTGCAACCAGCCCATCGGTGTTCCGGTGTCGTACCGATCTATTTCGCTCACCACACCCAACAAGTTGCCATCAGTTGCTGCCATCAACAGCGCATCGGTCAGCAATATTTCTCCGCCCTTTGCTGGCTGAAGCGTATCGAGCATGTCAAACATGTCGGCGCCTAATACATACCGACCAATCAAAATGAGATCGCTCGGTGCTTCATTGATCGCAGGTTTTTCCACAACACCGGTAACGGTGACAACACCCTGTTTGTCGGGCGCGCCCGTTGTCGACACACAACCGTATGCGCTCACTTCGCTCATCGGAACCTGCTTGAGGCCAACTACGTTTTTGCCACCTGCATCGTGCATCTTCCACATCTGTGTCAACAACGAAGCATCGCCCATCAATTCGTCGGGCAACAACACGGCAAATGATTCGTTGCCAACGGCTTGTCGCGCGCAAGCAACCGCATGACCAAGACCTCTCGGCACGTCTTGATACGCGACGGTGATCTTCACATCGGTACCAATCCTCGAAAGTCGATCTGCCAATTCGGTGCGACCGCTGTCGCGCACTCGCTTGACCACATCGGGTGACGGCACCAAATACGCCTCAATGCCACTCTTTGCTTTATTCGACACCACAACGATGTGGTCGCATCCTGCCCCAATTGCTTCGTCCATCACCAGTTGCAGGGCGGGAGTGTCGAAAATGGGCATCAACTCTTTTGGCACCGCCTTGGTCGCAGGCAGAAATCTCGTCCCCAACCCAGCAGCGGGGATAACAGCGGTGTGCATTGCCACCCTTGCATCCTAGAATTGTTGACCTGATGCCAACGTATGTCTACAAATTCATTGATTCTGGCGAGACGATCGAGGTCTATCAGGCTTTCACCGACGACCCATTGACCGAATTAGCCCATCCTCAAGATGGCGTCGTAAAGCCGGTCAAAAAGGTATTTACCCCTGTTGGCGTGTCGTTCAAAGGCGGTGGCTTTTACAAGACCGACAGCAAATCGACTTCGAGTAGCACGACCCCAGCATCAACTTCGTCGACGTCTGCGAGCACCTCCGCTCCAGCAGCATCCGAGAGCACAACTGCTGCACCAGCGGCAACTCCCGCCGCAACGCCTGCAGCACCTGCCAGCACACCTGCGTCGTAACACAGCTTTATTACCCCGCATTTTTGATGTGCCCCGCGCACACAACAATGCATGAACAACAAACTCATCCCGGCATCACTTCACAAGCTCTTAACTGCCATCGCGCCCGTCATCGTGCGCATTCGCGAAATAGGCGCCGCCAACTACATGGGGCTCTGCCGCAATAATCGGCGGCAACTACAAGTCATTGCAGGTCTCGTCTGTTGTGCCGCCATGGCATTTTTCGTGACCTTGTCGCGCATGCAATCTGCAACGTCATCGCTCGGTAAAACAACCTCTGTGCTGATAGCAGCAAGCGACATCAAGCCAGGTGATCTCATCACTCCCCAACTTTTCGTAGTGCGAACATTTCCTCGCTCTGCGGTAGCTCAAACAGCATTGCATGATGTACAAATTGGTTCGATTGCGCAACAATCAATTTCGAGTGGCGAATTACTCACCACCACCAACACGGGCACAAGCACTTCAAAACAGTTGCAACTACCGGTTGGTTTTCGATCAGTGGCTATCGTGCCGCCAGCCGCGCTGCCTCCAATGCAGGTTGGCGATCACGTCGACATCATTGCCAACGGTGTAGTGCTTGCTGCCGACGCACTCGTGTTGAGCCTGATGCAGAACACAACTGGATCAGCAAATGGTGCTGTCCTTGGTGTTGTAGTTGCTGTGCCATCAGAGTTTTCGGCAGCAGTTGCAAGTGCCGCAGCAATTGGTGATGCAACCCTGGTGGTATCGAGTTAGCGAATCGAGCTTGCTGCAAGCAGCAATACACCTGTGCCAACAAGTATTCGGTATGCAACGAATCCGTTGAAGTTGCGGTTGCGCAACATGCGAATCATTCCCCACATTGCGATCCATCCAGAGATACCAGCAGCAACAATTCCAACGATCATTGGCGTCATAAGTCCGTCTGGCACACCGTCTTTGGCAAGTTTTGCCAACTTAAACAACACTGCTCCACCAATCACCGGCACACTCATCAAAAAGCTCACTCGCGCAGCGGCATCGCGTGTAAAGCCAAACCTGCGAGCCGCAGTAATAGTGATGCCCGATCGCGATGTGCCCGGATTGAGCGCGATTACTTGAGTGAGGCCAATAAACAATGCATCACGAGTAGTAAAAGAGTTTTCGTCACGCTCACCAGCCAAACGGTCAGCCCACAACAACACAAAACCAAACACGATCAACGAAATTGCGATCATGACTGGTTTGCCAAGTTTTTCGGTCACCCAGTCTTCACCTATCGCGCCGGCAACTCCAGCAGGTAATGCTGATGCAACAAACAGCCATGCCCTGCGGCCCATCTGCTTGTCGGCACGTTTTGGGGCAACGATCACGCGCACGCCTTCGCGCACGTACCCAATGAGTTCTTGTCGTAGATAAAACAGCACTGCCAACAGCGTGCCCAAGTGCAATGCAGTATCAAAAGCTTTTTCTACAGCTGCGCCATTAGATAAATTGCCAAAGTCATTCCACCCAAACAACCAGGGCACCAATGCAAGGTGACCACTCGACGAGATGGGCAAAAATTCGGAAAGCCCTTGCACCAACCCAAGAATGATTGCGTGAACAATTGGCATAGGTACAGGTTTAGCGGATTGTCTTAAACAAAAATGGTTTCAAGGTCGTGCAGTCCTTCAAACGCACTGTCTTGGGTCACTAATGGAATTCCTTGCTGAATTGCAGTCGCAGCTATCCATAAGTCATTCTCAGTTATCTGTCGTTTTCCTCCACGTACAGACGCCCGCAGACCGGCCCAGATGTTTGCAATTTCAATCGTAATTTTGAGCGCTTCAAGAGTTGCTGCATGCTGATATGTGGCCATCCGAATCTTCTTCTGCTCTAGGTTGGCCGCCTTGTAAATGCCATGCTGCAATTCTGCGAGCGTGATGACCGAAACG
>CAZHIN010000033.1:0-15196 GCA_964532575.1 uncultured Acidimicrobium sp.
GCGAGTGAGCAAGATAATTGCTTTGAAACTCATGACACTTTATTTGTTCGAGCGAAAGGTCGGCCACCAACGGCCAATGCAACGCTGACCACAATTTCGTGCGCCATCGGTGCATCACCAATACATACTTCGATTGCGTCCATTTCATTGAACGACCAGATGTCGTCTTTGTTCGTGATCGGAATAGTGATCGATGCGCCTGGGCCTGCAACTTTTTTGGTCGACGGAATGATGTCGAGCCCCTGCACAACTACTTTGCGCACTGGAGCACCGAACCTTGGGTGAATCAATGCTGCGGCATGCTCAATTTCACCTGCAGTGCCGACGATGGCAGCTTTGCCGTATGCAGTTACTTCCCCGGCTTCAACTCCGAGAGCAGCAAGTGCCCGCTCGGCCAACAATCCAGAAATTTCTGCGCCCATCAGCTCGAGCATGGTGAGGTCTTTGTGGCGCTTTCCAACAAGCGGATTCGTGATCACCGCGCTACAAACCGCCTTGCGCACAATGCGTCCAGTTGGCTCACCGAGTTCGGCCTGAATGTCTTCACATGTAGTTACAAATTTGCGTATTTCCATGCGTCAAAACTACCAGTTTGAGGTATCTACTCAGTAGTGCGTAGATGAGCATTGATTTTTGCGAACGCAGAACCCAAAGCTTTGATTTCCGAATCAGTGAGCAAGTCAATCATTCGGCTGCGGACGTCTTTCAAATGCAGTGGCGCAATCTTCTTTAGAAATGAATAGCCCTTCTCCGTTAAATGCGCAAACGAGGCTCGACGGTCATCCTTATCTTGTATCCGTTCGACATATTTGGCTCTCACTACACCATCCATTCGACGAGTGAGTCCACTTCTCGATAACCGCAACGTGTCGGCCAGATCGCACATCTTGAGTCTGTGATCCGGTGCTTCAGACAACATTGCAAGCAATTGGTAGTCGCCGGCATCCAAGCCAAAAACACCCAAGTCTCGCTCTATGGCATTCATCAAGTCGGGAGATGTTGTGACAAAACCGCGCCAAGCCTTCATCTCTGCGTCATTCAGCCACTTTGGAGTTGCCATTGTTCAAGCATACCTAGGTAGTTGCGTGCGCAACTACATTGATGATATAGTTGTGCTCGCAACTACCTCACCAATGAGGTTCTTAACACAAGGAGCAATTAATGAATTCAGTTATGTTGATCGGGCGTATTTTGTTCGCCTTTATGTTTGTAGCAAGCGGCTTGAATCATCTCACCAAGGCAGAGGCAATGGCGGGGTACGCGGCATACAAAAAAGTGCCAGCACCAAAACTTGCAAATGCACTTTCGGGAATCTTGATGGTTCTTGGTGGACTCTCCGTGATCCTTGGCATCTATGCCGATCTTGGTGCAGTTGTGCTTGCAGCATTGCTCATCATCATGGCGCTCAAGATGCACGATTTCTGGACACAGACTGACGCAACAGCCAAGCAAACCGAGATGATCGGATTCATGAAGAACATTTCGATGGCAGGTGGAGCCCTCTTTATCTTTGCAATGGCTGCTACAGCAGAGTCCGACTACGGCTGGACACTCACCGACAGCCTCTGGCATATCGCCAAGTAATTGTCTGCGGGGTCACCCCCTGACGCGCTAACAACCAGAAATTCAGATACGAAGGGCGGCCCGAAAGGGTCGCCTTTCTTTATTTTTAGCCTCGAAATTTGTCCCACTCTTCTTCGCTACGTCCAAGCTCGCGAAGTCGAATTGACACAGATAACGGCATCTCGATTTCTCCTCCTGCTTTCACAGTTGCGACCAGCTCACCGTCTTCGTCCCACATGTGACAGGTGTTGATCGTGCCTGAGAACTGACGCGAACGCTGATCTTTTGCCGCAGATGAATCAAGATCAGCATCAGTAGTCACCACGAAAGCCCGCATTGACCAACCGGTTTGTATCGCCACCGGCGCCATCGCCGACAGCAATGCACCAATATGTGTGCAGCCACGTGGTCCAGCAAATAACTCTTTTACTTTTGCATTGAAGCCACGGCTGATTGACATGCCTTCAAGTTTTTTGTAGTGATCCGTGATGTCGGTGCAGCCCAAATGCGGATGATTCTTAAATTCAACCGAGGCTTTTTCGATTACAAACGCTGGGTAAGTAATTTCAAGATCCACAATCATCAAATGCATCCACAGCGGATCAGGATCATTGGAGACATACACGCCAGCGGGTTTTTCGTCGCAGACAACACCGCGCAACATGAAGCGATCATCTGCCATTCGAAACGCCCGCACCTCGTAGCGGCGGGTGTGTAACAACGGCAAATCGGGGTTTGGGGGGAACATATCGTTGACTGGCATTCATGTAACGCTAACGAATTAGTCTCGAAACATGACCAACGAAGAGCTCGTCCGCATTGTGTGCCCCATTTTTAATAACAACGCCTATAAGTACTACTTTTCTCAATCCACAATCGACACCGGCAAGTCACTCGGCCTCAAAGGTATGGAGTTCTATGTTGCGGGTAGGGGTGGTGCGCTTGGCGACTGTGAAGGATCAGTGGTCGCTGCAGCTTTTGGCTACTTCAACCCAATCATTATTAATGCGGCTTGGACTCTTGCTATTGCAAAGCACCCGGCGCGAACAATTGGGTCGGTGCATTACGAATGCGCAGCGGTTGCCGGAAGAGAAAAACTCTCAGGACTTCCCAATCTTGCCGAATTCGTTTCTGCAATGCAAAAAGTATTTGATGCAACGGACGCTGATGGTCTTGCACTCTTCGCCGCATTCAAATCGCTCCCCCTCGTCGATGATTTACCCGGTAGAGCCATGCAACTCGCTGCATCGCTTCGTGAATACCGAGGAAGTGCCCACCTTGTTGCTGTCCGCGCTAGTGGTGTGAGTGCAATTCAAGCTCATTACCTACACCGACCTAAAGATATGAAAATGTTTGGCTGGTCAGAAAACGAATACCCACATGTTGATGACGAAACTCGAGCCCGCATGGTCGCAGCGGAAGAACTCACTGATGCACTCTGCATCCCTCCATACTCTGTACTCAACGAGACCGAAAGAGCTTCACTTGTCGCCGGTGCAAAAGCTTTTGAATTAGCTCTTGCTGCTTTAGATGCCTAATTAATTCTTCTGCATTATCTGCACACCCGAGACTTCATCGACAAGGTGGTAATGCTCGTCAAGTGCACGTTGTGCCGCACCAGAAGAATCGCAGTTGGAAGCGCTTTGTGCCATGGCGACATATTCAGGAGAGTCGATTCGATTTAGCATCTCGGCAATTTGTTCTCGAACTCCAGGCATTTCTTGAATATTCAAGTACCAAAGATAAGGAAACGGTGGATCGGCAGAAATATTGCCGTAGAGCGCGGCACTCGCACACATTGCATAAATCTGATCACCTTTTTGAGAGTGAATTTCAAACCATGTTGCAATCTCTTCGTCGCCTTTTAAACGACTGTCTCCGTGTAGCCGAGAGCCCACATCTTCTCGTGCGATCATCTGTGCATTCGCGGTCATCGTTAATGGCACAACAATCGCAGAGATAAACAGAATTCGCTGTAGTTTCAACTTTGGCACGAGCGAAACCATCGCGCCGACTGCCGTTCCGAGCGGAAACATCAAAATCACCCAGTAGTGACGATGGAATAAGCCACCAAGCAAAAATGCGCAAGTGCCAAGGGTGACCCACAACGAAATCACGGCGAGGACTCGACCCCGTTTCTGATCTCGCAATACAAACAGAGCAGCAGCTATCACAAGAATGATTGGCCACAGCGCTGGGGAAACAATGTTGTAGGTAAAGCTAAATTTCGACCAATCAGTGCCCGTAAGAAGACTGTGTTGAGATGCCCGATATCCCGCAATCGCATACCACCATCGGCGCCAGCCAGTCAGTGCCCCATGCAATGCAAGCAGTCCGATTGAAATCAAGAATCCAACAAGAACTGCAACCACTGAAGCGAACCTCATACGCACTGATCTTGTTAGTGGCGACACACCAAACAGCAAGACCAGTAGCGCTGCCCCTAATGCATCAAATCCGCTCTGTTTCACCGACAAAGAACAGCCACCGATTATTCCTGCAACGATAAGCAGTCGAATCGAGACATCTTCACGGTTCCAACACGCTCGGAGAGCAACCGCCAAGGCACATGCTCCTAGAGCACCACTTAATAGTTCTGCATTAGCGATAAAGCCTTCTATCTGCGGCAGGCTCGTCAAGATTGCAGCCGCAATTGCGGCATACCAACCCGCTAGCTCTCCAACCAAAGACTTTGCAATTGAACCGCATGCGAGCGAACCAACGATGCATGCAACAACTCCGAGTACACGCACCCCAATCGGATTTCCTAAGCCGATCAATGTCAACGCTCTGTAGATAACCAATAAACCCTGTGGTCTATCCACCCACACATCGCGATACAAGACCGCACCCCTGCCCCACGCACGTGCGATTGCAAGATATCCACCCTCGTCGGCAGAAATTGGAGTGAACAGAAACCGCAATCTCAACATACATACGAGCGCAGTGATTGCGCCACACATTCTGTAATTTGTGCGTTGCAGCACGCCCACCTTCATCAACAAAGTTTCATTTAATTATTGCGTAGTCGTCAGATTTATTCATTGACAAAATTGCATTCAATAATTTCTCTGGCGGTGCCATCTTTTTTCGCGTCGCAAGATCAAGAAACATCACCAAACTTGAAACACTTGCAGCAAGTTTCCCATCTGCCCGCATAAAACGATTGCGAAACACAAACCGAGAACCGTCTTCGTTCATGCCTGCAAGCTCGTTAGTAACTGTCAGTTCATCGGCGAGCCGCACTTCGGCACGATATTCAATCTCGTCTTTGAGCACAATTGGTCCAAATCCTGCACCAAAGAAATCCATCAATGTGTAGCCATTGGCATTAAAAAACTCCATCCGACAATTAGCCGATAAATCCAGGTAGGCCACATTTCTCATGTGACCGTTTTGGTCAATCTCGCCCCACCGGGCCCGAACTTTGATCTCTGAGTAATTGTTTTCGCTCATACCTCGAAAGATTAGTTGACCCTTACATCGTTTGTATCAATACGATGAAGAAGGTGAACGAACTGACTGTCAATGCCGAACCGAGCACTCTGCTCGACGTCATCAAGATCATTCCTGAAGTTTGTTATGACAATCCAACGTTCAAAGGAATGTCGTATGTCATGCGCAGCTTTGCCCTGTATTTCGCTGTGATCGCAGCGCTACTCAGCACGAACACATGGTGGTTGGTCTTCCCGCTCATTCTCGTTGCTGGCGCCATGGTTTCTGGTTTGTTTGTAATCGGTCACGATGCTTCGCACGGTGCACTCTTCAAATCTGCGAAACTCAATCGACTTGTCGCGCGCATCGCGATGCTTCCATCGGCGCACGTTGAATCTGCATGGGATCTTGGACATAACCGCATCCACCACGGACACACCGTCAAACAAGGCATGGATTTCGTGTGGCACCCAATCACTCTCGAACAGTGGGACGAGATGGGTCGCTTGCAGCGCGCTCGACACAAACTTGAATGGTCAATCATCGGCTCCGGCTTTTATTACGGCCGAGAAGTGTGGTGGAACAAGATGATGCGCTTCAAGGGAAGCGAAAAGTGGGCGCGCAAAATTGACGTTGATCGGGCGACGATGCTGATTGCACTTACTGCTATTTCAACCCTTATTGGAGCAATTGGGTGGATCCAAACCGACAGCGTGCAAGGCATTGTTTGGACGCTTCTGAAAGTTGCAGTCATCCCGTGGATGCTTTTCATTTCCATCATTGGCTTCACGGTGTACGTGCACCACATTGGAGAAGACATCCGTTGGTACTCGCGGCGCGAGTGGTCCAAATTTCGTGGACAGATGGAGGGTACGACCATCTTGCGTATACCTCGCGTTCTCAATTACATCTGGCATAACATTTTCATTCATGTTCCACACCATGTCGACATGCGTATTCCTTTCTACAAACTCCCACAAGCAGCCGATGCCCTCAAGGCTGCATTTCCCGGCGTGGTAATCGACAAGAGGTTTTCACTTCGTTCTCACCTACGTACAACACGCGCCTGCAAGTTGTACAACTTTGAAACCGGAAAATGGTCACGACTCCCCGCCTAGTACAAATCTGATTTTCAAGTTCCACTTATACTTGTCTGGTGTTTGAAATTCGAGAACCACTGCTAGCCGATGCAGAGTGGATCACCCAGGCGTGCCAAGACAGTGAAATACAACGTTGGACCCTCGTACCTCGTCCGTACAAACGAGAACACGCGCTCGGATTCATCGAAAACACGATCAACGAAGCTCATCGCTGGGTAATCGAACACCAGGAAACCAACGAACCAGTTGGAGTCATCAGCATTCATACAAGTAATCTCAATACGGGAGATGCCGATACTGGTTATTGGATTGCTCAATGGGGTCGTCGTCGCGGCGCGGCGGCTTACGCGCTTAATCTCGTCGAACAGTTTGCACTCACTCTCCCAACCATCAAGTTCCTCAGTGCTCACATTGCAGAAACCAACGCTGCCTCACGCGCAACGGCAAGCCGCGCAGGTTTCATCGATATGGGTTCATCTGCGGAATCCTGCCCCGATGGAAACAATCAAGTTCCCGCTCTTACATACGTCAAGCAACTAACACGCTAAGTTCGCAATTGTGA
This sequence comes from uncultured Acidimicrobium sp., assembly GCA_964532575.1. Taxonomy (GTDB): domain Bacteria; phylum Actinomycetota; class Acidimicrobiia; order Acidimicrobiales; family Ilumatobacteraceae; genus UBA3006. Next base: position 6,661 of record CAZHIN010000033.1, read on the forward strand.
AGCGCGCTTGGCCTTCGGACTTTATGTGGGGAACAGGTGCCTCATCCACGCAAAGCGAAGGTGCAGAACCTCATTCAGATTGGATCGACTGGGAGCGAGCCGGCAAGCCAGTTGCTTCAATATTTGGACTCTCAACTCTTGAGATCCATGACGGCGAGCCATCAATGCACGAATTTGCAACTCGCTTTTACAACGCCAATTGGAATGCAGGACTCGGTTTGGTCCTCGATCGCCTCCGCAATGAGCTACCAAACACACCACTACTCATTGCCGAATTTGGAGTCGGTACAAGCGACGATGCATTACGTGCCGAATACTTACGAGCAGGTCTCAACATTGCGCACGATGCGATTCAGCGAGGCATTGATATCCGTGGTTTCTTTCAATGGACCGCAGTTGACAACTACGAATGGCTGCATGGCTTTGACCTGCAATTTGGCATCATTAATATAGACCGCACAATAAAACCAAGCGCCAAATTGTTGCAGCGTGAAGCGCAACATCCGTTGGGTACAGTAACTTCGTGACCACCAAAATTTCCGCGACTGTCCCCTCCGACACATCTCTCGAAGTTTGGCGTACTGATATGGCCGCCATTGCTGCAATGACACCTATCGCTCGACTTCATGCGTGCGCAACCCTTAATCGTGCAATGGCCCAGATGCAGGACGAAGCTGTCAGACGTCAATACCCGTTGTATAACGATGCGCAGGTCATGCGCGAGCTCATTAAAAGGCAATACGGATCAAAGATTCTCGACGACATCGACAACCATCAAAATAAGCGACGCAATGATTGACCTCGCTATTGCACTTCGACGCGTGATCCAAGCCCTCGAAAAGGCTGGCGATCAGTACATCATCGTTGGTTCAATGGCGGCAGGAGCATGGGGTGTCATTCGAGCAACGAGAGATGTCGACATTGCCGCAATGGTGTCACTCGAATCACTTGCCCAACTAGTTGATGATCTATCCGCAGATGATTTATACGCCCCCATCCTCGATATTCGTAGATCGGTAGAAAATGGAGGATCATTTAACGTTCTTCATCCATCATCTGGTGGAAAGGTAGACGTCTTTGTTTGCAAATACGACAATGAATTTGAGAACATGCGGCTCAAACGTCGTATCCGACTTGAAGTGCTTGGAGTCCCTGCTTGGGTCGCTTCGCCAGAGGATGTGGTTCTTGCAAAATTGAAGTGGAGAGAAAGTTCACGCTCAGAAACCCAATGGAGAGACTGCATCGAAATTGCCTCCACTCAAGTTCTCGATTTGGAACATATGAGACAATGGGCTACTCATCTCCAACTTGACGACGATTTGGAAGATCTGATACTTGCAGTGGAGAGCACTCGGTAATCAACTACTGTCGGGTTAATGGAAACTGAAATCAACAAACTTCGCCGACTCAACATCATTGCTGGAACCCTGCATCTGCTCTCGTTAGCAGGCATCTTGTTGCTCTCCAATGATGCGGCATTACCCGTAAACGCCACCTACCTCACCGAAGCACCGGGCACGGGCAACTTTTCAGCACCTATCAACCTCTTCAACCTCAATATCAGTTACATGGTTGCGGCATTCTTAGCGCTCTCAGCTTTCTTTCATTTTTTCATCAGCACCAAATCGACGTTTGCCAAGTACTCAGCAGGACTACGCAACAACATCAACGTCTTTCGTTGGGTTGAATATTCGATCTCTTCATCACTCATGATCATTGTCATTTTGCAACTCAATGGCACTGCCGACTACGTCGCGCTACTCGGAATATTTGGCGTCAATGTTTGCATGATCCTCTTTGGATGGCTGCAAGAGCGATACACCAAGCCCGGTGATGGCGACTTGCTCCCATTTTGGTTTGGTTGTATCGCGGGCAGTATTCCTTGGATTGCAACTGCGATCAATGTTGCCCACCCAAAGGGTCCAGCCGAATCAACTGTGCCAGGGTTCGTCTACGGCATCATCATTTCGCTCTTCATACTTTTTAATTGCTTTGCGATTGTGCAATGGAAGCAGTACAAAGCAAAAGGCAAATGGGCCAACTATTTGCACGGCGAGCGCGTGTACATAATTTTGAGCCTTGTCGCCAAGTCGCTGCTTGCATGGCAAGTGTTTGCTGGCACACTCGCTTCGTAATTCAATCAACGAGGCTTACGCAGCACGTAGAATTAGTGATATGACGACTCAAACCTTCACGATGTACTCCACCCAGTGGTGCGGTTACTGCAAACGCCTCAAGTCTGACTTACAGCGAGCAGGGATCGAGTTCGCAGAAGTTGATATTGAGCATGATGCGGAGTCAGCTGCACTAGTCGAGAAGGCCAACAACGGTAACCAAACCGTACCAACGCTTATCTTTACTGACGGAACCTCAATGACTAATCCATCACTCGCAAAAATCAAAGAGCACCTCGGACTTTAAAAACCTAAGTCAGAAGTTTTCCAACTTTTGACCTAGACATTCACTACCAAATGATTGGCCCAGTCGCTTCGAGGGCTCGCCCTTCTGCACGAACACCCTTAGCAACAAGACCTGGAGCCATCTCTTGCCACAACGCGGATAAGCGGTAATGCGCTACCCGAGGGAATAAGTGATGCAAAGCATGATGGTCATGTCCACGAATCAACAACGTTGATCCTGGAAACACTGCGACACGTGTGTCCACGTATCGGCCCTGTTTATCACCGCGATGATGCGGATACCACGCAAAAACAAGTGCAACCCAGCCAATCTGCAATCTCGATGGGAGATACCACAACAGGAATGCCGGCCATCCGAAACCAGTGAGAACAGCAACCAGCAGTACACCATGGGTGACGAGCCAGAAGCGCAACTGCTTCAAGCCTTCAGCCTTGTTGGCACTCCCCCTCATCCCACGGGCCATTGCTGGATGCATCAGTTTTCGCATCGGCGGGATGAATGCAAAGAGTGGCAACAACGCATTGACGGAATTGAGCGAGAGAACTTTCAGCGGCAAATCACGAAGCTCTCCTTGGAAGAAATAGTCAGGATCTCGGTCAGGGTCATTCGTGTATGCGTGGTGGCGCATGTGTGTAGCGCGATGGAGACGGAATGGAATCAAGGTTGGAATGCTGCATATGGTGCCGACGATTTCTTCCACCACTCGCCCACTCGTCACTTTGCCCCAGATGTTCTTGTGAACGGCTTCGTGCATCGGCATGTAAAAGGTTGCTGCCAAAACGGTGTTGAGGATGAGTCCGATCCATAGAGGAATCGTTCCATTCAAGCCAACAACAAGAACACTGCTCCACAACACCGCACAGACGCTGAACGTCACAACGATGCGCCACTGAATGCCACCCCAGAATCGCGCAGCAATTGCATTTTCTAGTTTGAGAGATTCTCTGCGACTATTTTCATTACTTTGCTCGCCTGGCACTGAAGCATTAAGTAAATAGTCGTCTAGTGCGTCTGGTGCTGGAAAATCGATTGACATATAGGTCAATTTATCATCACCGAAAGTTGGTGATTACGATCAGAACATGGCCGATGCGTCCGGAAATCGATCTAAGTTTTTTCCTGCTATTGAGAGAAAACACGGCGAAAAGATTCAGTATTGGATCAGCCGACTTCGAGACTTAGAGACCACGAAATACCCCGAGCAGATTGCTTACTTGCGCGAAAACTATGGATTTAGCCAAACACACGCCAACGCATTGGTGATGTATGTCCGCGGCTCGACAACTTCGAAAAGAGTTGCGACGCCTGCCGAGTTTTTCAAAGGCGTTGACCCTGTCGCAAGAAAAACTGCGAAGTTGATCTTTTCCACCATTACCGAGAAATATCCAGACCTCGAATTAGTCGTGGCGTGGAACCAGCCAATGCTGCGTCAAGGCAAGGACTACATCATCGGTATCTCGGTTGCGAAGAATCACATCACAATCAATCCATTTAGTGGCAATGTGCTTGAGCAATGCGCAAAGCGATTGAGCAAATATGTGGTGAATAAAAAGACTTTTCAAGTTCCACTTGATTGGAAGGTTGATTCACCCCTCCTGCTCGCTCTGACAAAGGCGCGCATTGCAGAGCTTTCCTGAATGCGATGCAAGGTAGACCCTATGTTCGTTCGAAATTACAAACGCTTGAGGTCGGTGACTATTCCGCCGCTAACGCGCATTAAATCTTTTGGTGCGATCGCAAAGTTGTCGTTCCATGTGCCGGCGGCGGCCCACACCATGTCATTCACGCCGTCGTATTGCAACAAGTCTGGATCAACGAACACATCTAGTTGAGTTGTGTGGCCAAACGGCGGCATGTCACGTTTGGTTTATGAAACCTATTCGCCGTTTTGACGGCGGAGTTCCTCTCGGAGAGATTCGAGGTATGGCAATGAAGCATGGTCTTTGGCTCTGTTGGCAGCCTGTTTTGAATCGATGACATCATCGAGCGATGCCACAACAACCGTCAAGCCTTCGCTGACAATCTCAGTCGTTGCACCAGCCCGCCATCCGTCGTATCCCCCGGCCCTGCCAGCCGGCGTGAATGTCAAATCCATCTCGCCGAAGTCGGTGACGAGATTCAACATGAAGGGCATGTTCGCGAGAAATGCACCATCAATTCGTGTCGGAACGGAATTACCTTCAATACGAATCTCGGCGTTCATACGAGTGAGCGCACGTGCAAGACGATCGAGATTTTCAGGCATCCGCGACGGAACAATGTCGATATCTCGGGTGGGAAGCGACGATCCCCGGATGACTGCGGCAAACCCTCCGACCACCACGTAGTCAACGTTTTCCTCATTGAGGATCTCGCAGATTTGAACCGGGTCAAACATTAACGTGACTGCAACTCACGGAATCTGCGGGCGTTCTCCTGTATCGCCATGAGCACATTTGCTGCATGAACCATCTCGCGCACACGCTCAGCCACTGTCAGATTGACTAGGGCACGAATCTGGCCAATATCAACGCCTCGTTCGTCTTCGTTCGGGTTCTTCCATTCGTCCACAGTGAAAGTGTACGCCCCTGCTGTCACGTCCGCTTGAGGTCGGTTACCACACCGCCAGCAACACGAACGATGTCATTTGGGTTCGCACCGAAGTTGTCATTCCACGTTCCGGCTGCAGCCCACACTTCGTCGTACTGCAACAAGTCCGGATCAACAAACACACGCAACTGCGAGCTGTGACCAAAGGGAGGCACGCCACCTGTGGCTTTGGAAACCTAATGGTCATGGGCGTCGGGTATTGGAGGAATCCAGTCATTCACGAAACCCGAGACATGTGTGCCGTTGAGCGTCCCCGCGACGACTGCGCTTGGTCGTCGTCCACCGAGGATGGGAACTGAGTAGGTCGCAATCGGGGTGACAGAGCCCGTCGCCACTGGAGATTCGTCATCTACTGCACCACATTCGAAGTTGCGCACTGCGAGTGGTGCTGCAGGATCGTGCGCAGAAATCCTGAACCCCATGAAGGACTCTCCTGATGACCGAGTGAGGACGACACCACCACCCGCACGGGGGCCACGCAGTGCTATCAGAGCAACTTCAGCTGATCTCAACGAGACATAAGTGAACGGGGTGTCAAAACGCGATGCATCCTGAAGTTGCTCGTGAAACTGTCCATACCCGCTGATGGAATGTGACTTCCCGCTGATCTCGATATCTGCTTCGACTCGCACTATCGACTCGGTGCGGCCTGGCAGATTGCTGCCCGCAGCTCCGAACAGCGGAATAAATGAAGCAGACAGCGATATTTCCGTCGAACCCGGTCCACGAGGGACATCCGACATGTAATGACCGTTGACTGTTATCTCGCACTTCCCGCCGTCAATGCGCGAGGCGGAACCGGCGCGCATGATCCACCCAACCGAACCGTGTGTTCTCGGGAGACTCACCTCGTATCGAGCATGACTGCCGTCGTCCTGCGTCCGCATCGAGTTGCAAGGAAGTTCGTCATCAACGAATCCGTGTACCCCTTCGGGTCCGAATGTGACCAGCCATAACCAGGCGACACCTTCATCAACATGCCGTGCGATGCGCATCATGAACCCCGCGCCGCCATCATCGCTGACGACATCGAGAAGGGTCGACTCGGTGAATGTCCCGGCCATTAGTTTTTCGGTCCCAGTTGCATAACTACAAAGTGTAGGTTACTGTCGCACTATGTCGAAAGTATCAACTGTAAAGACCTCGCGTCCCCAGCGTGTTCGCGCCCCGCGGACGCAGCCGCAAGAGCGTCGACGACAGCTTCTCGACATCGCAGAGTCTCTTCTCGAGGGCAGTGGATCGGATGCGCTACGCATGGACACGCTGGCCAGCGCGGCGGGCGTGACCAGGCCAGTGGTGTATTCACACTTCGACAATCGCGATGCACTCATCATCGCTCTCCTCGAACGTCATGAGAGTCGTCTCCGCGCCGTGGATGCGCCGACAGACAATGCAGACGACTTTCCAACAATCATCAGGAACGCAACAGCCGCCTACCTTCACACGTCCGTGACACACGGCCAGGCAATGCGCGCACTCGTAGCAGGGGCAAACCTCTCTCCCCTTGTAGAAGAGACCCGCCGTCGGATCTGGGATACAGGAGTCAAGAAATGGACTGCCGTGTACAAACGATTCTTTCGACTTGACGTAAAGGATTCTCGTGCTCTCGCAACGAGCCATCTCACAGGACTTTCTGCAATGGCGGGCCTGTGCGCCAGCGGGGCGCTCTCCGTATCAAGAGCAACGGATCTACATGTCATCTCCGTCGTGGCATCTCTGTCCGCAGTGATGAAAGAGCGAGAGAGACAATGAGTTCAGGAAGCAAGAACCTTCTGCTAATCGCTTCAGTCGCTCTTCTGGCAGTCGTTGCGTCGTCATCCCCCGTTGCAACGGCAGGCACTGCTTCTGTAACGACGAGACCGACAGTTAGATGGAACGCGTCGATGTTGCGTCCGTCGTATTCGACAAAGACGTCGTCTCTTCTCACCACCAACTCGAAGGGCAAGCAGCGCTGGTCAGTGAAGGGCAACTGTTCTGTCTCGAAATCGAGAATCAAGACGAAGACATCTGGAAAATGCGAGGTCACTGTAAAGATCGCTGCAAAGCGGCCCTACTCCTCCCGAACTGTCAGGAAGACGTTCAAAATCGTTTCTCCAACGCCCACTCCAGAGACCTTCGATCCTTACGCCGGCGCGGCGGCGTCTGTAAACGCAGCCGGCACAACGACGGAGGGTGTTGTCATGACATCCGACGGAAGAACCCGTCGATACCGGACCTATGTCCCCGCCGGGCTGCCGGCAGGATCTGCGGTCCCTCTCGTGATTGCGTTGCACGGTGGGCTCGGGACTTCGTCTCAGTTCGCCGCAAACTCTGGCCTCAACGGCTTTGCGGATTCAAACAGATTCATTGCCGTTTATCCCGATGGAATCGGAAATCAATCTGACGGAACTGGATACCAAACTTGGAACGGTGGTTACTGCTGCGGTCCAGCCGCGACCCAATCAGTAAATGATGTTGCGTTCATTCGCGACCTCGTTGCCACACTACACACGACAATGCCCATTGACCCGCGGCGCGTGTACGCAATGGGACACTCAAACGGCGGAATCCTCGCCTACAAACTCGCATGTGAACTCTCCGACGTGATTGTTGCAATCGGGGTCCAAGCAGGGAGCAATGTCATTGCGGGTTGCCAACCGACAAATCCCGTATCAATTTTCCATCTGCACGGAACTGCAGATACCAACATGCCGATAAATGGCGGTAAGGGATCTGGCGTGTCAACAACGATCTTCGTGGCTGCACGAAACTCTGTTGACGCGATGGCGACCGTCAACGGCTGCAATGTTTCCTCACCCAAGCCTCTTGTCACGACAAATACGGACGTGAGTGCGCTCTCGTGGACAGGCTGCCGATCGAACTCCGAAGTCAAGTTTGTGACAGTGAAAAGTGCAACACATGCCTGGATGGGGCATGCAGCACAGTCGGCGAGTTCAGCTTCCTACGTCGGTGAGCCGTATCAAAACCTTGATGCCACTCGGGCGATTCTCTCGTTCCTACTTTCGAAGTCGCGGTAGACGTCTTCGTTAGCGTTTCAGGTCGGTGACCACGCCACCGGCGACACGCACGATGTCAGCTGGTGCAGCACCGAAGTTGTCGTTCCATGTTCCTGCAGCAGCCCACACCTCGTCGTATTGCAACAAGTCCGGATCCACGAACACGCGCAGTTGGGTTGTGTGACCGAAGGGGGGCACGCCACCATTGGTTTAGACAACTCAATCTGACAATCAAGAACTGTCAGGGCATTTTGTCCGACCAAACTAAGGTGTGACTGTGACTTGGACTCGACAGACATTCATCAAGTGGCTAGAAGTTGTACTCATTCTCGTCCTCATTTATTCGCTACTTCTTGTCTTCGCTGGGACAACGGCTGGGTCGCTCTTTTCGCGGTTCGGTTTCGGTCCAGATAAGTCAATCGATACCGACGCTGTTCGGGACTACCTACGACTCCCCTACATGGTTCTTGGTGCCGTCATGGCCGGTTGGGCATTTCTGATGATTCAGATTGTCCGCGGTCCTCTGAAGG
>CAZHIN010000034.1:0-14699 GCA_964532575.1 uncultured Acidimicrobium sp.
GTTAGCGGGCAGCGAGCCAAGCTGGGCGAGAAGCCTCAAACTTGGAGATTGCATCTGCGTCAGCCAGCGTGATGCTGATGTCGTCTAGACCGTTAATGAAACGCTGCTGAGTTTCTGAGTCCATGTCGAAGGTCTCGGTGATGCCCGCACTTGGGATCTCGACAGTAAAGCGGTGCAAGTCAATGGTGATTTCGGCGGTTGCATCTTTTTCAATGACTGCCCAAATGCGATTGACGGTTGGCTCTGACAAAACAATTGGCAATAAACCATTTTTTGTGCAGTTGTTGCGGAAGATGTCGCTGAAGCTTGGGGCAATGACGGCATCGAAACCGCCTTGTTGCAGCGCCCACACGGCATGTTCGCGTGACGAGCCGACGCCGAAACTTGGGCCAGCAACCAACACAGATGCGCCAACATAACGCTCGTCGTTGAGAACGAAGTTGCGATCATCGCGCCACGTTGAGAACAAACCTTTTTCGAAACCGGTGCGCTCGACGCGCTTTAACCACTCTGCAGGAATGATCTGATCGGTGTCGACGTCTGAACGCTTTAAAGGAACCCCGCGACCGCTGATGATGCTTACTTTTTTCATGACCCGACTCTCATTTCAAATCTGCTGGAGTAGCGAAGTGACCAGCGATTGCAGTGGCTGCAGCAATTTGTGGTGAAACAAGATGTGTGCGGCCTCCACGACCCTGGCGGCCTTCGAAGTTGCGATTGGATGTTGATGCGCTGCGCTCATTTTGTGCAAGCTTGTCGGGGTTCATGGCCAAGCACATTGAGCAACCAGGCTCGCGCCAGTCGACACCTGCAGCGATGAAGATCTTGTCGAGACCCTCGGCCTCGGCCTGTTTTTTGACTTGGTGACTACCAGGCACAACCATCACGCGCTTGACAGTGACCGTGCGGCCCTTAAAAACGGAAGCAGCAGCACGCAAGTCTTCGATGCGACTGTTGGTGCACGAGCCGATGAACACGGTGTCGACTGTGATGTCGCGAATTGGTGTGCCGGCGGTGAGACCCATATAGGTGAGTGCGCGAGCAACAGTGTCGCGTGCAGTTGCATCGGCATAATCATCTGGGTTTGGAATGCGGTCGTCGATACCGAGTACCTGAGCAGGGTTGGTGCCCCACGTGATTTGCGGCTTGATGGATGCAGCGTCGATAACAACTTCTTTGTCCCACGCAGCACCTTCGTCGGAAACGAGCGTGCGCCACTCGGCAACTGCTTGATCCCATGCCGCACCTGCTGGCGCATATTCGCGGCCCTTCAAATATTCGAAAGTGATTTCGTCAGGCGCAATGAGACCAGCTTTTGCGCCGGCTTCGATCGACATGTTGCACACCGTCATGCGACCTTCCATTGACAGCGAACGAATTGCCGATCCGCGATATTCGATGACGTGTCCAATGCCGCCACCTGTGCCGATTTGACCGATGATCGCCAAGATCACGTCTTTTGCTGTGACGCCAGGTGAGAGCGCGCCTTCAACCGTGACGCTCATCCACTTTGGTCGTGTTTGCGGAAGTGTTTGTGTGGCGAGTACGTGCTCGACTTCGCTTGTGCCAATACCGAAAGCAAGTGCACCGAATGCGCCGTGCGTTGCAGTGTGGCTGTCGCCGCACACGATGGTCATGCCGGGAAGTGTGCGACCCTGCTCTGGCCCGATGACGTGCACGATGCCTTGCTTTGGATCGCCCATTGGGTAAAGCGTGATGCCGAACTCTTTGGCGTTGACTCGCATGACGTCGAGTTGCTTTGCCGAAATTGGGTCGGCAACTGGCAAGTGGATGTCTTTGGTGGGCACGTTGTGATCTTCGGTTGCAACGGTGAGATCGGGGCGACGCACTTTGCGATTGTTGATACGCAGACCGTCGAATGCTTGCGGGCTGGTGACTTCATGAACAAGGTGCAAATCGATGTACAACAATTCGGCATCGCCAGGGGCGTTGTTGACCATGTGGCGGTCCCACACTTTTTGCGGCAAGGTCTGTGGGCGCGAGGTTGAATTTGCCATTCCTCTATTGTGCCGTGATTTCTGCAAAAAATCACTGTTGCGCTGCACTCCATGACACCTCACGTACACATCGGGGCATGACAAAACACACAAATACACCAGTAGCCCTAGCCACCTGCGTCGAACAGAGCCTGCATATGTCGCTCGACGGATTTGATCTGAAACGCGCTCGCCTCTATGGCATCAGCGTGGTGGATGCGGGAGGAGTTGATCGCCTTGAGGACGGTGCATTACGAATCACATTTCTTGCCGAGCATGGCGACGTATATGAATTGATTGATGCGCCGACCAGTGCAATCGTGCGAATGTTTGATGCCGCAGTTGTCTTGACTTGTGGATGGGCTGCGCCAATTGATCGCAGTCGCGACGATGAGAACGACGACGAGAACGATGACGAGAGCGATGATGACAGCGACGCAAATGAAAAAGTTCCACCAAGTCAGCATCCGCAACGGCGTCGAGTACGCCTTGTGGTTGTGGTGGGCGATCAGGGCGTGGGATCGGTATTGCGATTTGCCGATACGCCCAAAGAGATTGTGACCGATGCCGGTTCGGCGCGTGGCAGCCTCGCCGATGCAGTGAACAACCTCTGGTTCGATAGCCCCGTGCATGTAGCGCGATCGAGTAAGGCGATCTAGTAGCTAGTTGATCTGCCGATAACTTGAAGGTGTGAGTACATGGGCGCAAGAGGTGCGACAACTTGCCAAAGATCGAGATGCGGTCATTTTGGCGCACAACTATCAGTTGCCAGAAATACAAGACGTAGCCGACCATGTGGGTGACTCGCTAGCGCTGTCGCGCATCGCAGCCCAAGTCAAAGAATCAACGATCATTTTTTGTGGCGTGCACTTTATGGCCGAGACCGCCAAAATCTTGAGCTACGACAAGACCGTGATCATCCCGGATGCACGAGCGGGTTGTTCGCTTGCCGACACCATCAACGCCGAGCAGTTGCGCGCATGGAAGGCCGAGCATCCTGGTGCAGTAGTAGTGAGCTATGTCAACACAACAGCTGCAGTAAAAGCCGAGACTGATATTTGTTGCACATCGTCTAATGCAGTTGAAGTAGTGCAGTCGATAGACCCAAATGTTGAGATCTTGTTTTGTCCAGATCAATTTTTGGGAGCGCATGCGCAGCGCGTGACTGGTCGCACCAACATGCACATCTGGATGGGTGAGTGTCACGTGCATGCCGGAATTAATGGTCAGGACTTAAAAGCGATGGTCGCTGCCGAACCGGATGCAGAATTGTTTATTCATCCCGAATGCGGATGTGCGACCTCGGCCATGTATTTGGCATCGAGTGGCGTAGTGCCAAAAGAGCGCACCAAAATATTGTCGACGTCGGGGATGATTACGGCCGCCAAAGAAACGCGCGCCGCAAAAGTATTGGTAGCAACCGAAACGGGAATGTTGCATCAATTGCGCAAGGCAAATCCGCTTGTGATCTTTGAGCCTGTCAACCGTGCTGCAGTGTGTAAATACATGAAGATGAATACGCCAGAGAAATTACTTGAGGCATTGCGCACAGGCAAAGACGAAGTGACCGTGCCGCGAGACATTGCCGACCGCGCGCGACTTTCAGTTGAACGCATGATTGCGATAGGAACACCATCAAGGACGAAGGAGTAGTTGAAGTCGTGACAACGCGCGATGTTTCGTTGCCAACATCATTGAGCGCACCGGCTGTGTCGTGGACGAGAGACACCGATGTTGTGGTGCTTGGCTCTGGCGCTGCGGGGTTGGCAGCCGCGCTCGCAGCGCGACCCGTGCGCGACGTATTGATCGTTACGAAAGACACGCTTGACGCTGGTTCTACAGCGTGGGCACAGGGTGGACTTGCCGCAGTATTTGATCCAGCAGACACATTTGCCGAACACGTGCGCGACACGTTGGATGCCGGCGGAGGCTTATGTGATGAAAATGCCGTGAGTTCGTTGGTGCGCGATGCGCCAAATGCAATTGACTATTTGGAAAAGATGGGTGCTGCATTTGACCCGAGCGCAGACGGATCGCGAGCACTGACACGCGAAGGTGGACACTCGAGATCGCGCATAGTGCACGCTGGCGGAGATCAATCTGGGGCCGAGATTCAGCGAACGCTTGACGAAAACGCAATCAACGCTGGTGTGGAAGTGCTGGAAAATGCATTTGCGCTCGACTTGGTATTTGGACCAAACCTTGCATCGGGCAAGCGACAAGTTGCTGGCATTCGCATCGCAATGCTTAACGGTGATGGAACGGTTGCGAGTGTTGGTGTGGTTACCGCGCGCGCGATAGTGATTGCAACTGGTGGGTATGGTCAAGTTTTTGCAAGCACTTCTAATCCACCTGCCGTAACTGGAGATGGTCATGCACTTGCATTGCGAGCTGGTCTCACTTTGCGCGATTTAGAGTTTGTGCAATTTCACCCAACGGTGTTGTGGCAAGAAGTTGGATCGACAAAACAGCAAGTATTGATCTCGGAAGCAGTGCGAGGTGAAGGTGCAGTGTTGTTTGATGCTGCTGGTGAACGAATTATGAAAGGCGTGCATCCGCAAGAAGACTTGGCACCGCGAGATGTGGTGGCTGCTGCTATTAGTGCGCGGATGGCACAGAACATCAATGGAGTTGACGACCACGTGTATTTGGATGCGACGCATATTGGCGAACGCTTTGCAACACGGTTTCCGTTTATTACCAAAGCATGCAATGCGGCGGGTATCGACCCGCAACATGAGCGCATTCCTGTTGCACCGGCTGCTCACTACACCTGTGGTGGTATTGACTCGAACATGGACGGAACAACCGAAGTTGAAGGACTGTATGCCGTAGGCGAAGTGGCCTACACCGGAGTGCATGGCGCAAACCGATTGGCATCAAACAGCCTGACCGAAAGTCTTGTGGTGGGCACGCGAGTTGGACGCAACTTGGCTTGGAAGATGCCAACGCGTGTTGAACCGATTATTGACAGAATTGACACTCAGGCGAACAAGACGGTTGGATTATTGGACGACTCGATGCGCGCACATGTACGTGTAATGATGTCGAAACATGTTGGTGTGCTACGCCGACCAGACGGATTGCAAGCGACAGTGGACTCGTTGGCTGTGACGGCGGAAAAGATTGATGCCAAGACAACGCCCACACGGCGCAACTTTGAAGCAACAAATATTTTGACCGTAGCAACGGCCGTTGCAGCATCGGCTCTAGCCCGCACCGAGAGCAGGGGATGTCACCGCCGAACCGACACGGTAGAGGCTCGTGACATTTGGCTGCGACATTTGCAAGTTTCGTTGAGCAACGATCAATTGATTATTGCCAATATGCCAACAGAGAATGTGTAACGATGCAACACCATCAACTTTCTGACGCAACCGCCCAACGATTGGTGTCGAGTGGACTCGTGCTTGATGACGTGCGTCGCTTGATTGCTGTGGCACTCGACGAAGACTTAAAAAATGGAACTGATATCACGACTCATGCAACTGTGCTTGCAAGTCAACGCAGCACCGGCGTGTTTGCAACACGCGCTAATGGAGTTATTGCAGGGCTCGACGTGGCGATTGCGGTGCTTGAAATGGTGTGTGGTAGCCAGCAACTTGTGGTGACCAAGCACGTTGATGATTGTGCTCGGGTAAAGCGCGGAGACAAACTCATGAGTGTTGATGCGCCTACACGCGGATTGTTGACTGCCGAGCGCACTGCGCTCAACTTGCTTTGTCACTTGAGTGGTGTTGCCTCTGCAACAAGCGAGTGGGCCGATGCGCTTGCTCAAACTGGTGCACAGGTGCGCGACACTCGCAAGACAACACCAGGCATGCGCGCGCTCGAAAAATATGCAGTGCGCTGTGGAGGAGGAGTGAATCATCGCATGTCGCTGTCGGACGCGGCACTGGTAAAAGACAATCACATTGCTGCGGCAGGTGGAGTAGCCGAAGCATTTGCACTCGTGCGTGCTGCAGCACCAAACATTGCAATAGAGATTGAAGTTGACACTATTGAGCAGCTGAAGACAGCGTTAGCGGCAGGTGCAGATTTGGTATTACTTGACAACATGGCACCCGCAATGCTGAAAGAAGCAGTTGCGATTGCTGCGAGTCATCGAAACACGACGGGGAAAGATGTGATATTGGAAGCAAGCGGCGGACTGACGCTGGAATCAGTGGCCGCAGTTGGCGCCACTGGAGTGCGCTACATCTCGGTGGGTGCTCTGACGCACTCTGCAAAAGTGCTCGACATCGGGCTGGATCTCTAGCCGATCTGCAGCGTTTGTTAGAGCAGAAGTTTTGAGCGTTGGTGGACGCTCGTGATTGCCGCAAGCAACATAGGCTCATACGTACGGTGATCGGTGTAGACGGCGTTGTGCCCGCCATCAATAAAGTGTGCATCAACATCGTCAAGTAAATCAATCAGCCGTTGTTGGCGATCAACGGCAACGACCTGATCATTGGTGGTGATCACAACTGATGCCGGTACATCAACATCTTTGAGCCACACAGTTGAATCAAAGTTGCCAATGGCACTGCCTGCTTCAAGAATTTTGCGCCAATCGTGAGACGCCATCTGCTCGAGTGCCCATGGCTCGAGTCCTTCGGCCTTGCGCTGCATATACATTTGCTCGGTAAGCCAGTCGATCGTTTGATTTGGGGTAAAACGAGCAAGTGCGGCCAAGCCGGTCAATCCTAAGAATGACAATCGCTCTTCACGAGAAACTGCAAAGCTCGCAGCAGTCGAACACAAGACAAGTCCACGCACGCGAGATTCGTGGCGCTTCCAAACCAACTGGGCAATGGTGCCGCCCATTGAGTATCCGACTGGAATAAATGTGTTGATGCCAAGCACGTCGGCGATGGAGGCAACGTCGTCGGCACAGTCCTCTAAACGAAATGGACTTTTGGATCTAATTCCCTTGCCATGACCGCGATGATCTGGCGCGATGATGCGAAAGTGTTCGCCAAGCGCGTCGAACATGGTGAACCAATTGAGATCTGCAGTCGCTGTCCACCCGTGCAATAGAAAAATGGTGGGCGCGCCAGGTGGACCCTGCACTTCGCGAATGAATGTTTGACCACGACCTGGTAAATCGAGTGCACGACCTGGGGGAAGAGCCATTGTTGTTACGGCAGAACTTTCTATTTTGCTGCTTCGGTGTTGAGAACTTTTACTTTTAATTTTCCATTTGGTGCGTCGTAGGAAACTGTTGCACCCTTTTTGGCACCGAGCAAACTTGAACCAAGTGGAGAACTTGGGCTCATCACGCTGACATCGCCAGCCTCTGGGCGCTCTTCAACATGGCCGATCAAATAACGCTCTGCATCTGAGTCGGCATCGCCGTCGTAGACGATGGTGACAATGGTGCCAAGACCGACCACACCATCTGGTGCAGGAGGAATAATTTCTGCATCTTCAAGAAATGATTCGATTTGGCGAATGCGACCCTCCATGTGACCCTGCTCGTCTTTAGCAGCGTGGTAGTCACCATTTTCTTTGAGGTCGCCCATTTCTCGGGCTCGCTCGATCTTGTCAGCGACTTGGATACGGCCACGAGTGGTGAGATCAGTGAATTCGGCGGTTAAGCGGTCGTGGGCCGCTTGAGAAAGTTGGTGCTTTGCCATGCGCACAAAGGTTAGCGGTGCATCTTGCGCCCTACGATAGAGGGGTATGGCTACGTCAAAAACATCTGCAGCATCTGGCAAGAAGCATCGCATTGCGGTCATTGGCGGCGACGGCATTGGCCCAGAAGTCGTGAAAGAGGCTCTCAAAGTTTTGCGTGCTGCTGGTGCGCAACTGGAGACAACAGATTTTGATTTGGGTGGAGCGCGGTATTTGCGTGATGGTGAAGTGCTGTCGGACGCGACGCTTGCGCAGTTGCGCAATTTTGATGCGATCTTGCTTGGAGCCGTTGGTACACCTGGCGTGCCGCCTGGCGTAATTGAGCGTGGGTTGTTGCTCAAGATGCGTTTTGAGTTGGACTTGTATATCAACCGCCGACCATTTGCAGGTACGGCACCTGGACACACCACGCCTCACGACTTTGTTGTGATTCGTGAAAATACCGAAGGCCCCTATGTCGGCGAAGGCGGCGTGTTGCGCAAAGGCACGCCACACGAAGTGGCAACTCAGGGCAGCGTCAATACTGCACATGGCGTAGAGCGTTGTGTGCGCTACGCATTTGAGCTGGCGGCTACGCGTACACGTAAACATCTCACGCTCGTGCACAAAACAAACGTGCTTACATTTGCTGGCGATTTGTGGCAACGCACGTTTGACCGAGTTGCAAAAGAATTTCCTCAAGTTGCAACTGCCTACAACCATGTGGATGCTGCATGTATTTACTTTGTGCAAGATCCGCATCGCTACGACGTGATTGTGACTGACAACTTGTTTGGCGACATTCTCACCGACTTGGGTGGCGCGGTCAGTGGTGGCATCGGCATCGCATCATCTGCAAACCTCAACCCTGCTGGCACCGGGCCGTCGATGTTTGAGCCCGTGCACGGCTCTGCCCCAGACATCGTGGGCACTGGCAAGGCCAACCCAGTTGCTGCAATTTTGTCGGCCGCACACATGCTCGAGTTTTTGGGCGAGAACGCAATGGCTGAGCGAGTGCGTACTGCGTGCCAAGCACCAGCAAGTGGCTCAACAAGCCAAATGGGTGACGAAATTAGTGCCAGAGTAGCGAGTTAAGAGCGATAGTTTAGAACGACGTTTAGCAAACAGATCACAACAGAGGAAACCATGCCAATAACCACGACACCAAAAATTTGGATGAACGGCAAGCTTGTCGATTGGGACAAGGCACAAGTGCATGTGTTGACTCACACGCTGCATTACGGCACCGGTGTTTTTGAGGGTATTCGTGCATACGAAACAAAGAAGGGTCCAGCGATTTTTCGACTGACCGATCACATCAAGCGACTCTATAACTCGGCAAAAATCATGGGCATGGACATGCCGTACTCGGTTGACGAAATTGTGCAGGCAACAAAAGACACGGTGAAGTCAACTGGTTTGCCAGCCTGTTACATTCGTCCGCTGGCGTACTACGGATATGGCGAAATGGGATTGAACACATTGCCTTGCAAAGTAGACATTGCAATTGCCTGCTGGCCATGGGGCGCGTACCTAGGTGATGATGCTGTAGAAAAAGGTGTGCGCATGAAGGTCTCTTCATGGACTCGCCACGATCACAACACGATGCCACCCGCCGCCAAAACTGTAGGCAACTATGTCAACTCGACTTTGGCAAAAGTGGAGGCGCTGAAAGCGGGATACGACGAGGCGATCATGCTTGCACCAAACGGCTTAGTGGCAGAGTGCACGGGAGAGAATATTTTTTGCGTTCGCGACGGCATTATCTTGACTCCACCAACATCGGCTGGAGCACTTGAAGGAATTACTCAAAACAGCGTGATGCGGATTGCTCGTGACTTGGGTTTTGATATTCGTGTCGACAACATCGCGCGAAGCGACCTGTATATCGCCGACGAAATTTTTGCCTGCGGCACCGCAGCCGAAGTTGGATCGGTGAGTATGGTCGACGAGCGCTTGATTCCGTGCCCCGGCCCAAAGACTCGGGCCATCGCAGCGGCATACGCCAAGGCCGTGCGCGGCCAAGACGAGCGTTATTTGGATTGGTGCGAGCTGGCCTAAATAACAGCGCAAATAACAGTGTTGTGAGCAAATAGGGGATATCCCCACCTATACCCACAGACTTTTCCCCAGTGTTATTCACAGATGGAGTATGGCTTTGGGGCCTTTATCCCCAAAGTTTTCCACAAACCCCAATCGGGGATGTTGGCGAACCACTCCCTACAGGGTGATACTAGAGACTGTGCATTACATCGGAGCAGCCTCAACAAGCATCGCGATCATCATTATTTGTTAGGCGTGCGTCATTCGACGTACGCCCAAGCCGCCCTCAAGGGCGGCTTTTTTAATCCCCGTGAAAAAACGAAAACCTTGAAACGAGAAAACACATGAACACAAAACAGACGGACACCACAGTTGAAGTTTTTGACACGACACTGCGCGACGGTATGCAAGTTGAAGGCGTATCGGCCAGCGTTGAGGACAAATTGCGCATTGCCGAGCAACTTGACTATTTGGGTGTGCACTTCATTGAAGGCGGATGGCCAGGGGCAAACCCAAAGGACATCGAGTTTTTTGCACGTGCCCAAAAAGAATTGAAACTCACAACATCGACGCTGGTGGCATTTGGTTCGACACGCCGACCTTTGGGCAAAGTGGACGATGATCCGACACTGCGCAACTTGATCGAGTCAAACACTCCTGCAGTATGCATCGTTGCAAAATCTTCCGACTATCACGTAGAGCAAGCACTGCAGACAACGCTTGATGAGGGCTTGGCGATGATTGGCGATTCTGTGAAGTTTTTGCACGGAGCCGGCCGACAGGTACTCGTTGACATGGAGCACTTTTTCGACGGCTACAAGAGCAACCCAGAGTTTTCAATGCGCGCGCTTGAATCGGCGATCATCAGCGGTGCAACCCACTTGGTGTTGTGTGACACCAATGGCGGATCGCTGCCATTTGAAGTGCAAGACATTGTTGCAGCGGTGCAGCGACACGTTGGCAGGGATGTCATCATCGGTATTCACTGCCACGACGACACAGGATGTGCTGTTGCTAACTCGCTTGCTGCAGTGCACAGTGGTGCACGCCATGTTCAGGGAACATTGAATGGTCTCGGCGAGCGCACGGGCAACACCAACTTGACGACGGTTATTCCAAACTTGCAACTCAAGTTGGGATACACCTGCTTGCCAGACGGCAGACTCGAGCGCATCACGGCAGTGAGTAATTATGTTGCCGAAGTGTTGAATCGTCCGCTCAATCCGCAAGCGCCATACGTTGGCTCGGGTGCGTTTGCGCACAAGGCAGGGTTGCATGTGTCGGCGATTGCTCGCGCAAAAGATGCGTACGAGCATGTGTCGCCAGAACTCGTTGGCAACGGAACTCGATTCTTGGTTTCGGAAATGGCTGGTAGGGCAACCATCACGATGAAGGCCGAAGAACTTGGTCTTGCCATGGACGGACCAGCAGTCAACCAAGTAATTGATGACTTGAAGCGCTTAGAGCACGAGGGTTACCACTTTGAAGCTGCCGATGCTTCGCTCGAATTGTTGATGCGCCGAGCCGCGGGATGGGAGCAAAACTTTTTCAAGGTGGATTCGATGCGAGTGATCACCGATGAATCATCAATGGGCAATTTCACCACCGAAGCAACTGTCAAAGTGTGGATTGGCGACGCTCGAGAGGTGTTTACCGCTGAAGGAAATGGCCCGGTTAATGCAATTGACACGGCGCTTCGCGCAGCACTTGCAAAGAGTTTCCCGCAGCTCTCCAAAGTGCACCTGACTGACTACAAAGTGCGCATTCTTGACTCTGGATCGGCAACCGGTGCAGTGACGCGCGTACTGATTGACGCAACTAATGGTGACCGTACATGGACAACGATTGGTGTGTCGGCGAACATCATTGAGGCGTCGTGGCGTGCGCTCGAAGAGTCGCTCGTATTCGGCTTGTTGCACTCGACCAACAACTAGGCTCAAAGCCGTATGGCTGCTCCGAAACACACCCCAGTTCTTCCAACGAATAATCCACGTATCTACACGTCGCCAGAGCATGTGCCTGGTAGCTGGACAGTTGGGCGACCAGGAATGTTGGACGGACGCCAACCACGCGGCACAAGTCTTGGCAATCAGGGGCCCGATCAGGGGTATGTGCTGACGCTTGCGCGACGCGTGCGTAAAAATGTGCGCATCAAAGAAGGCGAATCAATCGATGATGCAATTCAGGGGACCATCGCAATTGCATTGAGTAGAGCATCACAATTTGGTCGCGCACCCGTGATGCACGACCTCACCTTTGCACTCACCATTTGGGGATGGTTACTCGACTCGCCACCAGCCGACTTGTTGGCAAAACGTCGCGAAGTATTTAGTGGACTCGGTCATGTCGCGCATCACTACGCCGAGATTCGGGCGCTCGTAGACATGGTGCCCGTGACTACGTATCAGTTATCAAACGACCAATTGACAAAGTCGATGCCGATGTCGTGGCGTGCGCTCACTGGCGCATAACTCGGTTGTTATTAGCGCTTTAGATCGCAAATTTTTCGAGGTCTGCTAAATCAACAAACTCGAGCGTGCGCACATGTGTGGCGCGCAAATTAACTCGGGGAGCGTGACCGGCCTCAAAAGCCTCTTGCCATCTGCTGGCGCACAAGCACCACTGATCGCCATCTTTGAGCCCAGCAAAACCATATTGAGGCATCGGTGTCGAGAGATCGTTGCCTGCAGCTTTAGAGAAATTTAGAAACTCAGTTGTCATGATGGCGCACACGGTGTGCACACCAACGTCATCACCACTTGTTTCACAGCAACCAGTGCGGAAGAAACCAGTCATTGGAGAGGTACAGCAACTGTCAAGTGCTTCACCGTAAACATTGGTTTGGTTGGTGCGAGTGGTGTCAGCCATTCGGTGAAGGGTAGTGGACGTCGGGGCACATCAGAACGCCGAGATAACCTGTTGAGAGATGTCAACTGCCACACCGCGTTATCGATTTGCTCCATCACCAACCGGATATTTCCATGTGGGTGGTGCGCGCACGGCCTTATATAACTGGATACTTGCGCTAAAAAATGATGGCGTATTTGTATTGCGCATTGAAGACACCGATGAGTCACGCAACGAACCGCAGTGGACACAAGGAATTATCGATGCTCTTGCATGGATTGGCATTGACAGCAACGATCCGCATTTTGAGGGACCATATTTTCAGTCGACGTATGCACAAGAGCATGTGGCTGCAGCCCAGAAGTTGTTTGATTCGGGTAACGCCTATTACTGCGACCAGACATCGGAGCAGATTCAGGAGCGCGCCAAAGCCGCGGGGCTGAATGGCTACGACGGCTTTTCGCGTGATCGCGGCCTCGCGCCTGGCCCTGGTCACGTGTTGCGCTTTAAGGTGCCGGCTGGAAAAACCATCGTGCACGACACCGTGCGAGGCGAAGTGGAATTTGAGAACTCGACAATTGAGGATTTTGTGTTGCTGCGTGGCAATGGCACGCCGGTGTTTTTGTTGGCCAACGTAGTTGACGACATCACGATGAAGATTTCGCATGTGTTGCGCGCCGAAGAACATTTGCCCAACACCCCTAAGCAACAAATGTTGTGGAATGCGCTTGGCGTAACGCCTCCTGTTTGGGCGCACGTGCCGGTGTTGGTAAACGAGCAACGTAAAAAGTTGTCAAAGCGTCGCGACAAAGTGGCTGTTGAGCAATATCGCGAAGAGGGAATTTTGCCTCAGGCCATGGTCAACTATTTAATGACACTCGGTTGGGCGCCTCACGGTGACACCGAGATTGTGCCATGGCAAAAGATTGTTGAAGAGTTTGCGCTCGAAAATGTAAATCACTCTCCGGCATTTTTTGACATCAAGAAGTTGCAGTCATTCAATGGCGAGTACATCCGCATGATGCCACTTGAGGATTTCATCACTGCTGCAGAAGTGATCCTGACTTCGAGTGCCGCGCCGTGGCCAGCAGAGCGTTACAAACCAGCGTTGTTTAGGGCAATGGCCGCGCTTGTGCAAACCCGCGTTGCAGTGATGGCCGAAGTATGTGCCCTTGTTGATTTCTTGTTTTTGGCAGAGCCACCGATGGACGATGCGGCATTTACAAAAGCGTTTAGTGCCGACTTTGCAGCACCAACGTTGACCGAGATTGCCACTGCATTTGAGACAGTGGAATGGAACGCAGAGTCACTGAAGATTGCAGTGGAAGCCGTGGGCACAAAGCACGATGTGAAGCTTGGCAAGTTGCAAGGCCCGCTGCGTATTGCCATCTCGGGGAGAAGTGTTGGGCCGCCATTGTTTGAACCGATTGAGTTGCTCGGCCGCGAAGAATCTTTGCGTCGTATCAAGTCGGCTCTTGCTCGCGCGCAGGGGTAGATAACAGTGAAGAGGCTCAGGCGAGTAATTGGTCTGCTGTTTTTTATCGCTCTGATGTATGGATGCGTCAACCTTGCTCAGGTGTGGTGGGTTGGTCGCAGCGATCAAGCAACAGCAGTTGATGCCATCGTTGTGCTTGGTGTTGCGCAATATGACGGCAGACCATCACCACAATTGCAAGCACGCCTTGACCATGCATTGACACTGTGGCTAGAAGGTGCCTCGCCGATCGTGATTACAACCGGAGGTAACCAGCCTGGCGACAGATTTACCGAGGCTGAGGCATCGGCAAACTATTTACTGGAAGGGTTAATCAAAAAGTTTGGGGATCATCCTGAGTGGGCCGAGATTTTGCAAGAAAACAGTGGCTCGACAACGCGCGAGTCGCTCATCGGAGTGCGCGACATTATGCAATCTCGCGGGTTGCACAGCGTCCTCATCGTCACTGATCCGTATCATTCGCTGCGGTCACGCTTGATTGCCCAAGACTTGGGGCTTGTCGCGTACGTTTCTCCCACCCGCACTTCACCGTTGCGGGGGGCGAGCGCAGTGTCGAGGCATGTGCGCGAAGCACTCGGGATTTCTGTTGCACACCTTGTTGGATTTGCAAATCTGGAGCGCCTCGCCAAATAGTGTGTGGTGATTTTGGGTACGGCGATATCCTTGAGCCGTCACTCTGGGGAGTGGTGTAACTGGCAACACAGCAGATTCTGGTTCTGTTA
>CAZHIN010000035.1:0-9739 GCA_964532575.1 uncultured Acidimicrobium sp.
ATGCCGTTGAGCATCTCGCGCTTCGAGATCTTGCCCATGGTGTTTTCGGCATCGATGTTTTTGACGTAGTTCCGCTCGAAAGCAGCCTTCATTGGGCGCACGTCGCGCAATGCATCCGAGATCGCCTCAAGGTGCTTGCCACTTTCCAAAACGCCAGCGCGTTGCGCTGCTACATAGGCATCATCTGGAAACGGATCCCACGATCCCCACACGATGTCTTCGATGCGGGCGAGTGGAACGAAATCTTTGATCATCGGGTTGCGACCGTCGGTGCGCTTGCCAAGACGGATCGTGTCCATCTGGGTGAGTGAGCCGATCGGTGCACCAAGACCACGCTTGGCAAGTTCGACGCCAGCGATCAGGGTTGAAGCCACCGCGCCGAGGCCGACGGTGAGAACACCGAGCTTGCCTTCTGCTGGGGCAATAGTTGGTTTCTTTGTAGACATGTGGTCTCCAGTACATGTAGGACGGGATAAGGCTACGCCGAATGGTGCGCCTTTAGAGCACTTGAAACAGTGCGGATTTTATTAGCCAGTTGGCTCTAGTTCGCGCAGCATCATGACGGTCATATGCAAACGAACGGCGTTGCGAGATGCACCTTGAATTCGGGTGAAGTGGTCCCATGTCTCAAATGAGGTGATGGCTTCAATTCGGGGCAACACGTCGTATGGATCGGTGTTGAGGTGCAGTTCTTTTACAAAACCTTGCTGAATTTGTTGGGTCATGACGCGGCGCAACTCTGCGAGAGCGGTTTCAAATGTTTTTGATGTTGAGGCGGTCTCTACTCGCGTCATGCTGCGACGAAGTGGTGCTGCAAGTGCATACATGCTGTCGCGCATTTCAATCAGTGTGCGCACTTTGTCGCTTGTAGATCTGTGCGGATCGAGTGGCGCAAGAAAGGGTGTGATTCGTTCGGATTGGCGACGCAAAATCTCGGCGTACAAGCCCTCCATGTCGTCAAAGTGCTGAAACACGGTGCGCACTGCCACATCTGCACGCTTGGCAATTTCTTGCGCGCGCGGACGAAGCACTCCTTCATCGAGCAGTTCGAGAAGTGCTCCGGCAATGGCTTCGCGTGTGCGTTCAGAACGCGCAACGCGACCATCTACTTGGGTTTCGTCTGTGCGCTGTGTTTCTTGCATGTTTATTGTGAGATATTGAATGGGCGAGTCGGGATCAGCGCTGTGCGCTCGAGGCCGTCTTCGCGATCTCCGTGAATCTCGTCGTATTTCGGATTAGAGGTCATTTCAATCATCACTTCTCGGCTTGGATATTCGATGATCACGATGTAATCCCACTTGTCGGTTTCGTTGTCGCCAACCAAAACGCCCATTGGCTTGCCGTGCCAGACGAGTTTTCCACCGCGCTCGGTGACCATCTTGATGACGTTTTCGCCGTACTTGTTGTAGGAAGCCTCACCCGACTTGTCGCCAGAGGTTTTTGCTTTGAATTTCAGCAAATTGACCATGTGGATTGGGCCACTTGATGGTGCTGCAAGAAATGCGGTGAGCTGTTCTTTTGTCGGTTTAATTCCCATATTCGCAGTGTAGGTGCAAAAACTCGTGAGTACTACCCCTAACACATATTCCTGCCATCCACTTGCTTGAGCACGTCATTAAAAAATGTATTTCATTGCGCACAATCAATGGTCAGTTTTTATCTGGGCATATTTTCTCGTGTATGAATCGGCGCTTTATCGCACGGCTTGCAACAATTGTGTTGGTCGTTGTTTGTGGTGTGCACACTGCGCGCGATGCACGAGCCGACACCGCGGGTGGTGCGCTCACCGACGCAACTGCAGCATCAACGCAGTCGCAGGCTCGCATGCGCTACTTGAGTGCTGGCGATAATCACACGTGCATCGTGCTCAGTGACAACACGGTCAAATGTTTTGGCATGGGTGCCGAGGGTCAGTTGGGTAGTGGCACCACCGACAACATCGGCGATGGCACAGGGTCGAGCGTTGCAACTGCGAGTGCGGTTTCGCTTGGTGCTGGTCGCACTGCGCGCTCAATCTCGGCTGGTGCATCGCACGCATGCGCGTTACTTGATAACGCATCGGTGAAATGTTGGGGCTATGGAGCAGTGGGTGCGCTCGGCTACGGAAATATGATTAATCGCGGCGATGCATCTGGACAAATGGGTGATTCGCTTCCAGCGGTTGCACTTGGCACGGGCCGCACGGCGTTGCAGATCTCGGTTGGTGCGCAACATTCGTGTGCATTGCTCGACAATTACACCGTCAAGTGTTGGGGGCGTGGCAACTATGGCCAGTTGGGCATTGGTTCAACGGCCACAATCGGCGATGGTGCGGGTGAGATGGGTGATTCGTTGGTTGCAGTTGCGTTCGCAAGTGGTCGCAGTGCGCGAGCGATTGCTGCCGGATCAAACCACACCTGTGCATTGCTCGACAACGCGTCGGTGGTCTGTTGGGGGCGCGGCAACTCTGGTCAACTCGGCCAAGGTGCAACTTCCAACATCGGTCACTCGGGTTCGGCGACCGTTGCTTCAACACCGGCAATCGACTTGGGTACGGGTCGCACTGCACTCGCATTGAGTGCAGGTGATGCTCACACGTGCGCCATTCTTGACAACGCAACGCTCAAGTGTTGGGGCTCTGGCGGCAATGGTCGGCTGGGAAGTGGTGCAACGAACAACTTGGGCGATGGCGCAAACGAGATGGGTAATGCACTTGGCATTGTCGACGTGGGTTCGGGTCGCACCGCACGCGCAATCAGTGCGGGCATCGCCCATACATGTGCAGTGTTGGACAATGCATCGGTGAAGTGTTGGGGCAATGGCGGTTTCGGCAGGCTCGGTTATGGAAATCAGAATGATCTTGGCGATGGCGCAAACGAAATGGGTAGTTCTCTCGCAGCAGTTTCGCTTGGCACTGGTCGCACCGCGTTAGCAATCAGCGCAGGTGGCACGCACACATGCGCGGTGCTCGACAACGCAACGCTCAAGTGTTGGGGTGATGGTTCAAGTGGTCAGATTGGTTCAAATGATGTGTTGGCGGTTGGCGCGAGTGCGGGCGAGATGGGCGATGCACTTGCGGTCGTCGCACTTGGCGGTGGCTCGATCAACACGGTTACCGAGCCAACTGCGCCACAAAGTGTTATTGCAGTTGCGGGCGACACGCAAGCAAGTGTTTCGTGGAGCGCGCCCTCGAGTAACGGCGGCTCGGCTATCTCCGACTACATCGTTGAGTATGCGATAGCTGGCTCTGGTGCGTGGTCAATATTTAATGACGGCGTATCTACATCACTCACCGCAACAGTGACAGGACTCGTGAATGACACGTCGTATTCGTTTCGGGTCAGCGCACTCAATGCGATCAACACGGGTGCAACGGCGCTGGCATCAACGTCGATCACGCCGGCAACTACGACTACTACAACAACGACTACGACAACAACGGTCGCGCCGACTACGACAACAACTACGACAACGGTCGCGCCGACTACTACAACAACTACTACGACAACGGTCGCGCCGACTACGACAACAACTACGACAACGGTCGCGCCGACTACGACAACAACTACGACAACTACGACAACAACTATTCCGACTACGACAACAACAATCGCTTTGGCGCGAACCATTCCGTCGATCGTCGTGCAGCCGTTTGCCCTCAATGTCACGGCGCTCAACAGCCTGCAACTCGAGCGGCTCGATCGTTACTCAAACAATCTCAAGCGCGGCGACTCAATTACATGCACGTCGTATTCGTCCAACAACCTGCTTGGCGTGGTCAGTCGGCTCAATGTGCGCAGGGCACGAACAGTGTGCAACTTCTTGTCGATCAAGGTTGGGGGCTTGCAGGTCAAAGTCATTTCCGCGCTTGCACCACTTGCCGTTGTACGCAGTTCGTCTGTTGGCGCTGATCCAGACTTGCAAGGCCTCAATTTGCTCAGGCGGGTCGTGGTCGAGGCTCGTCCGGGCCCCTAACTGAGCACTTTGGTCATGAAAAATTGCCAGATCGGTTGCCGAACGGCGTTTGTACTGACACACTGAAACCCGTGTTCAACTCAAAGGCAACTGCCGCCCTCAATACCAAAGTCGTAGTAGTAGTTAGATAGGCGCACCGGCTCTCGCCGCGTGTGCCCAAGCCTCCCACAAGGGAGGCTTTTTTATTCCCCAAAAATAAGTCAAAAACAAGCCAAGTAATAAGTTCGACAACAGCACAACTAACGGAGAAACAGATGACATCCAAGCAAACGAAAGCAGGAAAGCTCGGTGAAAAGATCACCGGTGCGCAAGCACTGATTCGCGGCCTCGAGATGGAGAACGTAGATGTGATGTTTGGTTTGCCAGGCGGTTGCATCCTGCCCGCATACGACCCATTGTTGCAATCATCTATCCGCCACATCTTGGTGCGCCACGAGCAGGGTGCTGGTCACATGGCCGAGGGTTACGCGCACGTCACCGGTCGCCCTGGCGTTGCCATGGTGACAAGTGGTCCTGCTGCAACCAACATGGTCACGCCGCTGTGTGATGCATATATGGACT
This sequence comes from uncultured Acidimicrobium sp., assembly GCA_964532575.1. Lineage (GTDB taxonomy): Bacteria > Actinomycetota > Acidimicrobiia > Acidimicrobiales > Ilumatobacteraceae > UBA3006. The sequence continues at coordinate 4,516 of CAZHIN010000035.1, forward strand.
CAATTCCGATGGTTGCAATCACTGGTCAGGTTTCTACTAGCGCGATTGGTACCGATGCGTTTCAAGAGTGCGACACTGTTGGCATCACGCGCAGTGTTACCAAGCACAACGAACTTGTTATGAGTGCACAAGATTTACCAATGGCAATTCGCCAAGCGTTTCACATTGCAACTACTGGTCGTCCCGGTCCAGTGCTCATCGACGTTCCAAAAGATGTATTGCAAAATGAAATGAGTTGGAATTGGCCAACCGATGACGAAGTTGCCGACAGTCTTCCCGGTTACAAACCAAATACCAAGGGTCATACACGCATGATCAAAGAGGCTGCGCAATTAATTTTGCGAAGCGAGCGACCAGTGCTCTATGTGGGTGGTGGTGTGCTCAAAGCACGCGCCGCAGATGCATTGCGCGCACTTGCCGAACTCACCCAAATTCCGGTCGTCACTACATTGATGGCGCGCGGGGCTTTTCCTGATGATCATCCGTTGTGCTTGGGTATGCCTGGCATGCACGGTGTTGCCACTGCAGTCAATGCAATGCAAAAGTCTGACTTGTTGATCTCGCTCGGTGCACGTTTTGACGATCGCGTCACTGGCCGCGTCAACGGCTTTGCGCCAGATGCAAAAATCATTCACGTCGACATCGATCCGGCAGAGCAGGGCAAAGTGCGCAAGCCAGACGTTCCAATCGTTGGCGATTGCCGTTTGGTGATTGAAGAAATGGTTAAGGCCATTCAAGAGTTGCTGCAGGGCGGCACATCACAAGCCGACCTCAACCCGTGGCGCAGTCGTGTCAGTGGTTGGCAAGAGCAGTTTCCATTGACCTACGAACCAAGCGAGCCGGGCAACGCCCTCAAGCCACAATATTGCTTAGAAAAATTGCGTGATGCAGCACCAGAGGGCACGATTTTGGTTTCTGGCGTTGGTCAACATCAAATGTGGTCAAGTCAGTACTGGCGTTTTAACGAGCCGTATACATGGGTCAACTCGGGTGGCTTAGGCACGATGGGTTTCTCCATTCCTGCAGCCATCGGAGCAAAAGTTGGTCGTCCAGACAAAACAGTTTGGGCTATCGATGGCGACGGTTGTTTTCAAATGACCGCTCAAGAGTTGGTCACCGCATCACTCGAAAAAATTCCAATCAAGGTCGGCATCCTCAACAACTCGTATCTCGGCATGGTGCGTCAGTGGCAAGAGATGTTCTACGAAGAGCGCTACTCCGAGGTGTATCTGTCGCCGGACACACCAAACTTTGTCAAGTGGGCAGAGGCCATGGGTTGTGTTGGTATTCGTGTTGATGATCCATCCGAAGTTGAATCTGCAATCGACAAAGCAAACTCAATCAACGATCGACCTGTCGTCGTTGACTTCCGTGTTGATGCGGGTGAAAAAGTGTTTCCGATGATTGCACCGGGCACCAGCAATGACGACATCATGTTGCACCCAACCCAAAACGCGCGAAGGGAATTCCTCAAATGAGCGGATCAAATCCATACGGCAGTGCACCAACACATCACATGTTGTCGGTGCTTGTGCAAAACAGACCAGGCGTGCTCGCGCGAGTTGCGTCGCTGTTTGCTCGACGCGGTTACAACATCTTTTCGCTCGCCGTCGCGCCAACTGAACAAGACGAGTACAGCCGCATCACCATCGTTGTCGACGTTGAGTCGGCTCCTCTCGAGCAGATCGTCAAGCAGTTATTCAAACTCATCGACGTTGTGCGCATCTCTGAACTCGACCCACGCAAGTCGGTTGAGCGCGAACTGATGGTTGCCACGATCAAAGCAAGTGCGTCCGAACGAGGTGAAATCGTCGAGTTGGTCAATATCTTTGAGGGACGCATCCTCTCGGTGGGGGCAGACGCCGTAACTGTTTCGCTAGACGGAAGTCCTGAAAAGTTGGACGATTTCTCCGAATTGCTGCGACAATATGGGATTACAGAATCGCAGCGCACAGGTCGCGTTGCACTTCCAAGGCTCGATACAGCAACTAAAGCATCTAAGGCACTGAACACACAAGGAAAGGCAAACTAATGGCTGCAAATATTTATTACGAGAAAGATGCCGATCCGGCAATTATCCGCGCAAAGAAAGTAGCCATCGTTGGTTACGGCTCGCAGGGTCACGCACATGCGCTCAACCTCAAAGAGTCGGGTGTTGATGTTGTTGTTGGTTTGCGCGACGGCTCGTCGTCAAAAGCCAAAGCCGAAAGCGCTGGCTTACGTGTGATGTCAATTGCTGACGCCACAAAATATGCCGACGTGATCATGATTCTTGCTCCAGACACCGAGCAAAAGAAGATCTACGAAGAGAGCATTCAGCCCCGCGACACCGAGGGCAAGGCAATTGCATTTGCGCACGGTTTCAATATTCGTTTCAATCGCATCGAAGCACCAAAGGGTGTCGACGTGATCATGATTGCTCCAAAGGGCCCAGGTCACTTGGTGCGCCGCACATACACCGAAGGTGGCGGAGTGCCAGCACTCATCGCTGTTGAACAAGATGCATCGGGCAAAGCAAAAGCAATTGCGTTGTCATACGCCGAAGCAATCGGTGGCGCACGCGCAGGTGTTCTTGAAACAACATTTACTGAAGAGACCGAGACCGACTTGTTCGGCGAGCAAGTAGTGCTCTGTGGTGGTTTGACATCACTCGTTCAAGCAGGTTTCGAAACACTCGTCGAGGCTGGCTATCAGCCAGAGATGGCGTACTTCGAGTGCTTGCACGAAGTGAAGTTGATTGTTGACTTGATGTACGAAGAAGGAATCGCTGGCATGCGTTACTCCATTTCCGACACTGCCGAGTACGGCGACGTCTCACGCGGACCACGCATCATCAACGCAGCAACAAAAGTTGAGATGAAAAAGATCCTTGGCGAAATTCAGTCGGGCAAGTTTGCCGAAGAGTGGATCGCCGAGAGCGATGGTGGCCGCAAGCGTTTTGCCGAGTTGCAAAATGCTGGTCGCAATCACCCAATCGAAAAGGTTGGTGCTCAGTTGCGCTCAATGATGCCGTGGATCTCGAAGGGCAAGAAGAAAGTCTCCGAGATTTCCGGAGGCTAATAAGGCCTATAGATACAGGCTTTTAGATTCCCGAGTTGTTTGGTCAACAATTGCCCTCTAGGGTGCTTGCCATGACAAACAACTGGGGTTTCGAAACACGTCAAATTCACGCCGGCCAAGTTGCCGACCCAACCACTGGTGCGCGCGCCGTGCCGGTGTATCGCACCACGAGTTACGTGTTTCGCGATGCGCAACACGCACAAAACTTGTTTGCGCTTGCCGAAATCGGCAACATCTACACGCGCATCATGAACCCAACGCAAGGTGTGCTCGAAGCACGCTTGTCGTCACTTGAAGGTGGAACTGCAACTGCAGTTGGTTTGCCAGGCGCACTTGCAGTGAGTTCGGGACAGTCGGCTGAGTTGCTTGCAATTCTTACCATTGCAGAAACCGGCTCACACATCGTTGCATCGCCAAGTTTGTACGGCGGTACTTACAACTTGTTCCACTACACATTGCCAAAGTTGGGCATCAATGTCACGTTCGTTGAAGACCCAGACAATCTCGATCAGTGGAAGGCAGCAGTACAGCCAAACACCAAGTTGTTCTACGGCGAAGTATTGGCCAACCCACGCAACAATATTCTCGACATTGAAGGCATCAGCAAAGTTGCACACGCAGCTGGCGTGCCACTTATCGTCGACAACACCGTGCCAACCCCGTACCTGATTCGTCCAATTGAGTGGGGCGCAGACATCGTCGTGCATTCGCTCACCAAGTTCATTGGCGGTCACGGCACATCAATCGGTGGAGCAATCATCGACGGTGGCAAGTTTGACTTCGGTCAAAACGACAAGTTTCCAAACTTCACCGAGCCAGATCCGTCGTACCACGGTCTCGCATATTGGCCAGCCCTTGGTCACGGTTCGTTCATCATCAAAGCTCGCGTGCAGATGTTGCGCGACTTGGGTATGGCAACTACTCCAGACAATGCGTTCAACTTCTTGCAAGGGCTTGAGACATTGTCGTTCCGCATGGATCGCCATTGGGCTAACGCACAAAAAGTTGGTGAGTTCTTGGCCAAGCATCCACAGGTTGAAGAAGTGTTCTATGCAGGTCTCACCACCAGCAAGTGGCACGAGCGTGCAAAGAAGTACGGCAAGGGCAAGGGTTACGGCTCGGTGCTTGCATTCAACATTAAGGGTGGCGTCGAAGCCGGCCAGAAGTTTGTGGCAGGCCTCACGTTGCACAGCCATGTTGCCAACATCGGCGACGTGCGCAGTCTTGTGATTCACCCAGCATCGACGACGCACAGTCAACTGTCTCCAGAAGAACAAAAGTCAACGGGAGTATTTCCAGGCCTCGTGCGTCTGTCGGTCGGTCTCGAGACAATCGACGACATTTTGGCCGACCTCGAAGAGGGCTTCAAGGCTGCCAAGGCGTAAATCAGCGCTGAAAAAGGCGCGTCAAAGCCGTGATCGGTGGGTAAGTTCACCCCTCGTTCACCTAGCGATCATCTAGGCATTACCTGGCACTGACACACTTTTGAGGTGAGTCAAACCGGCCTAATCTCTGCGCCTCAAAACGCGCCGCAAAAGCGCGAGATGCATGTGGTGTACTCGTTGGGCGACCGCATTTTCCGTCGCATCGTCACCGCAGGTGCACTCACTTCGCTGATTGTTCTTGCGCTTATTGGTTTGTTTTTGCTCGCTCGCGGCGTCGAGATTTTTCGCGACATGGGGCCAAAATTTATTACTGGCACTAACTGGACTGCTGGTAGTGGTGATGGAATAATTCCAGCCGAATTCTCAATTGGTCCAATGCTCGCTGGCACAATCGTCACATCGCTCATTGCACTCTTCTTTGCGGTACCACTTTCGATTGCTGGAGCGTTATACATGGAATTTTTTGCTCCAGCAAAAATTAAGAGCACGCTTGTCTCGATGCTTGATCTTGCCGCTGCAATTCCATCGTTGTTTTTTGGACTCTGGGGAATACAAATTTTTTCCTCAATGGGCGAGAGGTGGGCAGCACTCACCAGTCATTATCTCGGCTGGTTTCCGTTGTTTAATAACGAACTTGGCATTTTTGGACGATCACCATTTATTGCTGGATTAGTGCTCGCGGCCATGATCGTTCCGATTATCACCTCAGTTTCTCGTGAGGTGTATTCGCGCACCCCACGCGAGCTTGTTGACACCTGTTACGCACTTGGTGGCACACG
>CAZHIN010000035.1:9839-10965 GCA_964532575.1 uncultured Acidimicrobium sp.
TATCTCACCGAAGTTCGTGGTCGACTTACAAAAGTTGTGCGCTTTGTCATTCAGTCGATGAGCGGTGTTCCATCTATCGTCGCTGGCTTATTTATCTATACAACCGTGATTGCACTCACAGGTTCGTTCAGTGGTTTCGCAGGCGCGCTCGCACTTTCTGTATTGATGTTGCCAACGGTTGCTCGCACTTCGGAAGAAGTTCTTAAATTGGTACCAGAAGATTTGAGGGCCGTGAGCTACGCGCTCGGCGCACGCCAGTGGCGCAGTTCGCTCATGGTGGTGTTGCCAACCGTGCGCAGTGGTCTGACCACCGCAGCAATTCTTGGTGTCGCGCGCGTTGTGGGCGAAACTGCACCGTTGTTGCTGACTGCACTGTCAAACAACGCATTCAAATTCAATCCGTTTAACGGCCCGATTGCATCGATGCCGATGTATATCTTTGGCTTGCTGCAGATTGGTACCGAGTATTCGATTGCGCGGGCATGGAGCGGGTCGCTTGTCTTGATGCTCATCGTGTTGGCACTCTTTATTACCGCTCGTCGTCTTGGCGGCAAGGACAAAAGGTGAACGTTGTGAGTCAAATTGAAGCCGGATCAAAAACCTCGAAAGAAAATGGAATTATCATGAATGAAATGTCAACATCTGGTGCATCAACAGCCGTCGCAGAGCGACCACTTGGTCTTGAGACCCGCGGACTGCATGCATGGTTCGGCGCTCATCACGTCTTGAGCGATATCAATTTGCAGTTTCCAGAACGCAGCGTGACCGGACTCATTGGGCCATCGGGTTGTGGTAAGTCGACATTTTTGCGCATGCTCAATCGCATGCACGAGTTCATTCCAAGTGCAGCGATGGCTGGTGAAGTGCTCATGAATGGCTCAGATATCTATGCACCCGAGATTGATGCAGCAGCCATGCGCCTCAAAGTCGGCATGGTGTTTCAGAAGCCAAACCCGTTTCCAGCCATGACAATCAAAGAAAATGTGCTCGCGGGTATCAAGCTTGCAAACCTCAAGGTCAGCAATCACGACGACATCGTCGAAAAGTGCTTGTCCCGCGCTGGTCTGTGGAAAGAAGTGAAAGACCGCTTAGACGCTTCTGGTGGTTCGCTCTCGGGTGGTCAACA
>CAZHIN010000035.1:11065-14549 GCA_964532575.1 uncultured Acidimicrobium sp.
GACCCAGCAATTGTTGCTGACATGAAGGCCAATGCAATTTGGGCAAACTCAACAAAGAAGAGTGCATACAAGGGCGCCAGCGCATTGTGGACACCAACTTCAGATACAGCAGCAACGCTGAACATCACGTTGACACCTGCTGCACTCAAGGCTGCCAAGGGCAAGAAGATTGAAGTCTTGGAAGATAAGAAGTCAGTAAAGACTGCAACTGTTGCCACAAAGGGCCAGATTGCAATTGCGTTGACAACAAAAGAAGCTGTCTACACAGTCAAGGTTGACGGCAAAGAAGTTGCCAAGTTTGCACTCGCTACTCCAACACTTCCAGCTAAGGCGATCACTGTTGTGTACCGCTCCGACGGTTCGGGCACCACAAACAACTTCATCAAGCCATTGAATGCGTTCAACTCAAAGTGGACAGTCAATGATGCATTCACCACTGCAATTCCGGGTGGCGCAACAGCAGTCGCTGGTTTTGGTGCAGCGTTTCAAGGTCAAAGCGGTTCGGCAAACGTCTCGAACGCAATTGCAGACACCAACGGAGCAATCGGTTACACCGAGATCTCCTTTGTCACTGATGCAACTCGTGCAGCAAAAGGTATGGCAGCAGCAAACATCAAGAACGCTGCAGGCAAGTATGTTGCGCCAACAGCAGCAGCGGTGTCGTCAATGATTGCAGACTCTGACATTGATTCGAAGGGTTTTGTTACCTTCAACTTCAAGCAAACATCAAACACCACTGCGTACCCATTCGTTGCGGTGACATATGCTCTTGGCAAAGTTGAAAAGACATCCAAGAACATCGTTGTGAGCGGTTACCTGCAGTGGATTCTCAACTCATACGCCCCAGGCTTTGCTGAGTCGTTGGGTTACGCGCCACTGAGCGGTGCACTGTTGACAGTTGCAAAGAACAACGCAATGCGCGTTGGTTCGGGTAACTAATTACGTCAAGCAAAAGTTTGGTCGAAAGACCAACATCCCCCTGTTGAAGAGCCCCGGCCGAAAGGTCGGGGCTCTTTACATTTCCAGGCTGTTATAACGCTGTGTCGTCATTGCCGTCTTGTTGTTCGCGCAAGAATTTTTCAAACTCGGCGGCCAACGCATCGCCCGTCGGAATGTTTTCTTCAACGCGGCGGTCGTATTCGTCTTCAAGCATCGCCAAATAACTTGTGGTTTGGTCGTCGCCTTCAATTGCGGCATCGTGCAATTCTTCCCAGCGCTGAATCTCTTCGTACATCTCGCCATGGCTAGTTGGTACGCCCAACACATGCTCGAGTTTGCGCAATAATGCAGCGGAGGATTTTGGATGCTGAGCATTGCCCAAATAATGGGGCACACCTACTCGCAACGACACAGCAGTAATGCCTTCACGTTCGAGTCGTTCATGAATGACGCCTACAACACCGGTAGGACCCTGGTACTGCGGTCGTGAGAGCCCAAGGCGCCGTGCAAGCGAAGTATTCGTAGTGCTGCCAAACACGAGGGGAGAACGCGTGTGTGGCACGCCGTCGGCTGTGGCGCCAACTGTCACCACAACGTCGCATTTGAGTTTGCGCGCACATTCCACGATGCAGTCGGCAAAGGTTGTCCAGTGCAAGTGTGGCTCGACACCAGAAACAAGAACCAAATCTCGCGAGCCATCGGGAAACCGCGTCACCAAAAACTCATTTTCGGGCCAGCGAATCTGGCGGTCGCCGTCTTCGTCGATAAAAGTCTCTGGGCGCTCTTGGGTGAAGTCAAAAAATGGGTCTGGGTCAATGGAAGCAACCACGGTGACCGCGCGGTCCTGGATGGCCCACTCAAGCGCGCCAGTAGCCACGCCTGCAACATCAAACCAGCCGCGCAGAGCCACCACAAGCACGGGGTTTCGCAGGGGCTCAATGGCATCCCAGTCGCCATCCAACACGTCACTTATTTGCACAGATGATCTCGCAATGTTTTCGCTTCGCCTGTGTCCACTGTGTAAGCATGGCATCCGTGACAACGCATCAAAACCCCAAAAACCGTGTTTCTGCCCGACTGAGTGCCATTGCCGAATCGGCAACCCTGGCTGTTGATGCCAAGGCCAAAGCGCTCAAGGCCAAGGGCGAGAACGTGATCGGCTTTGGCGCAGGCGAACCAGACTTTCCAACTCCAGAACGGATTGTGGAAGCAGCAGTTCGTGCAGCACGCGACCCGAAGTTTCATCGCTATACACCTGCTGCTGGTTTGCCAGAGTTGCGCGAGGCAATTGCGGTCAAAACAAAGCGCGATAGCGGATTTGTTTGTGATGCATCACAGGTGCTCGTGACAAACGGTGGCAAGCACGCAGTGTTCGTTGCGTTTGCAGCGTTGTGCGACCCGGGTGATGAAGTAATTATTCCTGCTCCGTATTGGACAACATACCCAGAGGCAGTTGCGCTTGCCGATGGTGTGTCGGTCATCGTTGACACCACAGAAGAAACTGATTTTAAGGTCACGGTTGCACAACTCGAAAAAGTTCGTACGGCTCGCACCAAAGTGTTGTTGTTTGTTTCGCCCGACAACCCAAGTGGTGCGGTGTACACACCTGAAGAAACAATCGCGATCGGCAAGTGGGCTGTGCAACACGGCATCTGGGTGATCACCGACGAAATTTACGAACACCTGACGTATGGAAAGCACAAGTTTTCGTCGATGCCAACACTCGTGCCAGAGATCGCCGATAAATGCATCATTGTCAACGGCGTTGCAAAGACTTACGCAATGACGGGCTGGCGTGTTGGCTGGATGATCGGGCCAAAAGATGTGATGAAGGCCGCGATCAACTTTCAATCGCACACCACTTCCAATGTTTCCAACGTTGCGCAGATGGCTGCACTCGAAGCAGTGAGCGGTGATTTGTCGGCAGTTGAAATGATGCGCGAAGCATTTTCACGCAGAGGCACTTTGATGCACAACATGCTGAGTGCTATTCCTGGGATTACTTGTATGGAGCCACAAGGCGCGTTTTATTGTTTCCCAAATGTTCGTGGCCTGCTCGGCAAGTCGCTTGGCGGAGAGATCGCCACCGACTCGATGCAGTTGGCCGATCTTGTGCTCGACCGAGCCAAGGTGGCATTCGTGCCAGGTGAGGCCTTCGGTGCACCGGGTTTTGCTCGGTTCAGTTTTGCGCTTGGCGACGCCGACTTAAAAGAGGGCATGGAGCGTCTCGCAGCCTTCGTAACGGGCTAGCAACTACCTGGCACTCAGCGCCACATAGATCAATGCTTCGCTGATTTGCTCGGCAGCACCCAATACATCGCCCGTAATTCCACCAATTTTTCGCTGTGCCCACCATCTGATCACCGAGGCTCCAACGATGGTTGCAACCACTGCAGCAATGACCCACGCATCAAGAGCAATAACACCAATAACGAGTGCAAAAATGATTCCCAAAAATGCACGAGCAATGGGCAACGTGCGCACATAGTCGGCGCCAAGTCCATCGTGACGGGCGAGTGCTGTAGTGAGCATCAACACAAGTGCA
>CAZHIN010000036.1:0-14357 GCA_964532575.1 uncultured Acidimicrobium sp.
CCTCGGCACCTTGGAGAACGGTGGAGTAGGCGTAGCAATTACGTCAACCATCACTCCTGAGTTGCAGGCAGAACTTGATGCTGTAACAGCAGGCATCATCGACGGTTCAATCGTCAGCAAGTAATTTCTCGCTCGCAAGAGCGAAATAAGTAGTAACGAACGGGGGTCGCGAAAGCGGCCCCCGTTTTATTTTGTATTAGTGTTTTCAAAATGGGGATAGAAGCCACATGCAACTAGAACTTCGGGGAATTACAAAGCGTTTTCCGGGAGTCATTGCCAATGACAATGTCAATCTCACGCTTAAGACGGGCGAAGTGCTTTGTCTAATTGGTGAAAATGGTGCTGGCAAATCAACACTGATGAATGTGTTGTACGGCATGTACAAAGCCGACGAGGGCCAGATAATTCTTGATGGTGCACCAGTTGTTTTTACATCGCCTGGTGATGCAATTGCAGCAGGTATTGGCATGGTGCACCAGCATTTTATGCTCGTTCCCGTTTTTACAGTGGCAGAAAATGTCGTGCTCGGTGTTGAGCCAACTGGACGATTTGGCAGTTTAGATATCGACAAGGCGCGCGAGATGGTGCGAGAAGTTTCCGATCGATACAACCTCAACCTCGACCCGGATGCGATTATTGAAGATTTGCCTGTTGGCGTGCAGCAGCGTGTCGAAATTGTCAAGGTGTTGTTGCGCGATGCAAAAGTAGTCGTTTTTGATGAGCCAACTGCCGTGCTTACACCCAAAGAGATCATTGAGTTTTTTGAAATTGTAAAGACCCTTATCGCTGCCGGTAGAGGTGTCGTGTTTATTACTCACAAACTCAAAGAAGCCCTGAGTGTCGCCGATCGAATTGCAGTTTTGCGCCGAGGCCAAGTTGTTGGCGAAGTAGATCCTAAAAATACGACAGAGTCAAAAATCGCAGAAATGATGGTGGGACGCCCAGTTCAACTGGTTGTTGATAAGAAGCCTCATGCTCCTGGCGAAGTTGTGCTTGAAGTGAAAGATCTGTCGGTTGTCGACGCTGATGGACGAACAATGGTGGATTCGATTTCGTTTGTGGTACGTGCGGGTGAGGTTGTAGGTATCGCAGGCGTGCAGGGCAATGGCCAAACCGAATTAGTAGATGCACTCACAGGTTTGCGTCATTCGGCTCGAGGCAACGTTGCGCTTGATGGAGTGGATATCACAGATGCTTCGCCGCGCGAGAGGCATGCACAAGGAATCGCACATGTGCCTGAAGATCGCCAACGTCAAGGCTTGGTCGGGGGACTGAGTGTGGCGGAGAACTTGGTATTGACCAGATATCACGATGATGAGTTCAGTAACGGAATTGTGATGGATTGGCCTGCGGCTCATCGGGTGGCAGAAAGTCTTATCGCGGAGTACGACATTAGAACTCCTAGCGCAGATATCGAGGCAAGCACATTGTCGGGTGGCAATCAGCAGAAAGTAATTGTCGCACGAGAACTGAGTCGTCCGTTGCGTTTGTCGATAGCAGCGCAACCGACACGTGGTGTTGACGTTGGCTCGATTGAATACATCCACTCACGCATTATCAAAGAGCGTGATACAGGCACGGCGGTGTTGATCGTGAGCACTGAGCTTGATGAGGTAATGGCACTTTCTGACAGACTGCTGGTGATGTACCGAGGCAAAATTGTTGCTGACGTCGACCCCAGGGTGACATCGGCAATGGATGTTGGTCTGTATATGGCAGGGTCTCGACCAGCAAGCACGGTGAACGTATGAAAATTGTTGCATCACTGCGCAAACTTGCAGATCGTCTTGCGCGAACGAGTTCGTTTCGCATCACGCTTCTTGCGATTCTGTCAGCAATGGTTGTCGGTGCGTTCATCATCATTTTGTCAGACATTGACAAACTGCAAAACGGGGACATCATTGGGGCAATTCGCACAGTCGGCAGCGCATACTGGGCATTGGTTGTAGGTTCCTTCGGATCGCTGCGTGCAATTTCGGCCACGATCAATAGTGCGACGCCATTAATTCTGTGCGGTGTTTCAGTTGCTGTTGCTTTCAAAGCGGGCCTCTTCAACATCGGAGCAACAGGGCAGATGCTTGCTGGCGGAATGGCGGCACTGTGGGTTGGGTTTTCCATGGATGGCCCCGGAATTATTCAGGTTCCACTTGCAGTGTTGGCTGGAGCGGTAGGTGGCGCTGCCTATGGTGCGATTCCGGGAATCCTCAAAGCTCGCACTGGTGCGCATGAAGTAATCACCACCATCATGCTCAACAACATGGCGGGCTTTTTGGTGTTGTGGTTGCTCAAGACCAATCTTTTTCAGCGCGCTGATCGCACCGATCCAATTTCCAAACTTGTTAGTGCGCCTGGACATTTACCTCGATTATTCGGTTTTTTGAGCGACCGGCCAGACCTCGTCGCTCACGCTGGTTTTGTGGTTGCGATATTGGCAGTCATCGTGTATTGGTGGTTCCTCAATCGCAGTACGACTGGTTTTGAATTTCGCGCATTTGGTATGAATGCTGATGCCGCACAGTACGCAGGCATGCACACGAAGCGACTCACGGTGATGGCAATGATGTTCGCGGGAGCATTTGCGGGTCTAGCGGGCTCGGCAGAAGTCTTGGGCACATATGGATACGCCTCACAAAACTTTGCTGGCAACATTGGGTTTGATGCGATCGCAATCGCATTGCTCGGTCGCTCAACGCCACTCGGCACACTTTTGGCCGCATTACTGTTTGGCGCATTGCAAGCCGGAGGCCGTCAAATGCAAGCCAACACCGATGTGCCTATCGACTTAATCGTGGTGCTTCGCGCTCTCATCGTCATGTTCATTGCCGCACCATTGCTTATCAAGGCAATATGGCGAATCAAAGTTGCACCAACATCGCTTGGTCAAACATTTAGGGGGTGGGGCTCATGAGCACTATTGATTCGGTAATTACTCCGCTGATCTCTGCTGAACAGAGAAAGCAAGCACGCAGCGTTGGATTCACACTTGTTGTGCTCGGTATTGTCGCTGCGTTTGTGCTCGGCAATCGACCGGGGGATGCGGGATTCAAGCTCATTGATTCATATATCTTCGTGATTCCTGCCCAGCCATTTGCTCGCATTTTGGCATTGGTGCTCATCGCTCTTGGCGCGGCGCAACTGCTCAAGGGTTTCGGCAAGTGGACAAACGTAATTCTGAGCATTGCTGCAGCAACTTTTGTCATTTCATTTTTAGCTTGGGCTGCGTCTGGTGGATCGTTCAGTTTGACAGGCATGTTGCAAGACACAGTGACGCGAAGTGTGCCGATCATTCTCGGCGCCATCGCCGGCATCTTGTGCGAACGAAGCGGCATCATCAATATTGCGATTGAGGGACAATTATTGGGCTCAGCATTTGCTGGTGCGGTTGCAGGGTCTCTGCTTGGACCGTGGGTTGGCATTATTGCGGCTATTGCAATGGGTGTGGGACTCTCGGCGATTTTGGCTGTGTTCTCAATTCGTTACCGAGTTGATCAAGTGATCGTTGGGTTTGCGCGCGTCTTGACCGATCATCCCGACTACAACATTTTGGCACCAATACGTCCAATCGCACTGCCGCTGCTCAGTGATATCCCGGTTATCGGCGTCGTTCTTTTTACGCAAACACTATTTGTTTACTTCGCATATTTGGCTGTTGCTGTAGCAACATGGAGTTTGTATCACACCAAGTGGGGATTGCGCACTCGAGCAATCGGCGAGTATCCCAAAGCAGCGGGAACTTTGGGTGTTGACGTAATTAAGTTGCGTTATCGCAACGTGCTCATTGCGGGCGCAGTTGCCGGAGTCGGTGGAGCATGGTGGCCGATCGGAATGGTTGGCAGGTTTGACCAAAACATCACAAATGGTCGTGGGTTTATAGCGCTCGCTGCAGTGATCTTTGGTCGCTGGAAACCACTTGGTGCCTTGAGCGCCGCACTTGTGTTTGGTCTTGCTGAAGCCATCCAGTTGAAAATGTCAAACCTCGACACGGGTATTCCATCAGAGTTTTTATTGATGGCACCGTATTTGGTGACACTCGTAGTTGTGGCTGGTTTTGTTGGTCGAAGTCGCGGACCTAAAGCAGCAGGGCAAGCGTACGACGCACAATAAGACAGCCAATAAGACGGCCAATTAGTAGTTATTGCTTATTTTTGTTTTGGCCTAAACGCTGTGAGTCCGCCACCGACATCAATGTGCGCTCCACCAATGAGGTCGATGCAATAGGGAACCGCGGGCATTACGGCCGTTAAGCACTCGGCGATCGAGCTTGGTTTACCAGGCAGGTTGATGATGAGCGATAAACCTCTGATGCCTGCTGTTTGTCGAGACAAAATTGCTGTCGGTACAACCTGCAAGCTCACCTGACGCATGAGTTCGCCAAATCCTGGCATTATTTTTGTGCATACGGCTTCGGTTGCTTCGGGTGTGATGTCGCGGAGCGCTGGGCCCGTGCCACCCGTGGTGACAATGAGGCAACAGTTCTCGGTGTCGGCAAGCTCGATCAGTGCGCCTGAAACTGCGGCAACTTCATCTGGCACAACACGGCTCACTGCAACCCATTCGCTTGTGAGGTGTGTTGTCATAAAATTCTTGATGGCTGGGCCACCGAGGTCTTCATAAACGCCGGCAGATGCGCGATCCGAAACCGTGACGATGCCAATTTTGGCAATGTGATTATTCATTACGGGTGAAACTACCACTGCAACAATCGGGTATCGCCCTTGCCCTTTGGATTGGTGATACGGATCCACAGCGACTTGCGCATTTGTGCGAAACCGTAACGGAAACCAACGCGATGAAAGGCAGCGCGAGAAAGAATGGTCAGGCGTTCGGTGGTCTCACGCAAGTTGTTTAAGAGCGCTTGTTGGATTGGATTGAGTACCAACGAAGTTGAAGGCGCAGTGAAGTTGTGGCGCTCGAAACCAAACCATTCGTAGTCTTCGTGATACGTGTCGGCAATGAGGTCGGCTGTTTCTTTGTCGAATATCTGGTCGGCTTTGATTCCGAGTCCGCTATTGAGGCGTTGCAACTTGATATTGGTGCCAGCGCGCTCATTGATTGCATCGGCAAGTTTTTGCATTTCGCCTGGGCGGTCGATGTAGATGCGGTGGTGGTACTCGAGTTGGTTGGCGTACAACGTATTGAACTGTGGTCGAAAATGATCATCGATTGCAAAAGCGACACGGTCGTTGTGAATTGCGCGAGCAAACTTTTTAAAGGTTGCGGCTACGTCTACATGACCGTCGGCAATCACGTCGCTACACATGTCAAGAATTGACTGTGGCGTACCTGGCGCATGCAAGAAGATCCGATTTTCCCAAGACGAATATGCACGTTTGATTGGGTCACGAAGGGCGGCAACTCGCATCCACTCTGACGACTCAATGACTTCCCATTGTTTCTTGCGCGGCAGGTCGAACAATCGGGTGAGCCCATGCACGCGGTAGTTGTGAATGGTTTGTTCTTGAGAGATGTTTGGCGTAATGATTTCTTGTGCAGCCTGGGCGTTATATGAACCCTCGGCCTGCGAGATGAGCAATTTGAGTGTGCTGCACGCCACTTTGGTGGTGGGCACGTACAAGACTTTGATGCGCGGTGCAACCAACGAGTAATTAATCAAATCGGGAAGATTCGGTTGCGCTAAAAAATCCATTGAGTAATTTTACTTGTTTTCTACTCGTTTGTCTGAGCCATCAGGCGTTTAGTGCGCGCTATTGATGCGGTCGATCACCAGTTGGTGTACAGCATTGACAGCGTCATCAATTGATTCACCAGTAATGCCAACAGTGAGATCAGGAGACTGTGGTGCTTCATAAGGTGCATCTACACCAGTAAGGCCGCTCATCTCGCCGGCGCGCACCTTGGCATACAAGCCTTTCGGGTCACGGCGCTCGCATTCTTCAACCGCAGTAGAGACATACACCTCGAGGAATGTGAGATGGTCAACCTCGTGAATACGGCGCGCTCGCGAGCGACTGTCGCGAAATGGGCTGATGATCGGGACAAGAGTGACCGCGCCGGCATCGGCAAACAGGCGCGCGACTTCGGCAATACGGCGCACATTTTCCCATCGCTCGTGGTCACTAAAGCCCAAGTCGCTATTGAGTCCATGGCGCACATTGTCGGCGTCGAGCACGTAGTTGTACACGCCACCACTAGTAAGTCTGTCGGCAAGAGCGTGAGCAATCGTTGACTTGCCCGATCCGGATAAACCTGTGAGCCAGACAGTCATGCCGTGCAGATGGTGTGCCGCCCATCTCTCGTTACGTCCGACTGTTGGTTCGTGCCAAATTGCCTGGTTCATAACGACTCCTGTCTAGTGATTCGTGTTGTTTCCCTTGACTCTTTTAAACCTATGTTCGTGGCGACAACAACATGCCAGCGCCAGCGGTTTGTCCTGTTGCTTCATCAACGATGATGAAGCATCCTGTTGAACGGTTTTGATGGTAGTCGTCAAACATCAGTGGCGCAGTGGTGTGCAACGTAACACGACCTATTTCATTCATTTGCAACTCAGACACGCCAGTTTCGCGATGCAGCGTAGAGATATTGAGGCGATACAGCACATCAGTGATCTTGGCTCGTGCCGTATTGGTGGTGTGTTTGATTGAATAAATCTTGTTCTGTTGCATTGGGGTGGCATCATCCATCCAACACAGCATTGCTTCGAGTTCTTGTGACACTCGCGGACGGTTGTTTGGCCTGCAAATCATGTCGCCGCGAGTGATTGATAAATCATCGGCAAGCAGCAGTGTTACTGCATCGCCAGGCTCGGCTTTTTCTACAGGCCCAAGTGGCGAGTCGATGCCCGTAATCGTTGAGGTAAGACCCGATGGCAAAACCATCACGTCGTCTCCGACGCGCAAAACTCCGCCAGCAACACGGCCAGCAAAACCCCGATAGTCGGGGAAGTCGCTGCGTTGTGGGCGAATCACGAACTGCACAGGGAAGCGCGTGTCAATGCGGTTGTCGTCGCTCGCTGTGTACACGCTCTCAAGATGATGCAACAATGTTGAGCCTTCGAACCACGGCATGTTGGCCGAGCGAGTGACGACGTTGTCGCCAGCGAGGGCGCTGATTGGTAAAAAGGTGACGTCTTGTAGATCGAGACGGGATGCGAACTCTTCAAACTCTTGGCGAATGCGGTCAAACACTGCTTGGTCGTAGTCGACAAGATCCATTTTGTTTACACAGATCACCAAGTGCGGCACACCAAGTAGTGACACAAGCAGACTGTGGCGTCGAGTTTGTTCAATCACGCCTGTTCGAGCATCGATGAGCACAATTGCCAAGTCAACATTTGATGCACCGGTGATCATGTTGCGCGTGTACTGAATGTGGCCTGGGCAGTCGGCGATGATGAACGAGCGTTTAGGCGTTGCAAAATATCGATATGCGACGTCGATGGTGATGCCTTGTTCACGCTCGGCGCGCAATCCGTCTGTAAGCAATGACAGGTCAACGTAATCGTCGCCTCGTCGCTTGCTTACTGCCTCGATGTGTTCGAGTTGGTCTTCAAAAATGCTCTTCGAGTCATACAGCAAGCGACCAATCAATGTTGACTTGCCGTCGTCAACCGAACCAACGGTTGCAAAACGCAGACGCTCCATTAGAAATAGCCCGTTCGTTTGCGATCTTCCATGCCTGCTTCAGACATGCGGTCATCTGCGCGAGTTGCCCCGCGCTCGGTGATTCGAGCAACTGAAGTTTCGGCAATGATGTCTTCAACGGTCGTGGCAACAGACTCGATTGCTGCTGTGCACGTGGCATCGCCGACCGTGCGAAAGCGCACCATTTCTTCAACCACTGTTTCGTTTGCTTCAGGCTGCAAAAATGGAGTGACGGCCATCCACATGTTGTCGCGACGAAACACAGGACGACGATGCGCGTAGTAAATGCTCGGCAAGTCAATGTTGTACTCGGCAATGAACGACCAAATGTCGAGCTCTGTCCAGTTAGAGATAGGGAAGATACGGAAGTGCTCACCTTGTCGGTGGCGACCGTTGTAAATGCCCCACAACTCTGGACGCTGATTTTTGGGATCCCATTGGCCAAATGAATCGCGATGCGAATACACACGCTCTTTTGCGCGAGCACGCTCTTCGTCTCGGCGAGCGCCGCCAAACACTGCATCAAATTTGTGCTCTGCTATTGAGTCGAGCAACGTCACAGTCTGTAACGGATTACGACTTGCGCGCGGACCAGTGACGTCAGCAATACGTCCTGCGTCGATAGACGCCTGTACCGAACCAACAATGAGTTGCACGCCCATCTCGGCAACGCAGCGATCGCGAAATTCGATGACCTCATCAAAGTTATGGCCGGTGTCGATATGCATAACAGGAAACGGAATTCGCGCAGGGGCAAAGGCCCGTACCGCTAAATGCAGCATGACCACAGAGTCTTTACCCCCAGAAAACAGCAGCACTGGGCGCTCAAATTCGGCAGCCACTTCGCGGATAATGGTGACCGACTCATCGATCAGGCCACTTAAAGACGACTTCATGAGGTTTCAGACTAGTTCACAACCCGCAACTTTATGGTTTGTAAAGTCAAGTGGCACAAGGGTTTAATCGTGTTTCAACGTAATCATGATGTCGCTCAGCGTGTTATTGTCTGTTGCGTGCCGTTTGGCGCGGAGCAACACAACGACATATGCAACTTGCATAAAAGGGGAGAGCACAACAGATGAGGAAAAATCACATTAAGGGTTTTGCCCTTGCTACAGCAGCAGTCTTCGGACTTCTTGCTTGTGGTGGGAGCAGCTCGTCAACAGACACCACAGCAGCACCAGTAACAACTGACGCTGCAGCCGACTACAGCATGCTTAAAGTTGCTGTTGTCTACATCGGTGTTCCAGACGACAAAGGCTGGACATACCAGCACGAACAAGGCATCCTTGCACTCGAAGCCGAACTCGGTATCACGGTCAAGCGTGTAACAAACGTTCCTGAAGGCGACGAGGGCGAAGCAATCATGGAAGGCCTCGCAGCCGAAGGTTACAACTTGATTTTCGCAACCTCATTTGGTTACGGAGCTCCAATGGCACGCGTTGCTGCTAAGCACCCAGAAGGTTGCTTCGAGTGGGCAACAGGCGCCAAGTTCCTCCTCACCGCAGAGATGGGTGGAGAGTACGCAACATTTGGTGACGTTCCAGCAAACTTGGGCACGTACTTCGGTGCTGCTGAAGAAGCTCGTTACCTCAGTGGTATCGCAGCAGGCAAAGCAAGCAAGACCGGCAAGCTCGGTTATGTTGCAGCGTTCCCAATTCCAGAAGTTATTCGCGGAATCAACGCATTTACACTTGGCGCGCAGTCGGTTAACCCAGCTGCAACCGTTCAAGTTTCGTGGACAAAGACATGGTTCGGACCAGATACTGAAAAGCAATCTGCAGAATCACTTCTTGCAGCAGGCGCTGACGTGCTTGCAATGCACCAGGACACCACAGCAACCGGCCTTGCAGCCGATGCAAAGGGTGCCAAGTGGGTTGGTTACAACAGCGATGTTGCTGAAGCAGCACCAAACGCATGGCTCACTGCTCCAACATGGAACTGGGGTCCTTATTACATTCAGACCGCAAAGGCCGTTGCTGGTGGCACATGCCCAGCAGACGAGTACTACGGTTCGATGGCTGACGGAATGGTCACACTTGGTTCGTTCGGTAGTTCAGTAGACGCCGACACGCAAGCAATGATCGCCGAGAAGGCAGCAGCAATCATCGATGGTTCATTCGCACCATTCCAAGGTCCAGTTATGGATCAGGACGGTAAGGAAGTTGTTGCTGCTGGCGCAAAGCCAGAGTTGCTCGACTTGCTCGGAATGAGCTACTTCGTTAAGGGAGTAATCGGTTCTCCAAAGGGCTGATCAATAAATGAGTACTACCTCTCACGAGGTTGCACAGGGGCCGCACCACACCAGTGGTGCGGCCTCTACTGCACTCTCGGCCCATTCAATCGATAAGAAGTTTCCTGGCGTACTTGCCAACGACTCAGTCGACTTTGACGTGCGTGCAGGTGAAGTGCACACGTTGTTGGGCGAAAACGGTGCTGGAAAAAGCACGCTCGCTGCAGTGCTCTGTGGTCTCTATCAACCCGATGCCGGGTATCTCATGCGCAATGGAAAGCGCATCAATTTGTCGTCACCGCGCGCAGGTTTGCAGCACGGAATCGCGATGGTGCATCAGCACTTTCGTTTGGTCGAAAGATTTACTGTTTCAGAAAATGTGATTTTGGGTAGTCGCGATTTGTCGTATCGGTTGAATCGTCGCGAAATAAACGAAAAGGTAGCAGCAGTTGCAGAGTCGTATGGACTGCCAATTGATCCAAACGCAACTGTTGGCGACTTGTCGGTTGGACAACGCCAGCGAGTTGAGATTGTGAAAGCGCTATATCAAGGCGCAGAGATTTTGTTGTTGGACGAGCCAACTGCTGTGTTGGTGCCGTCTGAAGTTGAGAAATTATTTGAAAACGTGCATGCCATGACCGCAGCAGGAAAATCAATTGTGTTTATCAGTCACAAACTTGGTGAAGTTGTCGAAATCTCGGATCGAGTAACCGTTCTGCGTAATGGTCGGGTGACAGGACACGTATCGGGCAAGGGAACCACCGATACGAAAGAACTAGCGCGCCTCATGGTCGGCCGCGACATCGAACTCAACGCACAGCGCGCTACTCATGCGATAGGCCATGAGGTTTTGCAAATACGCAATTTGTCACTCAGCGTCAACGATGTTTCGGTGCTGAGTGATGTTTCATTCAACGTGCACGCAGGCGAGATGGTGGGCATTGCAGGTGTCGCAGGCAACGGCCAACGCGAGCTCGCCGACACCATTGCTGGTCTAGTTTCGCCAACAAGTGGCTCGGTCAGTATCTCTGGTGCAATGACAACAGATTGTGGTCCAATTCAGGCTCGCGAAGTTGGTTTGGCATATGTACCAGAAGATCGATTGGGAATGGGTCTTGTTCCATCGATGTCAATTCTTGACAACTTGTTGCTTACTCGTGACCGACAGATTGTTGTTGATCGAGTGTCGGTGCGACCAGAAGCATCCAGGTTGATTGAACAGTTCGAGATTAAAGCAAATGGTCCTGATCATTTGGCTCGCAAACTTTCGGGTGGCAACGCACAAAAGGTATTGCTTGCGCGCGAACTTTCTGGTGGCAGAAGTGCAACCAAATTGCTCGTCGTGTGTTCACCAACCCGCGGCCTCGACGTTGGTGCTATTGAAACTGTGCGCAGGTTGCTCAATGATGCTCGCAGCGCGGGTCAGGCAATCTTGTTGATTTCTGAAGACCTAGACGAAGTGCTGTCGTTGTCGGATCGCGTTCTTGTGTTGTATCGCGGGGCGGTGGTGCACGAAACACCTGGCGAAACGGCGCAGCTTTCACGAGTGGGCGCTGCGATGGCTGGACTTGCTACTGAAGGACATTCGTGATGCGTATTCCATTCCGAGTCGTCTTCGAGCAACGCGGAGAGACGCCGCGCCGACTATCCCTGCTGGTTCCGCTTGCATCGGTTTTTGCGGCGCTGTTTTTTGGTGCAGTCTTTTTGCTCGCTACGGGCTACTCACCAATCGACACGTACACCAATATGTTTCGGGATGGTTTTGCTTCGTTTAACGGCATCACCGACACGTTGGCACTTTCAACGGTGCTGATCTGTACCGGCATATCGGCAGCATTCGCTTTTCAGATGAATCTGTACAACATCGGTGGCGAAGGCCAGTTGTATCTTGGCCTCATCGGTGGCGCATGGGCAGGCATTGCGCTTGGTGATCATTTGCCGACGTTGATCATGGTGCCAATCGTGCTGTTGTGTGGAGCACTGGCTGGTGCTGCTTGGATTTTTGTGCCCGCGTTTGTGCGATCACGACTCGGCACGAGCGAAATTGTTTCTACATTGCTGCTCACCTATATTGCAGCGAGCCTGATCAAGCACGTGATTTATACGCCAGGCAGTTTCTTTCGCAACCCAAACACTTCGTTTCCACAAGGGCGAATGGTTGCCGATTCTGCTTCGCTCGACAGTTTTGGTAGCTCGCGGTTATACCCAACATTTTTTGTTGCACTGATCATCGCCGGTGCCCTGTATTGGGTTGTTAAGCGCACAGAGTTTGGGTATCGCATCAACGTCATTTCTGATTCGCCGCGCGCAGCACACTACGCAGGCATTAATGCGCGGCGAACAACTATGTGGGTGATGCTGATCTCTGGTGCATTGTCGGGTTTGGCAGGTGCCATGCTCATCGTTGGTCCGTACGGAAAAATCGAGCCGAGCATCATCACGCTCGGTTACGGCTATGCGGGCATCGTGGTCGCGGCACTCGCGCGCAACAATCTTGGTCTGATCATCGTGAGTGGCATTTTGTTTTCTGGTCTGAGGGTTGGTGGTAATAATTTGCAAGTGACGACGAGTACCCCTATCCATATTGGCGTCATGTTGCAGGGGGCAATTCTCTTGTTTGCCCTCGGCGGCGAAGCCTTCCGCCGGTATCACATCCATGTCGTGCGAGTACATGATGCAACATCAAAGAAGGTTGCAGCGTGAACGAGAATATTTGGATCTTGATGTCGGCAGATGCAATTGCCATTGCAACGACATTAATTCTGGCTGCACTCGGAGCATTGTTCACCGAGCGTTCCGGCGTGCTCAATCTTGGTATCGAAGGCATCTTGCTGACTTCGGCGATCAGTTCGTTTCTGGCAGCCGATGCTTCGGGGAGTGTGTGGCTCGGCTTGATTGTGGGAACCGTCATTGGTGCGGTTCTGGCCTCGATCCATGCATTGCTTTCGGTGGTTTTTCGCGCGAATCAAATCGTTGCCGGTTTGGCGCTCGTCATTTTCGGAACCGGACTGGCCAATTTCTTGGGTAAACCAGCAGAGGGCAAGACCGTGTCGACAGTGATTAAACCACTGTCGTTCGGACCACTAGCAAACATTCCTGTCATTGGTCCAATCGTGTTTGGTCAAGACATCATCACCTATTTTGCAATTGCATTGGCCGTCGTCGCATCGCGCTACTTATTTAGCACTCGGCCTGGTCTCGAGTTGCGAGCAACTGGTGACGATCCAGCAACGGTTGATGCCCAGGGTCTTTCTGTTGCTCACATTCGTATTCGTTACACCATGGTTGGTGGTGCGCTTGTAGGTCTTGGTGGTTCGTGGTTGATGCTTGCGCAAAGCGCGGGTTGGCACCAAGCTGCTACCACAAATGGTTTGGGCTGGATCGCTCTCGCGCTCGTGGTGTTTGCAGGATGGCGACCAATGCGCATCATCTTTGGTGCGGTGCTCTTCGGCTTTACCTTGCAGTTGCCGTTTACATTGCAGGCAGAGCAGATCACGTTTATTCCTTCGGCGTTTCTCGAGATGTTGCCTTATCTTGCAACTCTGACTGCGCTGATTGCCTTGAGTCGACCAGGTAGTCGAAATTTGCTTGGTGCTCCGCGTGCATTGGGCACACCGTTTGTACGCGACGAACGATAATGAAATGAGACTGTCTAAGGCTTCGACTAATGCAGAAATACTTGACGTGCTCAATCAAGTGTCTGAGGCAATTGCGACCGTGCTCGCTCATAACACCGACTGGGGTTTGTCTGGCTTGCGGCACACCCAATATTCGGTGGATGTCGACTGCGATAATGCAGCGCTTGCAATTCTGCACGGCGCGGGCTGCGCGGTGTTGTCAGAAGAAAGCCAGCGAACAGGCGAGTGGGGCGACAACGACATCTTGGTCGTCATGGATCCGCTCGATGGATCAACCAATGCGAGCCGTGGTGTGCCGTGGTATGCAACTGCGTTATGTGCACTCGACAACACCGGCATGCGAGCGTCACTCGTGGTCAACCAGGCTTCGGGGCGCGATAAATATTGGGCAACTCGCGGTGGCGGAGCGTTTCATAACGGCAATCTCATTCAGCCTTCGACATGTACTGATATCAAGGATGCAGTTGTAGGCATTTCGGGATTGCCAAACTTCAGGCCAGGCTGGGCGCAGTTTCGCGCACTTGGTGCTGCGGCTCTCGACATCTGTTTAGTTGCCGATGGCTCGCTTGACGGTTGGGTTGATATGAACAGTCATGGTGTGTGGGATTATCTGGCGAGTTCGCTTATCTGCCAAGAGGCAGGTGTGCTGATTGCCGAGATCTCGGGTCGTGATTTTGTGACGACTGAATACAACAACAAATGCACACTTGTTGTGGCATCGACTCAAGAGATGTTGGCAAGTCTGCTCGATGTTCGCAAACGCCACGCCAATTCATAGCCTGGGTGGACGCCGAGAGGCTCACGATAAACTGTGATTTCCGTAATTACGGGCGCTTAGCTCAGTTGGTTAGAGCATCTCCCTTACAAGGAGAGGGTCGGGGG
>CAZHIN010000037.1:0-14136 GCA_964532575.1 uncultured Acidimicrobium sp.
GCTTGTCGATCATCGACTCTTTGTCGCCCGTCCAGTCGGTCTGCAACAACGCTGCCTTTACGATTCTCGCCATGGTGGCTTCTCCCCTTTGAGTAACACCCTTATTAATGAATACCTAGGTGAGTCAGGCTAGTTGCCTATGCGCCAAACGGAAAAGCCGCAATAAGAAGAGGTGATTTATGAGGAAATAACGGCTCTGCGGGCTGGCAAAAATTTGAGAGCAAACAATGCTCCGGCAAAGGCAACACCTGCACCGGTAAAGCAAGCCGAATGGAAGCCATGCATGAATGCCTCGCTTACTGCTTGGCGCACGGCTTCGGCCGCCTCTGGGGTTGGAGCCCGCTGTGCAACTGCAAAACCTGCACCTGCAGACTCTTTGGCTAACGCCACTGCTTCTGCTGGCAAATTGAACTTTGCAACCAACTCGCCGAGCTTTGGACCGTACAACGATGCAAATACTGAGCCGCTGATTGCAACACCAAGTGTTCCTCCCACTTCACGACTCACGTCGTTGACAGCAGACCCAACTCCGGCCTTTTCGCGCGGAAGTTCGCCCATGACTGCATCAGTTGCTGGCGATGTTACGAGTGCAAGACCATTGGCAAGAAACAACATACTGATGATCACCGGACCCCAGTATGCGGTTTGTGCTCCACAGAATCCGATAATGATCAAACCAATAGACATGTTGGTGAGACCCAGTGCAACAATTCGTTTCGTTCCAAATTTGAGCGCAAGTCTTGCTGCGATCGGTGCAGTGACACCAGCACCGATTGCGAACGGCAATGTGTGAACACCGGAAGACAGCGTGCTGTAGCCGCGCACAAATTGAAAGTACTGCGTGACGAGAAACGTGAATCCGAACAAAACAAAAAACGCTATGCCGATGGAACCAGTTGCTGCCGACAATCTTGGGTTGCGAAAAACGCGCACATCAAGAAGCGGTTCGTTGGTTGAAAGCTCTCGCTTTATGAATGCTGCAAACAAGAGCACAGTGCCGGCGAACGACACCAGCGTTGCCACACTCATCCATCCACGATGCGGGCCTTCAATAACGGTGTACACCAGCAAACCAACCATCGCGATCGAAAGTGCAAAACCTGGAAAATCCATACGATGCGGATTTGGATCTTTTGATGTTGGAATAAAAATTGCACCAAGGATCAGTGCGATTGCACCTACTGGAACATTGACGAGGAAAACTGAACCCCAATAAAAGTGTTCAAGCAAGAAGCCGCCCGTGATTGGACCGAACGCAACAGCCATTCCTGAAACTGCAGACCAAATGCCAATCGCTTTAGCGCGTTCAATTGGATCACGAAAAACATCAATGATGATTGCGAGAGTCGCTGGGAAAACTGCTGCGGCACCGATGCCCATCGCACCACGCGCAATAATCAGCGACGAAGTAGATGTTGCAAATGATGCCCACACCGAGCAGCCAACAAATCCGATCAAGCCAACCTGGATTGCGCCTTTGCGTCCGAAGCGATCGCCAAGTCCGCCAAACGCCAACAGCAAGCACGCAAAGATCAACGAATACGAGTCAACGATCCATTGCAATCCGCTTGTCGATGCACCCAGTTCTCGCGACAATGTCGGCAGCGCAACGTTGATGATGAGGTTGTCGACCACCACCATGAACAAACTGATGCACAGCACCAACATGATCATCCAGCGGCGGGCGTGAATTTTTGGGTCTAGTTCAGTATTCATACTTGACAGTGTCTAGTTCAAAAACTAGATAGTGTCAAGTCGTGGCTCCAATCAAAGCTGAACCCCTCCGCAGAGCAGTGCTTGACGCAGCCATCGCAATATCTGCCGCAACCGGACCTGACGCTATTTCCTTGCGAGAAGTAGCTCGCGAAGCTGGCGTTTCACACCAAGCCCCCTACCACCACTTCGGAGACAGAGCCGGAATCTTCGCCGCAATATCCGCAGAAGGCTATTCACTACTGACCAAAGAATTGAGCGACAGTAGAACACACGGAGCACGATCCACGTGCGAGGCATATGTTCACTTTGCGTTGCAACACAAGGGTCATTTTCGCGTGATGTTTAGAAGTGACCTTTGCAATGTCGAAAATTATCCTGAGGCACTGGTGCAAGCCGACTTGGCATTCGGAGTTCTGCTCGATGAAGTCAATGCTGTGCTTGGCGACAATGCAAACGAAACATCGGCACGCGCACAGGCCACGTATATGTGGTCAGTCGCACATGGTCTTGCAACATTGCTTCTCGACGGGCCTCTCGAAAAGAAGCTCGGCGAAATTGCTGACGTGAATGCTTTTGTGAAACAAGTCGCACAGATCGCGTCTGCATCGATTCATGCATGATCGTAAATAATTTGCATGCCGATGTTTACAATTAGAAAATGAAATTGATCCAAAAAATCGTCGCGGCAGCTGTATTCGTTGGCTCTTTCGCTTCATGCGGCACCACTACCCAAAAGAATATTGCTGCGGTCGGATGTGAGCAGGGTGCACCCGTTAGCGGAACACTCACTATTGCAACAACTGTCGCGCCGATTACGAGCATCGTGGCCAATATTGCGGGTGGCACAAGCACAGTGATTACAGGCATTGTTCCGGAAGGAACCAACTCGCACACATTTGAGCCGAAGCCAAGTGACGCCGCGACGCTCGAGACTGCCGACATCGTTTTTATTAATGGACTGGTGCTTGAAGAACCAACAAAAGAACTTGCGCTCGCCAACCTCAAAGACGGCGCAATAATCTGCGAGATCGGCACTCAAATCTTGCCCGAGGCCGAATATATATATGACTTCTCGTTTCCAAAAGAAGGTGGCATGCCAAACCCACACCTCTGGACGAACCCACCGATGGCCAAACAGTACGCGCAAATTGTGCACGACGTGTTGGTGCGTCTCGATCCAGTAAACGCAGCAACGTATGACTCCAACTTTGTCGCGTTCAGTGCCAAAGTCGATGCACTCGATGCGGCAATGGTGACAGCAACTGCAACAATTCCCGAGTCACAACGCAAGCTCGTGACGTACCACGATGCGTACGCCTACTTCGCCAAACATTATGGCTACACCGTTGTTGGTGCCTTGCAGCCCTCGTCATTTAACGAGCCAACCCCGAAAGAAATTGGCGACTTGATTAATCAGATCAAAGCCGAAAATGTAAAGGCCATCTTTGGTAGCGAAGTTTTCCCCTCGCCCGTACTTGAGCAGATTGGTGCCGAAACCAGTGTTCGCTATGTAGACGTATTGCGCGACGACGACCTCATTGGCAAGCCAGGAGATGCCGAGCACTCCTGGCTTGGTTTGATGCGCTTTGACTTTGCAACCATGGTCGAAGCACTGGGGGGTGACGCATCTGCACTGAAATCTTTGGACGTGAGTGATGTAGCAAAGGATTCGGCTGTCTACCCTCAATAGGGTCCATATGGCATCCACAACACTGATTGACTGCGCGCACGTTTCGTGCACCTATGGCAACGCACCAGTTGTTGATGATGTCTATCTCCAAATTGAGCGCGGTGAATTTGTAGGCATCGTCGGTCCGTCTGGCTCCGGCAAGACCACGCTGCTCAATGCAATCATGGGCACCCACCCAGTGGCACACGGTTCAATTACGTTGCTGCCACATTTGACAATTGGTTACGTGCCGCAAGTCGAAACCGTCGACTGGTATTTCCCGGTCACTGTCGAAGAAGTAATCGTGATGACGCGCGCCAAAACAAGTTGGTGGCCAAAGATCACCGCTGCGGAACGGATTGCCGTTCGGGAGGTGCTAGGCCAGCTTGGCATCGCCGATGTAGCACACCGACATATTCGTGAGCTTTCTGGAGGCCAGCAACAGCGAGTGTTTTTGGCACGAGCAATGTTTCGTCAGCCAGACATCTTGATCATGGACGAACCAACATCCGGTGTCGACGTGCGCACACGCCACGAAATCTTGCACTTGCTCGCCGACTTGCATGACAAGGGTTTAACAATTTTGCTGACCACCCACGATCTCAATGGCCTCGCTGCCCACTTGCCGCGCTTGGTGTGCTTCAACAAAAAAGTGATTGCCGACGGCAACCCGCGTCAGGTGCTCACACCCGAAGTACTTGAGCAAACATATGGTGCACCGATGGAGGTGCTCGAGCATGGCGGCATGCCGCTCGTTATTGATCACGGTCGAGTAGCAATGCGGGGTGAAGGCAAATGATTGTTGCATTTAACCTGACAGAACCGTACGGGTTTCAGTTTTTTAGGCACGGCCTCGTAGTTGCCACCATCGCTGGTGCACTGTGTGGACTGCTTGGTGTGTTCGTGGTGTTGCGCGGCATGAGTTACATCGGCCATGGACTCTCGCATGCTGTGTTTGGTGGCGCTGCTGCCAGTGCGGTGTTGCGCATTAATTATTTCCTGGGCGCTGGCGTATGGGGAATTATTTCTGGATTACTCATTGCTCGCGTTGCGCGACGGCGTGTGCTCGGTGCCGACGCAGCAATCGGTGTCGTTACCACCGCATCGTTTGCACTCGGCTTGGCACTCATGAATCGCTATGGGCAAGCAGGCAAAAGCATTGAAGCGGTGCTTTTCGGCAGCGTTCTTGGCGTCAAGATGATTGATATTTATGCCGTGTCGGGTGTTGCGCTGCTCGCTTTGGCTGTTGTCATGGTTGGATATCGAAAATTGCTTTTCTCTACTTTCGACCGCGATGTAGCCCAAGTGAGTGGCGTCAATGTTTCTGCTGTTGAAGCAGGGTTACTCGCCATGTTGTCGCTCACCATCTTGGTCACAATGCGCGTCATCGGCACATTGCTCATTTCGGCACTGTTGGTTATCCCTGCAGCATCAGCGCGTATGACTACCAACAGTTTCGCTCGCATGTTGTGGATCTCGCCGATTATCGGGGCTTCCACCTGTTTCGTTGGAATGAATCTCAGCTATTTTCTCAACACGTCTGCGAGCGCGACAATCATCTTGCTCGACGCATTGGTGTTTGTCGTTGTTTACGCAATTGCTGGCACACGCAACCGAATGAAGATGGCCTCACTCGGCCACATCTAGTAATCAGTTTGCTTCAGGGTTAAACACAGCAAGTCCTTTGGATATTGCGGCGGCACAGAGTTTGAGATCTGCACAAACAAACACGTCTACAGATGTCGAAACTGCCGAAGCGAGATGCAATGCGTCATATGCTCGCAATCCTTCATCGGTTGCGAAATCGCACGCCATGTTGATGACCTGAGCATCCACGGCAAGAGAATAAATCTCATCTTCAAGTTCTCGTAAGTTCGCCATCGATCTATTGAACTCTCCACCCGTTATTCGTTTCATCTGCCGAGCACGTGAAAGCGCAGAAACTGTTTCAAGGAGAACAATCTGTGAACTACATACAATCTTGGACTCATCCCAATACGCTCGAACATTGTCCGACCCTTGCTCGTTGATGAAAAGTTTTACAAACGCAGATGTGTCAAAATATGAATTCATCGACGTTCGCCAACAACAATGTCGCTCACGCTGGTGCGAGCCACATACTCTTTATTGCGAATAGAGTTCTTAGGTCTGATTGGTGGGCGCAATCGGCCTGAGGCAACCAGGTCCTCAAGTTTGTTTGTCAGGTCATTGATCGCCGCCAAAGTTGCGACTGGTTTGCCGTGCTCAGTCACAATGACCTCCGAACCGTGCTGCACTAAGTCGATGTAATGACTGAGTTTGCTTTTGAGCTCGCGAACACCCACTTCTACTCGTTGATTTTTGACGCTTTTTGCCATATCTAGATTGTAGGCACATTAAGCGCTCATTTGTAACTACATTTTTTGCCATACCCATATGTGTGCGGCAAAGGTCTAGTTGCGAAAGCCCCATTCGGCGCCTTGCGGAGTGTCGCGTACTTCTACGCTGATCTCGGCCAGCCGGTCACGAATCATGTCGGATAAGTCAAAGCGTTTATCGGCTCGCACCTGCACACGCAGATCGAGCAGCACTTGCACAAAAGGCCCGACTACTTCGCGTGGGTCGCGCAACCCACCAGTAGCCGCACCGGCAAGTCGAGTGATCATGCTGCGCAATACCGACCTCGCATAGGAAGCATCGTCGCTTTGCAGTGTGTCGGCCGACCAACCCGCAATGGCATCATCCAAATCGAGCGCAGCCCGTGCTGCGGCATCTGCATCGCCAGATGTAATCGCTTGGGCAAATACATCGTTCAGACGTTCGGTTGCTTGGCGCAAATTGCTGTCAATGGCAGCAACATCTGTTGCCCCATGCTCGCCCGTTCCAGTTGTACTTGCACTATTTGATTGCGTGCCAGAGATCGTTATTGACTTGTTGTTCGCCAACGGATTACGCAATCGATCAAGTGGCAACACTTCGCCACTTGCAATCTCAGTTGACACGCCCTTCACGCGAATAGTGAGTACGCCCTTGCCCACCACAGTCGCGGTCTGCGCATCAATATCGATTACCACACCTGTGTGTTCGTCTACACCCAACACATACACATCATCGGGTAGTTCACGCTCGAGCAGAGCAAGTCGACGTTCGCCCATGTAACAAAAGCGTGTGTCGTGATTGGTGCCCTCGGCATTGTTGTAGTGCGGAATGAGCGCAGCGTTGATGCCCAGCTCGCCGAGGATGTCGAGACCATCAAGCCATCGAGGTTCTTCGCCAACCTTGTAGATCTCGTACACGGGCAATGTAAACCGACCGAGAGTGAGTGCGGCCGCAGACGCAAACGTAACGATGCCGCCATCGCGAAGTTTTTTGGTGAGTAAACCTGCGAGTGGTGTGCCAGACCATTGACGCAATGCATATGTTGGTGAGCCGGGGCCTGCAAAAATCAGCTGAGCATCGGCAACCAATTGCAGTCCGCGCTCTACTGCAAGCACATCTGCGCCAATCATTTGCGTAAGGCCCGCGACATCAAGCGTGATGTTGATGCTTGTTTTAAAATACTCAACAGCCTTTGTCGCAAGCTCCGGTGCATTTTCTTGAAATCCATAAGGAGTGTCGAGCAACGTTGCGCGCGCAGGCTTTGGCAACCGCGAAGCAAGCATGCGATGAGTCGTCACCATGGTCGGCGCTGTCTCACCAGAGCCCATGATGGTCAAGATGCGAGGAAGTGTCATGAAAAAAATCCGTCTATTGTTGCTGCGTGCACTACATCGGCAAAGCGCGAAGGGTGTTGGGCATGCAGGTCGTGATCGGCTGGGCTAAACCATTCAACCCGCACATTCGGCACTAACTGCACAGCGTGCTCAACGGCACTTCGTTTTGTTGCGGCAAACACCCCACCTGGCCCTTCTGCTGGCACAAACAAGACGGGCACTTTGAGGTCGCTATAGAGATGAGTCGGCTTGTGTTCCCACAAACCCTGCAATACCAACATGTGGCGCTCAAGAGTGAGCCACGGCTTTACCGTGCCGTCCGGCAAGTGCTCCATGTTTGCCATTGCGCCATCAATTCCTGTTTGCGGCCAATCTGCATGCGCCGATTGCATATACGCGCGCATTTGTTTTGCTGGAGTACCAATCAAATTTGGTGGACGCAATGCAACAGCACACGAATCCCAGTCGGCAAAATGATTTTGCAATTCTAAAAAACCACCGTCAACCGCAACGACCCCACGAACAAGTTGCGGATATTTGTGGGCGAGCTCAATCACAACATTCCCACCCCACGATTGCCCGCACACAACAGGAATCGCATAGCCGCGAGGCGCGAGTGCGACCAGCAACCCCGCCAAATCTTCTGTTACCGAACTCATGTCATATCCGTCATTTGGCTTGTCACTCAAACCATGCCCGCGCAAGTCAACTGCGATGACTGGATGACCGAGTTTTCCGAGAGCAAGTGCGGCGCCTTCCCACAACATTGCGTTAGATGCCAGACCGTGCACCAAAACAATTGGCTGACCCGAATGAGTTGCTGGGTCTCCCCACCGCACCACCCGCAGGCGCACCCCAGTGCCAGTAGCAATAAGTTCGCTCATCGGCAATCCATCATTCACATCCTTCACACTACGCTTCAACATTGATGTCACTCAATGTCCTGCTCATCACCTTGGATCAATTTCGTGCAGACTGCCTATCTATTGCAGGACACCCTCTCGTAAAAACACCGAACCTGGATCGCCTCGCACAACAAGGCGTGCGACTCACCAAGCACTACAGCCAGTGCGCACCATGTTCACCTGGGCGCGCAAGTTTGTACACGGGCATGTATCAAATGAATCATCGTGTCGTTGCCAACGGCACACCACTTGACAGAAGTTTCGACAACGTAGCGTTGCTCGCTCAACGAGCCGGATATGCGCCAACACTTTTTGGTTACACCGATCAAGCAATTGATCCGCGCGATGCAACAGGGCCAGACGACTGGCGGCTCAACTCGTATGAGGGCGTGCTGCCTGGGTTTGACTGCAAATTATTTATTCCCGAAAATCACGTGTTGTGGATCGAGCATTTGCGTGCAAATGGTTTTGATGTTCCGATGGACGCCCAGAAGGTTCTTCGGACAGAACCAGAACGCCCTGCCGAGTTTGGTATTTCGGCGTTTCTCACCGACCACTTACTCACATGGCTCGACAATCAAGATGGCCCTTGGTTTGCACACGCCAGTTATTTGCGGCCGCACCCGCCTTACGCTGCTGCCGGCAAGTGGTCAACCGCATACAACCCAGCCGATGTCGAGTTGCCGATACCGCATGGGGATGATCTGCATCCTTCGCACGAAATGTTTTTGCAACTTCCCGATGCGTCTGCGCCACTTGACGACGCGGGAAAGCGACACATGCGAGCGCAGTATTACGGAATGATCAGTGATGTTGACGAGCAACTTGGTCGCGTGTGGGACAAACTTGCCGAGTTGAACATGTGGGAAAACACCATGATCATCATCACTGCCGATCATGGTGAACAACTGGGCGATCACGGACTCAAAGAAAAACTCGGCTTCTTCCCGCAGAGTTATCACATTCTCGGACTCGTTCGCGATCCGCGCAACACAAAGCAGCACGGAACAGTTGTCGAGAAGTTCACCGAAAACATTGACATCTTGCCCACCATTGCCGACGCACTCAACCAGCCTGTGCCGCTGCAATGCGATGGACTTCCCCTCACACCATTTCTCACTGGCACCGTGCCACCAATGTGGCGCGACGCAGCGACGTGGGAATACGACTGGCGATCAGTGTTTATTCGCATGGGTGCGCGCGAGTGGCCGTGGGATCAGCGACTCGAGCAACAGCATCTCGCTACTCGTTGTTACGACGATCGTGCCTACGTGCAATTTGGCAATGGTTCTTCGTTGTCGTTCGACCTCGCTGCCGACAAAACTTGGCGCACCTACAACTCTGACCCCGCAACAACTTTGGCAATGGCTCAAGACATGTTGGTTTGGCGATCGCGCCACACCAATCGCAAACTTTCAGGAATGTTGATCGAACATGGTGGCATTGGCGAGTGGCCCGCCGATGTCTCGTGGCGCAAATAATTTTCTCGTTTTCAATTTGCTAGTGAACAATGCCACGGGCCTTTTCAGCACTCCGTGAGGCATGCCTGACTAACCTGTAATTCGTTCAAACGCAAGCCACGCTTGCATTACCCCCCCCCGAAAGAATCCTCCACATGTTGATTGCTCTTGCTCGTTTTTCAGTTCGTCATCGTCGATTGATGGTCGGATTTTGGCTGTTACTTGTAATTGCTTTAGGTGCGATCTCAAATTCAGTTGGACCAAACTTCGCCACACAATTCGAGCTTCCAAAAAGCGAATCGAACGATGTTCGCGAACTGCTTAAGGCAAGTAGTCCCGATCTCGCAGGTTTTAGTGGACAAATCGTTTTCACCTCACCATCTGGTGTTATCACTGACGAGACAAAATCTGCAATGACCGACATGTTTGCCAAAGTTGCACAAATCTCTGGTGTCTCGGTGTCGAGCCCATACGACGCACCGGGAAAGATCAATCCGTCTGGCACTACGGCATTTGCTTCTGTTGATGTCACCATGCGTTCACAAACAGAATTAATGAAACTCGGAACCGCTATTCGTGACATTGGAGACTCTGTCACCATCAAGGGTTTGCAAATTGAATACGGCGGCGAAATTTTTGCGGGCTTCGAGATGCCAGCCAGCGAGGTGTACGGATTGCTCGCAGCAATAGTAATTCTCGTGCTCGCATTTGGTTCGGTACTCGCGATGGGTCTGCCAATCGGAACAGCGCTGCTCGGCCTTGGCGCCGGCACATCACTCGTCACCATTTTTAGCCACGTTGTTGGCATGCCCGACTTCACGACATCGCTTGTTGCGATGATCGGACTTGGCGTAGGCATCGACTACGCACTGTTCATCGTCACCCGTTATCGCGAGGGACTCGAAAACGGACTCAGCGTAGAAGACGCTGTCGTCGATGCTGTTGACACATCGGGTCGCGCCGTGATTTTTGCTGGCATCACCGTCATTATTTCGTTGCTTGGGCTGTTTTTGATGGGCCTCGCTTTCGCACGCGGACTCGCCATCGGTGCCGTCATTGGCGTGTTACTCATGATCATTGCTTCCATCACATTTC
This sequence comes from uncultured Acidimicrobium sp., assembly GCA_964532575.1. Classification (GTDB taxonomy): domain Bacteria; phylum Actinomycetota; class Acidimicrobiia; order Acidimicrobiales; family Ilumatobacteraceae; genus UBA3006. The sequence continues at coordinate 10,538 of CAZHIN010000037.1, forward strand.
TTCCCGCTCTTCTCGCAATGGTCAAGCACCGTATTGGCGTGACTACGCGTGCCGCAATGATTTCACTCGTGATTTTTATTCTCTCTGCTTTCGCCTCCGTCATCACTGGCTCGGTTCAGATTTTTATTGTCGGAGTTGTGCTGACTGTCGCAATTAACGCGCTGAGTTACGTCATCAAGTCGTTGCGCAAGCCAATTCCTCACCGTGTAACAAAAGCAAAAGAACTCACATTTTGGTATCGCTGGAGTCGATTTATTCAGCGTCGTCCATGGACTGCTGCCCTCAGTGCCACGGCAATTTTGCTCGTGTTGGCAGCGCCACTCGCATCCATTCGTCTCGGCTTTGGCGACAACGGCAATGCGCCAACCAATACAACCGTGCGAAAAGCATTCGACATGCTGGCCGACGGTTTTGGCCCCGGCTTCAACGGCCCGCTGTTCATTACTGTGCAGGGAGACACCGCATCGAACCCAGATGCGCTTGCCACATTTGTAGGCACTCTGCAATCAACAGACGGTATTGCATTTGCCCAAAGCACTCCAGCATCAGCCGATGGTTCACTCTCACTTGTAATTGCGTATCCAACAACTGCACCTCAAGACGCTGCCACCTACGACCTCGTCAAATTCTTGCGCAGCGATGTCATTCCACCAACTGGCGTTGAGGCAAAAGTCGGTGGCTTCACTGCTGCTGGCGCAGACTTTGCAACCGCCATCGGTGGTCGCATGCCGTACCTATTTATCGGTGTGCTCTCGCTGTCATTCTTGTTGCTCATGTCGGTGTTTCGCAGTGTGCTCGTGCCGCTTAAAGCAGTGGTCATGAACTTGCTTTCTATCGGTGCTGCATACGGCGTCATTGTTGCAATCTTCCAGTGGGGTTGGGGCATCTCGCTCATTGGCATCGGCAAAGCCGGCCCAATTGAGTCATGGGCACCAATGATGCTGTTTGCAATCGTCTTCGGTTTGTCTATGGACTACGAAGTGTTTTTGCTCTCACGAGTCAAAGAAGAATATGACCGCACTGGCGACAACGCTTCAGCAGTAGCTGATGGACTTGCGGCAACCGCTCGAGTGATCACCGCAGCTGCATTGATCATGGTCTTCGTGTTCTCGGCATTCGTGCTTGGCTACGATCGCAACCTCAAACTGTTTGGCCTCGGTCTTGCAGTTGCCGTACTCATCGACGCAACGATCGTGCGCATGGTGTTGGTGCCAGCAACGATGGAACTCTTGGGTGATCGCAACTGGTGGATTCCAGCGTGGATGAATCGTCTATTGCCAAAAATTGATGTGGAAGGTCACCACCACGAATTAGAACTTCACTAAACACTTTCGCGGGCCGTGCACTTGGCCGCCCGCCCACGTCACGTCGGTTTTGTCAACAAGTTCAAACTCTGGAATTCTCTCGAGCCACGTCTGCAACGCAACGCGCACTTCAAGTCGCGCCAAGTTACTGCCCGCACAACGGTGAATACCCGAACCAAACGCAACGTGGCGATTATGTTCTCTATCCAGAATCACCTCGTCGGGGTTTTCAAATTGTCGTGGGTCGCGGTTTGCTGCAGGAAAAGCCATAAGCACTCGATCGCCTGCCTTCATCGGGCAACCCTGAAACTCAATGTCGTGGTCAACAATGCGAGCCATTGTCACTGGCGCATACATCCGTAACAATTCTTCAATTGCAGATGGCCACAAGTCTGGATTGTCTCGCAATTGCTTGCGATGCTCTGGGTGCTGGGCCATGTGCCACATGCATGAACCAATGGCAGACCACGTGGTGTCCACGCCTGCTACCAGCATCAAGTTGCACACACCAAGTACGTACTCGATGGGCACGACCTTGCCCTCGACCTCGGTGTTCATCAACTCGGTAATGAAGTCGTCTTCGCGAGGATTCTGTTTACGCTCTGCAACTTGAGCCAAAAAGAATTCGATGATGTTCTTGCGAGCCCATTTACGTCCTTCTGCATCCAGAATGTTTTCAAGTGCCGCACGCACCCAGGCAGTGAAATCAGATTCCATTTCGAGTGGCACGCCGAGCAAAGATGCGATCACGCGAACCGGAATGTGCTGTGCGTAATCTGCTGCTGCATCGGCAGTGCCTTTATCAATCACTTCATCAATAAGTGCGTTGCACAAGTCGCGCGTTCCCTGCTCAAACTTTGCAACCGACTGTGGAGAAAAAACCGGCAAGATCAGTCGACGATGCCAGTGATGATCTGGTGGATCAGACGTGATTGGTGGTGCTGTAACGCCGCCGTATGCACCCTCGCCCTGTCCGGGAAATGGCGGCACAACCAAAATGCCGCGCGAAGTAAAGGTCTCATACTCCTGCGCAATGGCAACAACATCTTCGTAACGAGTTGGTAACCACGAACCTTCATAACGTTCTGTGCGCGCAATCGGGCATTTCGATTCGCGTATTTCGGAAAAACTTGGATACGGATCTTTGACAAACTCTGGCTCAAAGATGTCGTAGTCGGTCAGCAGATCTTCTACAGGTTTGCGAACTTCAGTCATGAAATAACCCCCCAGTTATTTGTGAACTTCAACTAATCTGTGATGACGATTGCGCGTTCTGGACAATTTGATTCTGCTCGTCGAGTCTTCGCCTGCAACTCTGCAGGGATATCGCCGTCTATAAGCACAATGGCATTACCCAACTCATCACTTCCGAATACTTCTGGTGCAGCAATTGCGCACATCTGGTGGCCATGGCATGCATCGTCGATTACAGAAACTCTCATGTGCTACAGACTAATGAATCGCGCACAAACCGCAAGAGTTGGGAAACCTAATTGCGTCAGGCGACCTTGAACGAAATATGCATTCCAGCGCCATAGTGTGCCGGAAGGTTGCAGACCAGTTGGTAATTGCCCGCTTCGAGATTGAGAGTCAGCGAATGAGTTTCGCCAACCGCATATTCTCCGATTTCATCAATCACTTCAAGGCCTGGACTTGGCTCTTCGAAATGGTCGCCCGCAAGTTCGATTTTGCCATCCGCAATATCAGTCTTCACGACCAAGAACTCATGACCAATCGTGCCGATATTGGAAACAACGAATGTGACGTATCCAGCCTTGGCTTCCGCATGGTCAATCTCAATCGCCCACTCTTTTTCGGTTCCAACAATGATGTTTGAGTTGCCACTCGACTGCGGGGCTGCAGCATTTTTGATTGCGTTGCCACCACTTGATGCATCATTACTGTCTGCGGCACAACCCGCAGTCGCCACTGTCAAGAACAGTGCGATTGGAACGACCTTAAAAATTGAGCCCCTCATAGTGATCCCCCGATCAGTAAGACTTAGTCGTACCTAACATAGCCCGATCACTCGGGCTTTGCACGAGTCAACCCTCTATCGTCTAGGTATTCCATCCCTTGATTCACTTCTCACCTTCGCAGCAGCTTCGCTCGCACTGCTCGTCATTCCAGGCCCAGCCGTTTTGTACATCATTAACCGCAGCGTTTCGGACGGCAGAAGCGTCGCATTATTTGCGGTAGCCGGTCTCGAAATTGGCAACTTCTTCCATGTTGTGGCTGCCACGGCTGGACTCTCTGCCATCATCGCTGCCTCACAAACAGCATTTACGGCTGTCA
>CAZHIN010000038.1:0-13901 GCA_964532575.1 uncultured Acidimicrobium sp.
CTCATGCCACGCTCAAACGCGAGTGTGCTGTTTGCTACTTTCCAACCATTGTTGATTCCACCAACCACGTTGTTCTTTGAGCAACGGGCGTCGGTGAAAAACACTTCGCAGAACTCTGCCGTGCCGTCTGGCTGCACGATGCCACGCACCTCTACACCTGGTTGACGCATTGGCACCAACAAGTATGTGATGCCTGCATGCTTCACGGCCGAAGGATCGGTGCGTGTGAGCAAGAAGCAATAGTCGGCGTGATGACCGCCAGTTGTCCAAACTTTTTGTCCATTGATGACCCACTCATCGCCGTCGAGCACTGCCGTGGTCTTGAGGCTTGCCAAGTCACTACCGCTGTTTGGCTCACTAAAGCCTTGGCACCAACGCATCTTGCCGTTCAAGATCTGTGGCAAAAATTCTTTTTTCTGTTCTTCTGTTCCCCACTGCAACAAAGTCGGGCCAACGAGTGTGTCGCCAAAAAAATCGGCGCGCATCGGGGCCTTTGCATTTGCAAACTCTTCTGCCAACACCACACCCTGCAACGTTGACAAACCTTTGCCGCCGTATTCGACTGGCCACGTTGCGCAAATCCAGCCACCTTCAAACAACTTCGTTGGCCACGCTTCGTTAAACGCTTTGCGTTCGGCCGACGACATCTCGAAACCTTTGTCAAACCAACCTTTCGGCAGGTTGGCTTTGAGCCATGTCTGAACTTCGGTTCTAAAGGCCTCTGCCTCAGGGGTGTATTCGATCATTCCTCTATTCTGCCCGCTCACGAGCACTACAGTCCAAGCGCAAGTCACGCCAACGCAGTACTGCGTTAACAGAGCCGTGACAATTGACTCGTAGAATTACCGCATGTTCAATGCAATTCTCGGCAGTGCTTCCGAGACGCTCGATATTGGGCGCATTTTGCTGGATCTGACAATCATTTTGATCGTGGCAAAAGTGGCGGCCGAAATCTCAGACCGCATTCACGTGCCCGCAGTGATTGGCGAAATCACAGCCGGAATCCTGATCGGACCATCTGTTGTGGGCCTGGTGAATACCAGCGACATGCTCTCATTTCTTGCCGAACTCGGCGTGATCATGTTGTTGATCCAAGTTGGACTCGAGACCGACATCGTCGAGCTGAAAAGCGTTGGTCGTGCCAGCATCTTGGTGGCCATCATTGGTGTCGCATTGCCAATGGCACTTGGCTTCGGCGCCAGCTCAATGCTCGGCGAATCGATCAATACTTCGTTGTTCGTTGGCGCAGCACTTACCGCCACATCAATCGGCATCACCGCCCGTGTGTTTGGAGATTTGCGCGCGCTCGCAACCGTAGAGGCGCGCACAGTTCTTGGCGCAGCAGTTGTTGACGATGTGCTCGGTCTCATCATCCTTACGGTGGTCACTCGCATTGTCGAACAAGGCACTGTGGGCATCGGCACCATTGCATCCACCATTGGTCTCGCACTTGGTTTTCTTGCAGTCACGAGCACAGTTGGTTTCACTATCTTTCCGCAACTCTTTGCTCGCATCTCAAAACTTGCGCGTTCGGCTTCAACGGTGTCGGTAGTTGCGATCGGAATTGCGCTTGGCTTTTCGGTGCTCGCTGATCAGGCAAATCTCGCACCAATCATCGGTGCATTCGTTGCAGGACTCGCATTAAGGCGCATTGCAGCACATGAACGTGTCGAACGCGACGTTTCATCGATTGCACAAATATTTGTGCCAATCTTTTTCTTGAACATTGGTATCACTACCGATATTCACGCCATGGCAGACATGCGGGTATTGGGCATTGCGCTACTACTTTCCGTCATCGCAATTGTCACGAAGATTGCGGCTGCTCTTGGCGCTTTTGGTTCGCGTGGCGACAAGTGGACAATTGGCTTCGGCATGCTGCCAAGAGGCGAAGTTGGTCTCATCTTTGCAAGCATTGGTCTCAGCGTTGGCGCTCTTTCCAAAGAGTTGTACGGCTCGGTTTTGGTTGTCGTGCTCGTCACCACACTTGTTGCACCGCCGCTGCTGCGATGGAGGCTCGGAAAGCAGGCCGAAGCGGTCGAAGATCAAAGTGCAGATGCAACCAGACCTCTCGAAGGCTGGGTCAAGACCATTGATGGCCATATTGTGCTTAATGGTTCTCCCCCTGTTCGCTCGCTTGTAGAAATTGGTTTAGCAACGGCATCACTTGCAGTTGATGCACGACCGAGTGGCCAGTTGCTCGACTGGTTTGCGCTGCATCGCAATGCAACCTTGAGTTGGAACGATGACGCAACGATTGGTTTGCTGCGCGTGTTGCGACATGGTTCTGCTCGTGCATGGCGGTTTTTGGAGACCATCGGCTTTATTCAGCGTGCGTTGCCCGAAGTGTCAGACGCGATGGCGGCGAGGTCTAGTGACTCAACCGAACTCGACCCAACGCACTCGCTGCAATTTCCTACTGTTGAGGCAATCTGTTTATCCACATCTGCAAATGCGTGTACGGACGATCTTGTACTTGCTGCATTTGCAAAAGATATCTCGGACTCTGGAGCAAATGGCCCACATGCAATTGCCAGACTCGGCCTCGATTTATCTACCAGCAAATCTGTATTCACATTGCTTGATGGCTGCCAACTACTGCGCAACATTGTGCAAAGTGAACCGTTGCAAATTACTCCTCGTCTACTGACGCAAATTGCAAACCATCTCAAAAATCCCCTGACTGTTGAGCAATGTCGACAGCTTGTTACAGCGCGCCAAGACTTAAGCGACACCCAGCATCTGGCACTGATCGGTATCGTCGCCGATGTTCAAGAAGTGCTCGCCCACCCAGACCTTGTTGACTCAGAGTCGAACACACTCGTCGAAAGTCGGATCCGGGCCGCACTTGCACTTTCATCCGACGATGCAATTCGCACTCGGATCACGCATGCTCCAGCAAGTTACGCGCTCGCTCACTCGCCCCAGCAACTAATCGACCACGCCTTGCTTGTCGAGCCAATGCCGCGCTCGGGTGATGCTCGAGTTGTCGTCTTGCCAACTTCTACCAAAGATCAATGGCTGGTCAACATAGCGTGTCGCGATAAGCCAGCATTACTTGCTCGATTGTCCGGAGCATTGTCGTCACTTGATTTAAATGTTGTTAATGCCGAGATCGCTACGTGGGCAGACGGCGCAGTTCTCGACATCTTTACTGTGCAATCAACAAACGAGCCCAGACTTGGCGCGGTGTCTGATGCAGTGCAGCGATCGTTGCAGGTGCGAAACGTTAAAACGTCTGGCGGTCCATACAACCTAGAAATTCAGCTCGATCACTCGGCGCACCCTTGGCACTCGATCATGCGCGTTGAAGGCGACGATCAATCAGGTCTGTTGCGTGACATCACTGCAACACTTGCCAAACTTAAAGTGGTCATCCACCACGCCCAGATCGACACCATTCAGGGCCGAGTGCACAACATGTTCGAAATTTCAGATGCACACGGCCGAAAACTTTCGGCTCAAGCCTCAAACAAGATCATTCGCTCGCTGCGCTAGTAACTCGGTCTCGCTAGCAAGCAAGCCATGTCGTAGAGTATTTCCATGACCGTTACCGAGACAGCACCTACAGGAACTGAGCGCTGGACAAATCAGTGGAAAGAGCTCTACGAAGAAGTCATTAATACGGGCCTGTGCACGGGATGTGCTGGTTGTGTGATTGCATGTCCACACGAAGTGATCGGTTACAAACACGAAGAAGGCAACTACAAACCATTTCACATTGAAGAAGAGCTCGGTCTCGACAACTGCGGTCATGGCGAAAAGGGTTGCACGAGTTGCACACGAGCATGCCCACGCTTTCGCACATGGGAGCCAGATGCCGACATGCATTTGTTTGGCAAAACACGTGATGACGACGCGATGTACGGCCAATACAAGCAACTGTTGTTGGTACGCGCTGCCGACGACAACGTGCATCAAAAAGGCCAAGACGGCGGGTTCGTGAGTGCCATGCTCATCTGGCTCATGAAGCACGACTACATCGATGCAGCACTCACCAGTTTTATGGAAGGTGATGGAACATCGTGGAAAGCGCTGCCTGGTATTGCCCGCACACCCGAAGATGTGCTCACGGCTGCCGGCAGTCGTTATACATATTCGGCAAACACGCTCGCGCTCAAGCAAGCGCAAGAAGAAGGCCTGAGTCGCTTGGCGCTTGTTGGAATGAGTTGCCAGTCGTCGGTGTTGCCGATCATGTGGAAGCGCAAAGTGGGCAAGACCGGTAAGCCATTCCTTTTCAATATCGGATTGCTCTGCTCAAAAACATTTGACGATGCAATTTTTGAAGAACTCTTCTTGGCCAAGTACGGCCTGAAAAAAGAAGAGATGGTCAAGATGAACATCAAGGGCGCCTTCCAGATTTGGATGAAGGACGGCTCATTTCACGAGATCGACTTGAAAGAATGTCACCAGTGGACGCGAGAAGGTTGCAAAACCTGCCCAGACTTTGCTGCCGAGCACGCAGACATCTCAACCGGTGGCATCGGAGAAGACAATGCCTGGACACTGTGTGTTGTGCGCACTGCACTCGGCGAAGAAGTAATGAATCGCATGATTGCCGACGGCAGCGTGATTGCTCGCCCGGCCGAGACCGATGCAACGGCAATGAAGCTACTGCGTCTGCTCAGTATTGTCAGTCGCCGACGGTGGCCAGCAACCGCCAACCCTGCCCCACTTGTTGGAGTACCGCCACCGAAGAAGAAGGCTGACGGAACGGTTCCAGCACCGCACTAGGACACGAGCGTGTCGATATTTGCTTGCTTATTTATTAGCTAGCTGCACTGCTTTCGTAAATACATCATCCAACATTTTCTCGGTGAGTTTGCCGGTAAACGTATTTTGCTGGCTCGGGTGATAACTGCACACCAGTGAGTATTTTCCAGCCTGCACGACAACACCGTGGCCAAACTTTGGTCGTGGCTTAACACCCAACTCGTCGCACGCGGCCTGCAGTGCAAATGCACCGAGACAAACAATGACTTTGGCGTGAGTAAGCAACTCGAGTTCTTGTTGTAAAAACGGTGAACACTTCACGCGCTCTGCTGGTGTTGGCTTATTTTGAGGTGGCGCGCACTTGACTGCAGCAGTTACCCACGCATTGTTGAGCACAAGACCATCATGCACATCGGAAGAGGTCGGCTGATTGGCCAAACCTGCAGTGTGCATTGCTCGGTACAACCAATCGCCACTTCGGTCGCCCGTAAAAACTCTGCCTGTCCGATTTGCGCCGTGCGCACCTGGGGCAAGACCAAGCACAATGATGCGCGCATTCTTGTCGCCAAAGCCCGAGATCGGTTTGCCCCAATAAACATCGTCACGATATGCGGCGCGTTTTTCAACTGCCACCTTGCGACACCATTTCACAAGGCGCGGACACTTTTCACATGCGTGTACTTGCGCCTCTAATTGGTGCAATGTGGATCTACTGGCAGGTCGTGTCACTGCATCGCACGATAGTTTGTGAGTGTCATGTCACGCGCAAAAATCAGCAAACCAACCTTAATTTTGATGGTTCGCCATGGCCGCACACCCACCACGGGCAAGGTGCTGCCTGGTCGCGCAAAGGGTTTGCATCTGGCAGAAAGTGGTGTGGCTGAAGCCAACCGCGTCGCAGAGCGCCTAGCCGAGATCAAGGGCATCACCGCCGTCTATGCGTCGCCACTTGAGCGTGCACGCGAGACCGCTGCACCAATTGGCAAAATCCTCAAACATAAAGTGCAGATTCATCAAGGTTTACTCGAATGCGATTTTGGCAAATGGACTGGTGCGCAACTCACTGCGTTAATGAAAAAGCCAGAGTGGACGACGGTACAAAAGGCTCCAAGCATATTTCGTTTTCCAAACGGTGAGAGTTTTACTGAGATGCAATCGCGTATGGTCGGAGCACTCGACGACATCCGCGCCAAACATCCCGGCGAGATTGTTGTGTGCGTCAGTCATGCCGACCCAATCAAGGCTGCTGTTGCACACGCAATGGGCACCCATCTCGACTTATTTCAACGCATTGTTATCAGCACGTGCTCGGTGAGTGCTGTTGCATATTCATTGAGCGGTCCAGTTGTGCTCACCGTCAACTCGACTGGCGGGTCACTCAGCGAATTGCGTCCTTCATGAGCGCGTTTTACGAATTTGATCAAGCCGATGCTTTTACAAGTGGTGCAATCGGCGAACCCGGATCACGATTGTTCGTCATTCAGGTGCGAGCCGATGGACAACGCGTGACGATGAAGTGTGAAAAGCAGCAAGTGGCAGCACTCGCCCAATACATGCGTCAATTACTCGCCGATGCCCCAGATGTTGTCGAACGACCGATTGGCGATGCAATGCAACTCTCCTCTCCTATCGACATCGAGTTTGTAGTTGGCACAGTTGGTATTGCCTACGACTCGCGTAACGACCGAATGGTGGTGCAGATCGAAGAACTCGTACCCACCAACGACGACAATGAGCCGATCGGTGATGCAGACCCCGGTCGAGTACGGGTGCAAATGAGCCGTGGTCAGGCCGCAGCATTTTGCGAACATTCAGACGATGTGGTGGCAGCCGGACGACCTCCGTGCATATTTTGCGGCCACCCGATTGATCTTGATGGTCACGCATGCCCACGAATGAACTAATTGAAATCCTGCTTCACGGGCAGGTCGAAATAGTTTCGCGCATGCCGCATAGCAGCAATGCAACTTTCCTGGTAACTGTTACTTGTAATGACAACGAAGTTCGCGGAATTTACAAGCCACTTAAAGGCGAACGCCCGCTGTGGGACTTTGAACCAGGCTTGCATCGCAACGAAGTTGCGGCTTACCGACTCTCTGAAGCAATGGGTTTAGGGATTGTTCCGCCAACAGTTTTGCGGGATGGCCCATTTGGCGAAGGCTCGGTGCAACTTTTTGTTGATGTAGATGTGCAGCAGCACTATTTCACCATCTTTGAGCAACGCGAAGATTTGCACGATCAACTGCGAGCAATGTGTGTCTTTGACATTGTTGCAAACAACACTGATCGCAAAGGCGGGCATTGCCTCATTGATGCCGAAGACCACATTTGGGCGATCGATCATGGCGTGTGTTTCTCCCCCGACTTCAAACTGCGCACGGTAATTTGGGAGTTTGGTGGCGAAGAGTTACCTGACAATCTTCGCGCCGCCATTGAGCCACTGATCGAAACTGTTCCACTCGATGTTTCCGCTCTACTCAGCAGCGAACAAGTTGTGGCTTTGCAAGAACGAGCTCAGTGGATCTGTGAGGGTGGCGCATTTCCCATCGATCGCAGTGGCACAAGGTATCCGTGGCCACTCGTATGAGTGAAATCAATCAACTCATCGACCGCAGTGACCTAGACGGATTAATCCGATCAATTGATGACTTGTGTTCAAGTCGCGATTGGTCATCGCTCTTGCAATTGCGCAACTCGTGCAGGCTCGCAACAGCAAGCGGTAAGCAATTGTGGCCAGCTTCAACACTTGCTGAATATCGCCTTGCACTGCTCGCCCCTGCGCAGATCGCCGCCCAAGTGGTCGTAGAAGGTTCTGGAAGGTTTACTCTCGGTCCACTCACCGAAGTAATTGCTCAAAACCATCTGTGGTCGGACTTACAACACGAGTTGTCACATTCGCCCATTGCATCGTTCGTTGCACACGAGTGCGCACTGCGCGGTCAACACATCGAAAACCCTGCTGATGTATTTGATGCGCTCGAAACTCCGCTCGAGTTGCAGTCATGGGAGCCCACCTACGAACTTGCTGTGTATCGCGACAACTCTGCAGAGTTTCCATCGCCCGAACTTCCACCAACGTCAACAGGTCGTGTTGTAACCGCTACTACTTCATCAGAGATAGCAATTGTTCAGGACAATGCAGTCGTAGATGCAGTGCATCAACTAGTCAGTGCGTGGACAACTTCATCCAATGGCACATTGCAGCTTGGCGCAGCACGCGGCGGCGAAACTCATGCGCTTGCATCTGTCGGCATTGCATCGGCGACACTGCGCGAACTTGAGCCAACGACTGCGTTGGCTTTGTTGGCTTGGTCTGGTGCAAGTGGCGGCGCATTTGGTCGGCGTCGTGGCGCCGCTGCAGGACGTGATGGTGCGTGGTGGTTGCTCGGTGCGCTTTCTGGGCGAGCAGATCAATGGCCACTCGAGAACGATGAGATTGGCGACGTACTGCATTCATTGAAGTGGTGGTGGTTTGATGCAGACGAGAGCTCAACCGGCTGGCAACTGCAACTTGTGATCGTTGACGAGCAACGTGGTTTGTCTTGGGCTATCAATGCCCGAGACTCGGGTTGATGATCGCCAACGACAATCTCAAATAGGATTTGTTTGTGGCTGAAATAAACAACACTCGTGAGCGATTGCTCAAGGCAGCCGCTGCGGCAATTGATAAAGGCGGTGAGAGTGCCGTGCGCATCCGAGATCTCACGAAGGCATGCAACATCACTGCACCATCTATTTATCACTTCTTCGGTAGCCGCGAAGGCTTGATTGATGCTGCCCAGGCGTTTCGTTTTTCTCGCGGACAGCGTCAGCTGAGCCAAGCCTTTGCCTCTGCAATCCACACTTGCAAAAACAAAACCCAGTTCGTCGAGCTTGCGCATCAATTTCTGCAGATCATGTTTGCAACCGATCGGCGCGTAATCCGCAATTCGCGACTCAATGTGCTCGGCAATGCGATCAATCGGCCCGCACTATCAAAGGAATTGGCCCTTGTTCAAGATCAATCCAACCAAATTCTTGGCGAATCTTTGGATTTCGCTCAGGCCAAGGGCTGGGTGCGGGACGATTTTAATACCGAGATGTTTGCCGCTTGGCTCAACGGAGTGGTCAACTCACGACGTCTCATTGAGATGAACGGAACTCATCCACTGAGCGACGAGTGGGACGTGATTGCTAAACGCTCTATATGTATGACTATCGGAATACCCGAGCCGGTCCGAAAAAAATCGAAGCCAACTAAAAAGCGTAAGTAGCAGGTCTAATCACTTCCACGGCCAGAAGTCTGAGATCTATTTCTTCTTATAGCCTGCTGGACAAACAGGTTTGAGGGACGTCACTTTTTTGACCGTCTTACCCTTCATGCAAGTAATCGTTGTCTTCTTTCCAAGTGTTATTGCGACCGTCGTCGAAGTTGTCGATATCGCGCGCGCTGTTAGTGATTTTTCGCCAGCAATTTTGTCAGCCGCCAAATTTGCCGCTCTCGCTTCAACCGTATACAAACTGCTGCAAGTCGACTCTCCATACAATTGCCTCATCGTTGCTGCGTCATAATCATTGATTTTTACTTGACCATACGTAGCCAATTTACTCGTGTCATAAATAGTAACGAGTGCCCGTTTTGTGCCCTTTGCATCGACATCGGGTACGCCCAACATATTTCCGAGTTCGTTTTGAACTGCATGAATGAATGTGTCATGACTATCAAACAGCGTGAAATTTTTGGGGCGAAGCTTTGCATCAAGCAACTGAATTGCTCCACTTCCATAATTGAACATCCAAAGACCAAAATTACCACCTGTGGTTTCGGTTGGAATGATCCCTCTGCTCAGAAGCGTGTACCCGATAACAATGTTTGCAGTGTTTGGGGTTGTGATCTTTTGGAAAGCAACTGAATCAAGAATTTCACCGTAACTATCGAAAGCCTCCTGCAGCCATGCCTGTTCTGTCGGCGAAAACTGAGTGGAAACCGGATCGGTTGCAATAAACGTCTCGTTGCTCGACCATGTGATGACTCGAACTGGTTCACTGTTTTTCCAATTAGCCGCAGGTGTCTTTTCAAAACCAAAAGTTGAATAGTCGATTACAGGGCAACTGTCTGCATTAACTGCAAGTTTCGGCACAATTACTATCCCGAGTACACCTGCGACTGCGAGTGCTGTCAGCCTGCGCACGTTCAGCATTGAAATCATTCCGGGCCTCACTACGAAACGTTAAGTAGCCGAAGTAATTAGCCGCGTGACTTGAGCAGCTCAATGAGCTGTGGCAACACTTTGTGCACGTCGCCCACGATGCCAAGGTCTGCAACACCGAAGATCGGTGCTTCTTTGTCTTTATTGATGGCAATGATGTTCTTTGAGCCCTTCATGCCCACCATGTGCTGAGTTGCACCCGAGATTCCCGCCGCGATGTACACAGTTGGCTTCACAACCTTGCCGGTCTGACCGACTTGGTAGCTGTATGGAACCCATCCAGCGTCGACGATTGCGCGCGACGCACCAGGTGCACCTTTCAACAACTTGGCAAGATCCTCAACAAGTGAGTACTTGCCTGCCTCGCCTAATCCGCGACCACCAGAAACAACGATTGCTGCTTCGTCAAGTTTTGGACCACTGCTTGCCTCAACATGCACTGCCAAGACTTTTGCGCTGCCGGCAATTCCAAGGTCTGGAATTGGTGCGGCAACAACCGGCGCTGCTGCTCCGCCAGCCGACTCGGCAACGAAGCTCTTTGGACGGAACGACACCAAGTGTGGTCCGCTTCCAGTAAACGCTGTGGCTACAAGTGAGTTGCCACCGAAAATTGGTGTTGTTGCAATCACTCCGTCTGCCGACTCTGCAATGTCGGTGTTGTTGGTGAGCACTGTGCGATCGAGTTTGACCGACAAACGAGCCATGATGTCGCGACCTTCGTAGTTTTGCGGAAACATGATCACGTTTGGTGTGTCGCCACCGTCAATGATTGCTTTCATTGCACCCGAAACTGCAGGGCCCGACAATTTGCCGGCCAAGTCGCCAGTTGCATACACCTTTTGTGCGCCATGCTCGCCGAGAGCACCAGCAATTGCTGTTGCGTCGCCACCCACGAATGCAGTTACTGATGCACCGATTGAACGTGCCTTTGCCAGCAACTCGAGTGTGCCTGTTGTTGGCACATCACCGTTGGCTTGTGCGAAAACCCAAATGTTGTTGATTGTCATGATGTTGTCCTCAGATCACTTTCAGGTTTTCAAGAAATGCGACGATCTTTTCAAATGCTGAGCCGTCATCTTCAACGACTTCACCCGCTTGACGTGCCTCGGCTTGTGTAACCGAAACAATTTTTTGTCCTGCGCCTGCCCAACCCGCTGGCGAGATGCCAAGGTCGGTTGCAGTGAATGTTTCTACTGGCTTTGACTTTGCAGCCATGATGCCTTTGAAGCTTGGGTAGCGCGGCTCGACCACACCAGCAGTAACGCTAATGAGCGCTGGCAACTGACATTCGACTTCGTCGTAACCTGCTTCGCTCTGGCGATCAACCTTCAAAGTTGTGCCAGACACTTCAACTTTTTTTGCAAACGTAATTGAAGGCATCCCGAGCAACTCTGCAATTTGTTCTGGCACTGTGCCGGTGTATCCATCGGATGATTCGGTTGCACCGATGATCAAGTCGACAGGACCCATCTTCTGAATTGCTGCTGCAAGAACTTTTGCTGTTGTCAACGCATCGGATCCTGCAAGAACTGGATCGCTCACAAGCACACCCTTGACTGCGCCCATCGCAAGTGCAGTGCGCATGCCAGACATCTCGCCGTTAGGTGCCATCGACACAACACTCACTTCACCACTGCCCGCAGTAGTGACAAGTTGCAACGCCATCTCGACGCCGTAACCATCAGACTCATCCAAGATGAGTTTGCCGTCACGCTTGAGTGCGTTGGTGGCACTATCAAGAGCACCTGGGGTGGCTGGGTCGGGAATTTGCTTGACGCATACGACGATATTCATGCCTCTATTGTTACCGATGCGTAGGGCTTTTACCCAACCCGAAATAACGGATTATGTGCCTGTGACACGAGTTACCGCAGGCACTGGTAAAATTTCTCTCTTGCGAATCTTGCTGATTGTCAATTCGTTCGCCTCATCGGTGACGCCACGCAACACGGTGCTAGTGCATCAACACCTAGCCAAAAACCACGATGTGCAGGTGGTCGAGACCAACGAGCGAGGCCACGCCACCCGCTTTGCCCAAGATGCGGCTGCTCGAGGTCTTGACTGTGTCGTTGCTTTCGGCGGAGACGGCACCTTAAACGAAGTCGCCACCGGTTTGGCCGGCAGCAACACCGCGCTTGCCATGTTGCCTGGCGGATCGACCAATGTGTTTGTGCGCTCACTTGGAATCGCTAATGAACCGATGGTTGCACTGACCCAACTCACTGCAGGTATCGAACGCAACGAAATTGAACGCGTCAGTCTTGGCAAAGCAAATGGTCGCTACTTTTGCTTTCACGCTGGCATCGGTTATGACGCTGCAGTTGTCGAGCAAGTCGAGCGCAGATCGTCACTCAAGCGGCTTGTTGGTCAGCCATTGTTTGCCTATTCGGCATTACAGACATGGTTCGTTTCGTATAACCGCAAGTATCCGCACTTCACACTCGACGTCAACGGGCACCATATCCCCAACGCTTTTTTTACGGTGGTGCTCAACACCAACCCGTACACCTATGTCGGCAAACACGCCATCAACCTGGCGCCAGCCGCTGCGCTCGAAAAGAAACTTACGGTCGTCACTTTCCGCAAGATGACGACTCCCCTCATCCTCAAGACGATGTACAGCGCATTGCGTGGCGACGGCGTTCATCCATCATCCCGAGTCGATGTTGCGAACGATGTCGACAAAGTTACGTTGAGTTTTCCGGCGCCGTTTCCTTACCAACTCGACGGTGATTACTTGGGTGAAACTACGTCACTCGAAATCGAGCACTGCCCTGATGCTTTGCTGCTCGTGCGACCAACTATCGATTTCTAGCTAGTGATTTTGCGCAATCACTGCGAGAGCAACATCGGGCTTGTTGGTGCACAAGCCATCGACACCCCATTCGAGTAACTCGGCCATTCGCACAGGATTATCAATCGTCCACGTGTTGACACTCAGACCATGTAGATGCATCGTGTCGACTACATGCCGAGTCAGAGTTTTGACATAGGGGTGCAGTGCACTGTGCCCGCTTGCCAGCAGATCGGTGGCGAGGGCGGCGGCTTGATTGTCTTTAACAGTGAGCGTGAGCCATGCCGTTGGCAACTCTGGCCACAATGCATGCACCGCATCAATGGTTTGGCGCCGAAACGACGAGATCAACCACTGGTTTGGTGCGCCACGCCCGCGCAGCATCGCAACCACCTTGCCCGCCAAGATATCGGAAGGGTCAAAGTCTGGTTCGCTTGCATCATTTTTGATTTCGATATTGACCCACATGCCATCGCACGCGTCTAACGCTTCTTCCAGCGTGCAAACGTGGGGTGGCAATTCATCTTTGTCAAGCACAATGATTTGACGACCGTTGCTCAACACCGGATTGTGATGCACAATCAATTCGCCGCTCTTACATAAACGCACATCTAGTTCGACTGCGTGCGCACCCATCTCTTTTGCGCGCCGAAATGCCAACACTGTATTTTCAACTTCGACGGCGGATGCTCCACGATGCGCAAGCACTTGAGGCGCGCCTAACGACTTAAAGGGCTTCCAATAATTACCCACCACGACCGCAGGGTACTGCCAGTGTGACAAAATGCAAGCGGAAATAAAAATAAAAAAATATTGTCAAGACTCTTGAAATTGGTCATTGTTGTGCCTATCGTGACACCGTCTTACTCGCCTACTCAACGAAACCACAGGTGATCAACTTGTCAATACTTGCTACCAGTCTTGCTCTCGGATCCGCTGATTACTCGTGGCGCAATGAAGCGCTGTGTCGAGACACCGATCCCGAATTGTTCTTCCCAATTGGTACAACTGGCCAAGCTCTTTTGCAGATCAGCGAAGCAAAGAATGTTTGTTGCGAGTGCACCGTCAAGCGCGAGTGCCTCGAGTTTGCAATAGAGACCAATCAAGACTGTGGTATCTGGGGTGGCTTGTCAGAAGACGAGCGTCGCGATGTGCGACGCAAAATGGCTGCAGAGCGTCGCGCAGCCCGCGCAACCGCCTAACCC
>CAZHIN010000039.1:0-6957 GCA_964532575.1 uncultured Acidimicrobium sp.
CGCGCGTTTATAAAAATTGGAAGACCGCCGCAAAAATGAGACTTGTTGCAAAACAACTGGGTATGGGTAGAGACAATACAAGGGCGATTACTCAAGCATTTGGCGGCGGAAGTTACGCCGCTCAATTTGCACAGGATTCGACCTGTAATGGGAAAGACGATTGGTTTTTACCGTCCAAGGATGAGCTTGACTTGGCGTACAACAACGTCGCACAGAATCGTGATGGGGGCAAAGATTCTCCACTCGGCGGATTTAACAAGGGTTACTACTGGACTTCTAGTGACTACAACAACACAACCGCGTGGACGCAGTACTTCATGGACGGACAACAATTTGATCGAGTGCAAACGATGGTCGCAAACATCCAACCACCTTCAAATCCGTTTCGAGTACGAGCCGTTCGTTCTTTTGGCTGATTGGTAACTTGCTACGCCGCATGAGTAGCGTGACCCCATTGTGGGAAACGTGCTTGGTGCGATTGGGTTGGTGCTTGGGCTACTGGTAGTCCCAACCGTCTCTGCCACGCCAGTTGCACGACCGACGAAAAAAGAAGCACTGCTGGTGGGTGACTCGGTTATGTCGATCTTGTTGCACACCGACGCCGCACTTACATTGCTCGAGAAAGAGCACCCATTTTTGTTGCGCTCAGTGCCATGTCAACGATTGATCTCTGAAGGTTGCAAACCTTTTGCCAAAGACAGTTCACTCAAAATGTTGCAGATGAACAAAGGCAAGTTTTCAAATGTTGTGGTGGTGAGCACTGGGTACAACGACTTGGATGATGCCAATTTTGCTCGAGCAGTGCGCGAGATTACGAACGAAGCAAAGTTGCAAGGCGTCCGGGTGCTGTGGCTGACCTATCGACAAGCAGGCAATGTGCGAATGAAGAGTGTTTCATATAATCGTCAGTTGTTTGAGTTGGCAAAAAAGATTGACAACCTGCACATCTTGCGCTGGTGCGACTTGAGCAACGGACACCCCGAGTGGTTTACTGCCGACTCGGTGCACATGAATGCCACCGGTGGGCTGGCATTGGCAAAGGCAATCTCGGCCGCCATTGGGCAACTGACAACTACCTAACGGGGGAATTAGGGTTGTTGCGTGAAGATCGTTGACGGACTCTTGTACTCACGAAGTCATGAATGGGTGCTTGTCGACGGAGAGTCGGCGCGAGTAGGCATCACTGATCACGCACAAGATGCACTCGGTCAAATCGTTGATGTGCAATTGCCGTCAATCGGCGATGCTGTTGTTGCAGGCAGGGCAGTTGCCGAAGTGGAGAGCAGCAAGAGTGTGAGCGATATTGGTTCGCCAGTGAGCGGGACAGTGGTGTTGGTAAACGAATTGCTTGCAGACAAACCAGATTTGATTAACTCAGACCCATTTGGCGCGGGCTGGTTATATGAAGTACAACTTTCTTACAACGAGATGCTTGAAGGCTTGTTGTCGGCAGATGAGTATCGGGCACTCACCTAATAACGATTGACAATTCAGTCGATAAAGAATGTCCACGAGTAGGTGCGAGCCGAATTTTCTCCATCTTTGATGAGCCAGTACCGCACGCTGCCCGTGTGTTCGCCCTGAGAGAGTTCGGCAATTGGTGCGCCAGGTTGGGGAAGATAACTGATGATGTAGTTGCCAACATCAAAGATTGCAGTGGGGGGCAAGTTGATTTGTGCTCCCGGTGCAATCTGTTTTCCGGTTGCGACAACTTCGTCGAGACGAGTAGTTGGTAACTCAATTCCATCAATTGTCAACGTTGCGGTATATCCCTCAATGAAGTCGACAATGATTTGTGATTGCTGCAAAACTTGATCGTCTTGACCTGGAGAGATTTGCTCGATTGCCTCAGGAAGATTTGTAGTGTCACGCCCTGAGAGCCCTGTGTTAATACCGATAACAAACAACACAAGCCCAGCAGAAATGCCGACACTAATGAGGAGTAATTTGTAGTCAATTTTTTTCACTGCTCTATTCTCGCCGATTTTTCAGACGGTTCAAGACTTCTGGGGCAATAGTCACATGGCACTAGTCAAAAAGGGCTGTACTGGACTATGTTTAAAGGCTCATGAGTAAACAAGATTCATTGGTTGGCGTAATGTTTGCCAACCGATATCGCATCGGGGATTCTCGAAGTGGAGGATCGGGCGGGTCATCGGTTTATGACGCAACCGATGTGCGAAGCCACAAGCGTGTGGTGGTGCGTGTGTCGACAGCGCAGTCACTCATTGACCTCGATAACGGTGTTGTACTTGTTGCTGATGCTGTCGAATTGTTTAAACGACAAACCCAAATGATCGCGAGTATGTCGCACCCCTCGCTTGCATCAATAGAGGACTGGGGTACACAAGAAGTGGGTGGGACACTGCATGTGTTTACAGTGCTCGAGCATTATTCGGGCGGTACATTGCGTGAGATTTTGGATCGAGGTCGCAGACTGACCCCGTCGCAAGCGCTTGCTGTTGGACTTGATGTATGCCGTGCATTGCATTTTTTGCATGGCAGAGGCTGGGTGCATGGCGACGTGCGACCAGCAAACATATTTTTAGGTGATGACTCGCGGGTGAGGCTTGCGGGCTTGGGTCTCAAGCGCATTGTGCACGCCGAGCAAATGAGCATTGAGCAGGCCGGATATGCGGCACCCGAAATTGCAACTGGGCAACAACCAACAGAGCAGAGCGACGTGTATTCACTTGCGCTAACGCTGCTTGAAATGATTACTGGAACGTTGCCATTTGTGGGCGACACTGCTGCAATCACGCTTGCTGCTCGGATCGACAAATTGCTGCCAGTGTCGGCCGACCTCGGGCCAATTGCAGTGCCACTCGAGCGGGCTGGAAGGCCTGAGGCAAGTGAACGCTTTAGCGCGATTGATTTTGGTCGCGCGTTTGCCTCGATAGCCGACAAAATGCCGATGCCTCAACCCATTGAGCCACTTGAGTCAAAGAGTTTTGAAGCAGTAATAGAAGAAAAGATAATTGATCGAACTGGCGAGATTGCACGACCAGTAGCAACTGCCACCGCTGCATTAGAGCAGAAGATGATCATAAAAAACTCGGATGAACCGATTTATATAGCGAATCCGGACGAGATCAAGCGGCACAAAAGAATAGTTGCAATTGGGGCTGTGGTGGCGTTGTTGATCGCTGGTGGCATCTCGTATCGAATTTTTGCGAAGCATTCACATCGGGTGCCAGTAATCGCCGAGATGAATGAAGGAGAAGCGCGCAATTTGGTGGTTCCATTTAAGTGGACAATTGTCGTGACAGCAGAGCGCAGTGATGAAGTGCCTGCTGGCAACGTGATTCGCACTGAACCTGCATCTGGCGAAGATCTTGAAGAAGGAAAGACTTTGACACTCGTAATATCGCAAGGACCATCGCTGGCAGCGTTGCCAGACTTAGTTGGAAAACCTGCGCAAGAAGCACTTGACATGCTGACGTCGCTCGAATTGGTGCCTGCACAAAAAGATTCGGCAAGTGAAGATGTTGCTGCAGGATCTGTTATTTCGTGGTTGGTGCCAGAGCAGCCAAGTTTGATACCAGGAGACAAAGTATTGCGAGGAACTGCCATTGATGTGTTGGTTTCGACAGGCCCTGCTCCGCGCGAGATGCCCTCGCTCATCGGTATGACTCTTGAACAGGCGCAGACCGTGATGAATGATTTGCGTTTGGTACTAGTGGAAACACCAGCAGCCAAGAGCAATGCCGCTGCAGAAGGTTTGATTGGCGCCCAGTCGGTGGTGCCCGGAACACAGATTGCTCGTGACTCACAGGTTGCCTACGCGATATCGCTGGGACCTGATTTGGTAGAGATGCCGCGGATTATTGGCAACAGTTTTGCAACAGTGGAACCACGGCTTCTTGAAGCCGGATTTGTTGTAGGAAAAGTCACAGGCAAACCAAATTACAAATTGCGCAAGGCATTTGTTGGTGACAAAGCGATTAGCAACGGTGATCAGGTGCCACGCGGCGCAACAATTGATCTTGTGTTTCCTTAAGACAACGACTTTGATGCTGTAGCGCCATTATTGTAGAAGAGTGAAAAACAACGAGCACCTCGCAAAGTCGCTCGATGATGAAGTCGGAATTATTGACTCTGGTGGTGTTGACGAAATTTCAATTATCCCTTGGTCGCGCTTGCTTACAGGCAAGGTTGCGAAGTCGGTTGGTTTAACACATCGCAAAGCAACGCTTGGCGTGTTATTGGCGTCGGTGTTCACCGTAAGTTTCACCATCACGTTGCTTGTGGTATCGCTCAAGACTGTTGCCGACAGTCTTGGCAGCAGCGTGACGGTGTTGAGCTGGACAATTACCGCGCCGCTGTTGGCTTTTGGTGTGGTGGGGCCTGCATTTGGAAAGTCGGGTGACCTATGGGGTCACAAGCGCATGTTTGTTGGTGGGTTGCTGTTTGCCGGCATCTTTTCGTTGATTAGTGGCTTTGCGTGGAACGCGTTTTCACTGATTGTGTTTCGTACATTGTCGGCAGCAGCAGGTGCAGCCACTGGGCCAGCGGCGATGGCATACATCAACCGAATGTTTCGCGCCGACGAACGAGTGCGGCCACTTGGGTATTGGAGTTTTGTAACCGCAGGCGCGCCTGTGCTTGGTGTTGTTGCGGGAACGCCGCTCGTAGAAATTTTTGGTTGGCGAGTGATCTTTTTGGTGCAAGCACCGTTGTGCGTGATCGGCGCACTGGTGTCATTTAGATTGCTACCCGACACAGATCGTCAAGAGAATGTGCGATTTGATGTGAAGGGTTCGGCAACACTTGGCGCCGGATCGGTATTGATCTTGTTGACGATCAACCGTGGCAACTCGTGGGGATGGACAAGCATTGCAACATTGGCAAGTGGTGTTGCCGGAGTTGCTGCATTGTTGATTTTTTATCGAGTTGAAAAAACAGCAACTGACCCGTTGATACCAGTGAAGTGGTTGCGCACTCGCAACGTAGCGTTTCCGGTTGCGACACAGGGCTTAATGAATATGGCGTACATGGGAAGTTTTTTATTGTTGCCGCAGTTGCTAGAGAATGGTCTTGGGTATAAGCCTTCACACATTGGTTGGCTCGTAATCGCGCGACCACTCACTTTTTCGCTGATCGCACCGATGGCTGGATTCATTGTGGGTCGAACAGGTGAGCGCAATACTGGCATGGCTGGCGCAGGA
This sequence comes from uncultured Acidimicrobium sp., assembly GCA_964532575.1. Taxonomy (GTDB): domain Bacteria; phylum Actinomycetota; class Acidimicrobiia; order Acidimicrobiales; family Ilumatobacteraceae; genus UBA3006. Next base: position 5,169 of record CAZHIN010000039.1, read on the forward strand.
GCAATTTTGATCGCCATGATTGTGATGCACAGCATTGGTGCAGGCACACACGACTGGGTGATTGCACTCAGCCTTGCATTGACAGGTTTTGGAATGGGTATTGCTGCGCCGAGCCTGACAGCACTGCTTGCGGCATCGGTGAAGTCGAGTGACATGGGTGTTGCCAGTGCGATGCAACAACTGATGTCGCAAATGGGTGCTGTGATGGGTGGAGCCTTGATGATCAGCGTGCATGACATCACTGAAAAATCTGGAAAAGTTGTGAGTTATTCCAACGGTTTGCTAGTGGGAGTTGTGTGCGCAGCGCTCGCAATTGTTACTGCAAGTTTGGTGCGCTCAGTAGACCGCAGTGTGAACGCTCGCTAGCTTTTTTGCAGCAGAGTAATGGCAAGAATTTCGGCAGCGACTTGTTCGGCCAGTTCATTTGCTGGCATCACTGATGGCATCATCAACATCTTGGAGACATCACCTTCAACTTTGATGCGACCCGACATGAATGCTTGCATGCCAGCCTGCGGATCTTGATCGAAGAAAACTTTGTGAGCAGTTTCGTAATCGGTCGTCACCGTGAGGTCTGGTTTGTCAATATGGCCGAGGTCCATCACTAAAACACCTGTTGACGTGTCGATGTGGCTTCTGATCTCGCTGTCACTAAATGGAACTTTGGTGATGACCTGATTCATCCGAATCGAGATGGGGATTTTGGGAACTTGACCTTCGTATTTTGCGCGAATAATTCGTGCTTCAGTAATCCACTCTTCAGACAAAAACGGGTGAGGCATGAGAAGAACTTTAGTTGGAGAATTTGCGTATCGCGTCTCGTGTGTTGAGTGCCACAGCGCGTGCTGCATGTGCAAAATCGGTGCCATTGCTTGCGTAGAGCACAGCGCGAGAAGAATTGATGATCAGCCCTGTGCCGTTGGCAGTGCGACCGGAAGTGACTGCGGCTTGGATGTCGCCACCCTGTGCGCCGATGCCAGGAACAAGCAAAGGCATGTCGCCAACAATTGCGCGAACTTCGGCCAATTCGGTTGGGTACGTGGCGCCAACGACAAGTGCGCAATCGCCGATCGTGTTCCACTTGGTTGTTGCGGTGTGCGCAATCACTTTGTACAGCGGCTCGTTGTTGATCAGTTGCGATTGAAACTCGGAACTACCAGGGTTGGATGTGCGGCATAACACAATGGTGCCTTTGTGTGGCGTGCGCAAAAATGGTTCGAGTGAATCGGTACCCAAATATGGATTGACGGTGACTGCGTCGGCTTGGTAACGCTCGAATGCCTCGCGTGCATAGAGCGTGGCTGTGTCGCCGATGTCGCCGCGCTTGGCATCGAGAATGAGCACGATGTGCGGGTACTGCGTGCGAATGTGATCACACACGGCTTGCAATTGATCTTCTGCGCCAATGGCTGCGAAGTAGGCGATCTGTGGTTTAAATGCACACACGGTGTCGGCTGTGGCGTCGACGATGTCGATGCAAAACTTTTGTACACCGAGTGGATCGGATTGCAGGTGTGCGGGGAGTTTGCTGATGTCGGGGTCGAGCCCGACACACAATGCCGAATTACTTGAGGCCCACGCAGCGTTGAGTTGAGAAGTGAAGCCCACGAGAAACTGCGCGTGTTACTCGGTGATAGTGATGGCGCCAGTAGGGCACAAGTCTTCGGCAAGTTTTACTTTGGCGCGCAACGATTCGTTGGGGTTTTCTTGCAAGATATACAAGAAACCGTCACCGCGAATCTCGAACACCTCTGGTGCTTGGTTGACACAACCACCCGTGGCAGCACAC
>CAZHIN010000039.1:6967-13632 GCA_964532575.1 uncultured Acidimicrobium sp.
GTCGAAGTCAACGGTTATCTGCATGTGATCAGACTAGTTGAGTCTTCGTTGTTTATGACTTGGGCGTGGTACCAAGAAACTCATTTGCAACAGCGACAATCCCATCCACGTCAAGACGGTAGTGCGCGTAAAGGGCAGCTGGTGGGCCAATCGGAACGTGAATATCGGGAACGCCATGTCGGTAGAGGCGCGTATGGCCAAATCCGCCGTCCATGAGGGCTTCTGCAAATGCAGTGCCGAGACCATTCGTTCGATTGTGTTCTTCCACCGTCAGAATATTTCCGTGCGAAGCGATTTCTGAGAGAGAATCAAAATCAAAAGGCTTTACGGTGTGAAAGTCGTAAACCGAAGCATTAATCCCAGATAGACCAAGTCTGGTTGCTGCTTCAAGCGATGGATACACCTCTGATCCAGTTGCAACAATTGCCAAGTCTGATCCAGAACGCAACTTGATGGATTTTCCGAAGACGAGTTTTGGTACCTCGCTATAAACTTCTGGGTCACGACCACGTCCTAGGCGGATGTACATTGCACCTTCGTGCGTGAGTGACTCGCGAAGAATTGCTCGAAGTTGGTTGGCGTCTGCTGCACAAACGACGGTTAAATCTGCGATTGTGCGCATTATTCCAATGTCTTCAAGACTGTGATGACTCGTTCCATAAAATCCCATCGAGATTCCTGAGTGGTGACCGACCACGCGAACTGGCAGGTGAGGGTATGCACAGTCGGTACGAATTTGTTCACAACCCAGAAGTGCAGCAAAAGCAGAAAAAGTTGCGGCATACGAAATTCGGCCACTTGCTGCAAGGCCCGCAGCAATTGAGATCATGTTTTTTTCAGCAATTCCCGTATTGAAGAAACGATCTGGGTGACGTTCTGCGAAGTCGGAGGATCGATTTGCTGCTGCTAGGTCTGCTGTCAACACTACGATTCGTTCGTCATGATCGGCTAAATCTGCAAGTTCCTCTCCGAAAACAAATGCAGGGATGGCTTTTTTTGAACTGCCGTCAACAGATTTAGAATCCTTAAAGGTTGTCCCAATATTTGCGGTTCCACGGAAAAATTCACTTTGATCCTGGCTCTGAGACATGTTATTTCCTACTTTCCTGTTCCAGTGTGTAATCCACCGGATAGTTCATTTAAGACATCTTCGTAGTCTTGTCCCACGAGATTGCCGACATGCCAGTGTGTGGACAGCTCCATGCGCTTCACCCCGCGACCCTTGATGGTTTTCGCAACAATGAGTTGAGGTGCACCATTCGCGGATCTCGGAAGGTCGGACATTGTGTCCAAGATTTCGTCTAAATCATGTCCATCAATTTCCCTAGTTACCCAACCAAATGATGCAAAGCGTTCATCAATTGGTTCGACATTCATTACGTCTTTCACAAAGCCGTCAATACAAAGCTGATTATTGTCGACGATCGCAACAAGATTGCCAAGTTTGTGATGTCCAGCGAACATGGCTGCTTCCCAGATCTGACCTTCGCAGAGTTCGCCGTCGCCAAGCATGCACCATGTTTTGTGGTCGGAGCCACTAATCCTTCCAGAAAGAGCGATACCTGAGGCGATTGATAATCCATGACCGAGTGATCCAGAGCTGAAATCAACTCCTGGGATTTTTTTCATATCTGGGTGATCACCGAATGGATTGCCAAATTTTGTAAAATCGTCCAAAAGTTTTTCGTCAAAAAAACCAAGCCTGCCCAGAATGGGGTAGAGGCCAATAGCAGCATGACCTTTTGAGAGTACGAATCGGTCTCGGTTTTCCCATTTTGGATTTTTTGGATCAATTCGTAGTTCCGCAAAATACAACGCAGCAAAAAGTTCTGATGCAGAAAACGAAGAAGCGTAATGCCCTGCTCCCGCAATTTTTGAAAGTCTGACTGTTTCTTTTCGAGAGAACATTGCTTGTTCTTCGAGATGGGAAATAAGTGCTTCTCGTTCTGTACTTCCGCGTCGTGGAATCATGTGGCCTCCATTATTGAATTTGAGTTGGTACTAGTAATCCCAGTTGGCTGAGTTGTGAGGCAAGCAGTTCGAGTTGACGGTCAGGGGGGAAGAGTTCTGGATAGATAAGGGCCTGAAGTCCAAGGCCATCAAGAAACGCAATAAGAATGTCAGTTAAATCTTCGGCCGCTGGTGAGATGTGATTGGTGGTTGCAATTTTTGTCACCAGTTCCAAAACGATTGCACGCCAACGGTCATGGTCGTTGTGCTCTAATCCTCTCAATTCTGGGTGTATCAGCGCTCGACCCCAAAAATTTACGTCAAGTGTGAGTTCTACTGTTCTGTCATTGTCAATCGGAAGCACCTGGGCAAGCACTTCCCGCAGGGCTAGGTCTGGCTGTGTGAGAGAGATTATTTTGCTTATTCTTTTCGCAATTTGAGAATCTGCAAGTTCTAGTGCCTGTCGTAGGATGTCTTCTTTGTCGGCAAAATAATGGGCCAGTGACCCGGCGGAGCAACCAGCTTCTTTGGCTATTCCCCTTATGGTTGTTTGCTCAAGACCATCACGGGCGATAACACGTAAGGTGGCCGAAAGTGCATTCAGCCGCCTTTCGTCTTGTTTGGCTTCTTTGTTCATCGACTCACCCGTTTCCTTTCCTGGGTCTTGTTATGAATGTTTCACTTGACAGATGTCACTTGTATGGGACATTATAAGACGGATGTCCGAATTACAAATCGAACAGTGGAAATTCATTATTCAACAACGTTGGGGGAACGATCAATATGAAAGATGTTTATCAAGGATTAATCAGAGGCAAAAAGCGAAGCAAAATTGCAATTGCTGGTATCGCACTTGCGGCACTTGTAGTCGCCAACTGTGGTGGTAGCACCTCGAGTTCAACTGATACTGAAGCCGCGGGAGAAGCAACACCTGCTCGTGAACTCATTGTCGCTCGCGACATGGATATCAACTCATTGGATCCATCTCGCACGTACTGCGACACTTGCCAGATCTATATGGCTGCGGCGTACGAAACATTGATTGGTCTTGATGTTAACGATCCTTCAATTCAAATTCCACGTATCGCAACTTCATGGGAGTCAAATGCTGATAATACAGTTTTCACATTTCAGTTAAACCCCGATGCCAAATTTGCTGACGGCTCAGCCGTCACTTCCGCGGATGTGAAATGGTCGTGGGAGCGCCTTATGAACATTAAGGGCTCTGCTAGCTACTTCCTCGACGGGGTTGCCTCGGTCGAGGCACCAGATGCAGCAACAGTTGTGGTGACATTTTCCGCCCCAAACTCCGCATTCCTTGCAATTGTGAGCTCGACATATATGTCAATTGTGAACAGCAAAGTCGCAACTGAAGAGGGCAGTGCAATTGCGGCAGCCGGAGCAGACACAACTGACCAGGCTGAGCAATGGTTCTTTACGCACTCGGCAGGTAGCGGACCTTACACACTTGAGTCGTACACCGAAGGTGACAACTTGGTCCTTGCGAGGAACGAAAATTACTGGGGAACTCCAGCAGTATTCCCGAAGGTAACGATCAAACAGGTCAAGGATGCAAGTGCACAGTTGCAGTTACTACAAAGTGGTGATGCTGATATCGCCATGCAATTGAGCTTTGACTCAATCTCACAACTCGATGGGAATGCCAATGTGGTGGCAACTCCTAAGGACTCGTACAACTATGTATATATCGCGCTGAGTCCTGGTGCAAAAGGTGCAGAAAATCTGAAAGATTCTAAAGTTCGCGAAGCGATCAAGCTTGCCATCGACTACGACGGAATGATTGATATCACCGTTGCAGGAAATGGCAAGAAACAAGCATCGCCAATTCCGAATGGATTTACAGGAAGCGCAGATCTTGCACTTCCAGCGCAGGATATTGAAAAGGCAAAAGCACTAATGGCTGAAGCAGGTAAGGAAGCCGGTTTCTCTCTTGATGCCATCTTCCCAAATGCAAACGTGTACGGTGTCGACTTCAATGTGATGATGCAAAAGGCTCAGCAAGATTTGAAGGCGATCAATATTGATTTAGTACTTCAACCTGTTGAGTGGGCGAAGTGGAGCGAGACAATCAAAGCAACTGGAATTCCAGTAACTGCGGTCTACTTTGCTCCTGATCACACCGATTCAAGTCAGTATGTTCAGTACTTTGGCATGATCGAAGGCTCATCTTGGGCTAAACGTGCCGGTGGCGGAGCAGCCGGGAAGCCAATTGCAAATGCGACTGAGCAAGACCTACTTGCGAAAGCACTTGCTGCTGGAGCGGACACTAAAGCAGGTTTGTATACGCAACTTGGCCAAGAGTTGATAAATGATTTGGTCATCTTCCCGATGGTGAATCCACAATTGGTGCTTGCGTACGCAAGTGACATTGAAGGCATGCACTACAGCGCATGCTGCAACTTGGAGCTTGGCAAACTCACGCTCAAGAAGTAAAAATAAACACAAGTTATTAGCGGTGGGGGCTGACAGGGATGTCAGCCCCCACTAGTTATTGGGGATCGATGTTTCGTTTTATCGTTCGACGGTTAGTTGTTATGCCATTTCTGCTTTTTGGGATTGTCACTATTTCATTTGCAATTTCTCGGTTCATACCATCTGATCCGTTGATATCAATAGTTGGAGAGCGGCAACTCAATAATCCTGTAGTTGTATTGGCTGCCAAGCAACGATGGGGTTTAGATAAGAGCATGTTTGGTCAATACACCTCGTACATGGGCAATCTTGCAAAGGGAGACTTGGGAGTATCTTTTCGGACAAAGACACCAGTTGTTGGTGACCTTCTAGACAGATTGCCGGCCACATTTGAGCTTGCATTTACCGCCATGTTCTTCGGAACAATTGGCGGGGTTCTACTCGGGGTGCTTGCCGCGAGTAGGAGGAATAAGGTCACCGATCATGTGAGTCGACTTTTCGCATTAGTCGGTTCGTCGTTGCCAGTGTTTTGGTTAGGGCTTGTTGTTCTGTATGTCTTCTACGCGCGGTTAGGTCTGATGCCAGGTCCGGGGAGGCTTCCACCGAGGGTGGACGCCCCAAACAACATCACAGGTTTCTATCTTTTTGATGCGATCTTGAGTGGCAATTTCGGTTTGGTGTGGCCAATTATTCAGCGTCTCTTGCTACCTGCTTTTGCACTTGGTTGGGGATTAATGGGAATTATTTCTCGTCTAGTTCGATCTTCAATGTTGGATGAGCTGCAGGCAGATTATGTGCGAACAGCGCGCGCAAAAGGACTCACTGAAAGAGTTGTTTTCTGTAAACATGCTTTACGGAACGCGCTTCTTCCTGTGCTTACAGTTTTAGGTTTTTCTATAGCGTCATTGCTTACTGGTGCTGTTCTCACAGAAACAATTTTTTCGTGGAACGGTGTTGGCTCATACGCCGTATCTGCAACCAGGTCTCTTGATTACCCAGCGATAAATGGTGTGTGCATTCTTGGAGGGATCGTATTCCTGATCTCAAATCTCATTACTGACGTGCTCTATGCATATGCGGACCCAAAGATTAGGCTCGCATGACGTCACGTGTAGATCAGCCACAGTCTTTTTTGATTCGCGTGTTCAATGTTGGGAGACGACCACAAGTTGCGTTCGGACTTGTCATAGCAGTCTTCTGGCTTATTGTGCTCTCTACTATTTCGATTTGGGCACCATACGATCCATTGGAAGCGGTTGGAACTCGGCTCCTCGCACCGGGTATGTCGCATTTACTTGGTACCGATGCCCTTGGGAGAGACGTGTTCACACGCGTTCTTTACGGTGCGAGAGAATCAATGCCAATTGCTGCGGCGGTTATTGTCTGCGCCACAGTCATTGGCACATTTCTCGGTGCAGTTGCTGGCTATGCAGGAGGCTGGGTCGACGCAATTGTTATGCGAATTACGGATGTTGTGATGGCATTTCCAGCGATATTGCTCGCGATGGCGATCTCTGCTGCACTTGGACCGGGATTACGAAATGGGTTCATTGCAATACTTATCGTTTGGTGGCCGATTTATGCCAGGTTGGTGCGTGGTCAAGTTCTATCCATTAAGCAACGCGAACACGTAGAGGCGGCTATTTCCATCGGTGCGACACGACGAAGAATTCTGCAAAAACATGTGATGCCGATGGCTATTACTCCAGTGCTGGTTAATGCAACAATGGATTTTGGTCAGGTAGTTCTCTTTCTTTCGTCACTGAGTTTCCTTGGCCTTGGTGCACTGCCACCTTCTCCTGAGTGGGGATCGATGATAACCGAGGGCGCAAAGAATTTTTATCAGTGGTGGATAGCGGTCGGGCCGGGATTAGCAATTTTGACAGTTGTACTTGGTTTCAATTTTTTGGGTGATGGTTTACGTGATGTATTGGATCCACGATCCAAGGGGGACAAGTGAATTCGTTACTCTCGATCAAGGACCTTCATGTTTCCTTTGGACTTGGTTTGGAGACCGTTGATGCCGTGAGGGGAATCAATCTAGAAATTGCACGCGGTGAAATAGTTGGAATAGTTGGTGAGTCGGGTTCCGGTAAGAGTGCTTCGATGCTTTCCGTCATGAGGCTTCTCGCAACGACAGCAACCACTCGCGGCACCGTTCATTTTGATGGCATGGAACTATTTTCTGCAAGCAGCAAAGAGATGAGAGAAATTCGTGGTGGGAAAATCGGAATGATTTTTCAAGACCCAATGACTTCGCTCAATCCATCATTTCGAATTGG
>CAZHIN010000040.1:0-12980 GCA_964532575.1 uncultured Acidimicrobium sp.
CCATTGCAACGCAGTTGTTTCAAGTTCGCTGTGAGCAACGACCGCATTGACCATGCTCATTCGTTGGGCATCATCAGCTGAGTATTCGCGACCAAGAAAGAAAATTTCGCGTGCAAACTTTTGGCCAACCTGTCGCGCAAGGTATGCCGAACCGAAGCCCCCATCAAAACTTGCAACGTCTGCATCGGTTTGTTTAAAACGAGCATGTTCCTTGCTTGCCAATGTGAGGTCGGAAACGACGTGCAAACTGTGGCCGCCGCCAGCAGCCCAACCCGGCACAACGCAGATCACGATCTTGGGCATAAATCTGATTAAGCGTTGCACTTCAAGAATGTGCAGTCGGCCCGTGCGTCCTTGATTGATGGTGCTCGCGGTGTCACCATCGGCGTATTTGTAGCCGTCCTTGCCACGAATGCGTTGATCGCCTCCGCTACAAAATGCCCATCCGCCATCTTTTGGAGATGGTCCGTTGCCAGTGAGCAACACGCAACCCACATCGGTCGTTTGGCGTGCATGGTCGAGAGCCACAAAGAGTTCGTCAACGGTTGCGGGACGAAAAGCATTGCGCACTTCTGGTCGATTGAAAGCGATGCGAACTGTGCCGTGGGCGAGTGCACGGTGATACGTGATGTCGTTGAACGAAAAACCTTCAACCTCGCGCCAAGCGCTTGGGTCGAAGATGTCAGAAACCTGTTTGGTGTTCACCGTTCTATCTTACAAACTAGACACGTTGGCGCGGTGGGCGTACTCGGGGTGTTCGAGCACAAACCGTTCGGCCCATTCCTTGGAGGTGACATCAGATTGCTTCTTTGTTTGTGGGGCAGGAACTGTGTCGATAGGCGAGTCGATGTGATTCATCACCAAACGTATCGTTGCATCCATGTCGCGAGTTAATTGCTCGTAGGTGATATCGAGTGGCACGATGTTGTTGTCGAAAAAATATTTTTGCCACTGAACATTTTCATCAGCAATTCGCGCAAGGGCACTCACGATTGCGTCACCGTCGTAGACGGGCTCTCGCTGCACTTCCATATTGCTATTCCATGACTCACTTTGTGATGCGCGCACAAATGAAATTGCTTGGCGTATTTCGTTTTGACGCATAATCCGCACCCAACGCACAGGCACACCCCAGTAACTGATGTCGAGACCCAAGTCGAGCATGTGGCGTTTGTATTGATTCCAGTGCATCTTGATGCCGAACACACCGTTTTGTGTGGTGTTGATTTCGGCAAGGCGAGTCAGATATGTGCGATACGAAGCCAAAGAAAAATAGGTGATGTCACGCCATGCAGATCGACCAAGGATCTTGCGCAGCGCACTGATCGGCCGGCGAACTGGGGTGATCGTTGGCACCCCAAATTTGTCGCGGAAGCGCACAAAGTTTTGGGTGTGGATATTGAGGTATTCAACCGGTGTGCCAGCGGCCAATGTTCCTCGCAAGATCGAGCACAACAATGTTGATCCTGTGCGCTCGACCGAGGCTACGACGAGCAATTTTTTGGTTTCCACACCTCAGATCCTAGAAGAATGAGTCATTCCTGATACCGTTTTGCCGCAGTATTCAATAGACAATCCCCTCACCAATGAATTTCGGAGACACCCAATGACAAACCAACTCACTCTTGCAGACTGGACAAAGCGTGCCGGCCAAAAAGTCTCTCGCACTCAGTTGTTTATCGATGGCAAGTTTGTTGACGCGCTCAGTGGCAAAACTTTTGAATCAATAAATCCGCGCGACGGAAGCATCATTGCCAACGTTGCCGAGGGTGATGTGGAAGATGTCAATCGTGCTGTTGCCGTGGCCAAGCGCACATTTGATGCTGGCATCTGGAGCGAGATGGCGCCACTCGATCGTAAAAACGTCATGCTCAAGTGGGCTCAGCTGATTCGCGATCATGCCGAAGAACTCGCGTTACTTGAAACCATGAACTGTGGAAAACCCATCAGTGATTCGCTCAACGTCGATGTTGCATCATGCGCCAACAACATTCAGTGGTACGCAGAAACAATCGACAAGTTGTACGGCGAAATTGCTCCGGTTCCACGAGACTCCATTGCGCTCATCGAGCGCGAGCCGATGGGTGTAGTAGGTGCAGTTGTTCCGTGGAATTATCCGTTGATCATTTCTTCATGGAAAGTTGGCGCAGCACTTGCAGGGGGCAACTCGGTGATCTTAAAACCAGCAGAGCAGTCGCCGTTGTCGGCGTTGCTGTTTGCCGAATTGGCCGTGCAAGCAGGTCTGCCAGCGGGAGTATTCAACGTGGTCAATGGTTTTGGTCCAAGCTGCGGAGGCACGCTTGGCAAGCACATGGATGTCAACAAGTTGGCTTTCACCGGCTCGACCGAGGTTGGCAAATATTTCTTGAAGTATTCAGCAGAGAGCAATGCCAAAGCAGTGTCGCTCGAACTCGGTGGCAAAACACCACACGTGGTGTTGAGTGACTGTCCAGATATTGATGCGGCAGCCTCGGCCATTGCGTGGGGTGTTTTCTACAACGCCGGTCAAACATGCCACGCCGGTACACGCATGGTTGTCGATCAAAAGATTGAAGATGAGTTACTGCAAAAAATTCAGGATGTCTCGAAGACGATCATGCCTGGTGACACCTACGACCCAAAGACCGCGATGGGAACGATCGTTGATCGCTCGCAATTTGATCGCGTGAATGAGTACATCAACATTGGTAAGAGTGAGGGCGCAATCGTGCACACAGGTGGCACCCCGGTCGAACCAGTGAAGGGCGGCATTTTTATTCCACCAACGATATTTAAAGGTGTGAAGCCAGGCATGCGCATCGAGCAAGAAGAAATATTTGGTCCAGTACTTGGATCGATTCGCGTGACGAATGACGAAGATGCAGTGCGTATCGCCAATGATTCGCAATATGGCCTTGGTGCTGCCTTGTGGACACGTGATGTTTCTAAGGCACACAAAATCGCGCGTCAATTGCGTGCGGGCACCGTGTGGGTGAATACATTTGACCGCAGTTCAATCACCACACCCTTTGGCGGATTTAAGCAATCGGGCACTGGACGAGATCGCTCGCTGCATTCGATCGAGGGATATACAAACCTAAAGACAACTTGGATTCAGTTATGACAGGAGAACATATGCGTTGCGGATTTATCGGGTTAGGTCATATCGGCAAGTTTTTGGCAGGCAGTTTGGTTCGCAACGGTTTTGAAGTCACCGTGTACGACCTCAATGCCGATGCAGCAGCGCCGCTCGTTGCCAAGGGTGCAAAGTTGGCTGGATCGATCAAAGAATTATGCGATGCATCCGACACGGTGTTCACATGTTTGCCCTCGCCGCGTGCAATTGACGCAGTCGTTGCAGGAGCGGGTGGTGTTATCGAGTCACTTGCTGGACGCACAACTCGTGCAACATGGATCGATATGAGCACGAACGACCAAGACGAAACATTGCGACTTGGTGCGATGTGCGAAGCCAAGGGCATCAACGTGCTCGAGTCTCCAGTTACTGGTGGTGTGCACAAGGCGGCACACGGCGACATCACCGTTTTGGTGGGAGGCGAACAAGACGTGTTTCAGGCTCATGAAAAGGCACTCAATGCCATGGGCCAACCAGTGTTGTACATCGGCAAGTTGGGGAGTGCTGCAGTGATCAAAGTGATCACCAACATGCTTGCATTCATTCACTTGGTTGCAGCAGGTGAAGCATTGATGTTGGCAAAGCGCGGCGGCCTCGATCTGGGCGTTGCCTTCGAGGCGATCAAGCAATCTTCGGGCAACAGTTTTGTGCACGAGACCGAGAGCCAAGTGATTTTGAATGGTAGTTACAACATCAATTTCACTATGGACTTGGCGCTCAAAGACATGGGCTTTGCGTTGGGTTATGGCAAAGAGTTTGGTGTGCCTCTTGCGCTTGCAACTTTGACCAATGAGCAATTTGTTTTGGCAAAGGCCGCCTATGGCGGTGAAGCATGGTCGTCACAAGTGGTGAAGTTGCTCGAAGATGCAACTGGCTCAGACTTGCGCGCACCGGGCTTTCCTGCAGAATTGGAATAGAGTTCACTGATCACGACTGGTGTAGTTGGGGGACGCATGAATCATCAGCAATCGCGAAAAGAGTTGGCTGCTGCTTTTCGATGGGCTGCGCGCCTTGGTTACAACGAAGGGATTGCCAATCACTTCAGTGCGGCAGTAAGTGATGATGGCCAAGATTTTTTGATCAACACTCGTGGCACGCATTTTTCGCGAGCGCAAGCGAGCAAGCTTGCACTGGTGACCACAACCGATCGAGCAACCGATCCTGTTGCCGCAAATGTAGATGCAACGGCTTGGATTTTGCATTCATACATTCATCGCAATGTGCCCCGAGCAAGATGCATCTTGCACACGCACATGCCTTATGCAACAGCGCTGGCAAGTCTCAAAAATTTTGAATTTTTGATGCTGGACCAAAACGCCTGCCGATTTTATGACCGCATTGCCTACGACCGCCATTATGCGGGCATGGCCCTCGAGCCGACCGAAGGCGAACGCGTGGCATCGCTATTGAGCGACGACAAAGACATCGTGTTTCTTTCCAACCACGGTGTGCTGGTGGTGGCTGACACGATCGCACAAGCCTTTGATGAGTTGTATTACCTCGAAAAAGCAGCCCAATTGCAGGTGATTGCGCTCTCGACAGGACGTGAACTACAACTCGTTGACAACGAAACTGCAGCGCTCGCGTGTAAGCAGTGGCGCGAATATCCAGAGTCGGCCGAGTTGCATATGGCTGCTTTGATGGACATTCTCGACATCGAGTCAGCCGACTACATTAAGTAAGTCAGTAAAGCCCCCATCGTTCTAGGAAAGCAGAGTCCGAGTTATGAAAGCAGCAGTGTGTCGCGAGTTTGGTAAGCCACTTGTCATTGAAGATGTGCAACTTGCCGATGCTGGTCCTGGCGAAGTTCGGGTCAAGGTTTCGGCTGTTGCAATTTGTCATAGCGACATCACGTATGCCGAAGGATCGTGGGGCGGCACATTGCCAGCCATCTACGGTCACGAGTGCGCTGGCGTTGTAGAAAAAGTTGGCGCTGATGTCACAACTGTCAAAGTTGGCGAGCACGTTGTTGTCACATTGATTCGCTCGTGTGGTCACTGCCACGGTTGCAGCATGGGAAACCCTGTTACGTGCAGCACGCAGTTTCCTCTTGACGCCAAGTCGCCCATCACTGACGCAAAAGGCAACTCCATTGTGCAGAGCATGCGCACAGGTGGTTTTGCAGAGTTTGTGCTCGTGCATGAGTCGCAGTGTGTTGCAGTGCCGAAAACAATTCCGATGGCAAGTGCATCGCTTCTTGCATGCGGAGTCATCACTGGTTTTGGCGCAGTAACAAATACTGCAAAAGTTCCTGCCGGCAGTCACGTAGTTGTGATTGGTACGGGCGGAGTTGGCCTCAATGCAATTCAGGGTGCACGTGTGAGTGGTGCGCGCACGGTCATTGCTATTGACATCGCCGACAACAAGATTGCTGCTGCCAAAGATTTTGGTGCAACGCACGGCATCAACTCAAAAACCGAAAACGTTGCAGAGCGCGTGCTTGAGCTCACCGATGGCCGTGGTGCCGACTACGTGTTTGTAACCGTTGGCGTCAAGTCTGCATTCGACTCGTCGTACGGCATGTTGGCCAAGAGCGGTTCAGTTGTGCTCGTGGGCATGCCTGCGAGCGGCGTGATGTCAGAAATAGATCCGGGCACGATGGCTGCCTACAGCCAAAATATCTTGGGCTCCAAGATGGGTTCTGCACGCATTCAAGTCGACATTCCAAACCTTGTTGGTTTGTACAACCAAGGTCGTGTCAAGTTGGATGAACTCGTGACCAAGACGTATCCGATCGAAGAAATCAATGAAGCAATTGATGCCGTCAAGCGTGGCGAAGCACTTCGCAACGTGATTGTCTTCTAACCCGACTGATCTTTGATGAAAATCGTCGACGTCAAAACATTTGTGGTGGGAAACCCACCTCCGCGTTTTGGTGGTCGCTACTTTATTTTTGTCAAACTCACCACTGACTCTGGCATCACTGGAATTGGCGAGATATATACAGCCACTTACTCGCCGCATCTTGTTGCCAAGATGGCAGAGGAAGTTGCACAACGACATGTGATTGGATCTGATCCATTTCATATCGAGATGATGTGGCGCAATGTGTATGGTCGTGGCTACTCGTTGCGACCAGACCTCACAACGGGTGGCATCGTGAGCGGACTCGAGATGGCCATGTGGGATATTTGCGGCAAGGAAACTGGCAAACCCGTTTACGAATTGCTAGGTGGTCGCGTGCACGAAAAATTACGTGCGTACACCTACCTGTATCCACCTGTTGGTGTTGATGTGTACGCCGATGACCCGGTGTATAGCGACCCCGATGCAGCGGCCGAAGCCGCGGTGCGCGAAGTTGAGCGCGGTTTTACCGGTGTCAAGTTTGATCCTGCTGGCAGATACTCGGTGTTTGATGGACGCCAACCAGCGCTGCACGCAATTGACCTCTCGGTCAAGATGGTTCGCGCAGTCCGCGAAGCAATTGGCACTCGTGCCGACATTTTGTTTGGAACACACGGGCAGTTCAGTGCATCGGGCGCTATTCGTCTTGCAAAGCAACTCGAAAAATATGACCCGTTGTGGTTTGAAGAGCCAGTGCCACCAGATTCGCCAGAAGAAATCGCCAAGGTTGCTCGCGCGACGAGTATTCCTATTTCGGCAGGCGAGCGTTTGACGACGAAGTACGAATTTCATCAGCTACTCAAAACTGGAGCGGCTTCAATTCTGCAGCCAAACCTTGGGCGTTGCGGTGGATTACTCGAAGGCAAAAAAATTGCATCGATGGCCGAGGTGTATCACGCGCAAATCGCTCCGCATATGTATTGCGGTCCTGTTGTTGCCGCCGCCAACATTCAATTGGCCACCTGTACGCCAAACTTTTTGATTCTTGAAACCATCCAGGGGTGGCAGGGCTTCCATGCCGAGCTCGTGCATACGTCAATCAAGTATGAGGGAGGCTTCATCATTCCGCCAACCGAACCTGGTTTGGGAATTGAACTGAATGAGAAAGTCGCACTCGCTCACCCTTATACCGGCAGCGAACTGCATCTCGAGATGAGTTCAGTGCCAGCAACTCTGTTGTAAATTTCGGTCACCATGAGCGATGATCGTGCGATTCCGCTGTGGCAAGAAGGTGTGCAATTCGGTGCAGTTGAAAACCGCAAACCAGTTGATGGTGTTGTGGAAACTGATGTAGTAATTGTCGGGGCTGGCTACACGGGTTTGTGGACTGCGTATTACCTGAAGCAATTGATGCCGAAAATTTCTGTAACGATTGTCGAATCACGATTTGTAGGGTTTGGCGGCAGTGGTCGCAACGGCGGCTGGTGTAGTGCATTTTTGCCAATGTCACCAAGCGAAATGTCGGACGAGCATGGTCATGATGCAATGCGTTTTTTGCAAGACCAGATGTTTGCAACTGTGGACGAGATCGCTCGCGTTGCACAGGCTCACGATATTGCGTGTGATTTTCACAAGGGCGGCACGATTACGTCGGCATCCAATCCTGCCCATGTTGAACGACTACACCACTACATAGACGACTGGCATGCCGCAGGGTTTAGCCAAACAGATATGTCATGGGAAACTGCCGAGCAAATCTCGCGCCGAGTTGCAGTTTCGTCAACTCTTGGCGGCATGTACAGCCCGCATTGTGCAGCGATCAACCCGTGGAAGTTGGTGACTGGGTTGGCGCGCACAGTAGAGAGTCTTGGAGTCAAAATTTATGAAAATTCACATGCGACTACAATAGAGCCGCGAAGAGTGACGCTCGAGCGTGGCGAAGTTCGCGCCAAGTGGGTAATCAATGCGCTCGAGTCATTTACTTCTCAACTTTCTGCAAGCAAACGAAAAATCGTGCCGCTCTATTCGTTAATGGTGGCTACTGAACCCCTCTCGCAAAGCGCATGGCAGTCGTTGGGCTGGAATAATCGCGAGACGTTTGCTGATGGCCGCAACATGGTCACCTATGCCCAACGCACGGCCGACGGTCGCATTGCGTTTGGCGGTCGTGGAGCGCCGTATCACTTTGGTTCAAGCATCTCTCATAAGTACGACCGCAATACAACAATCCACAGTCGACTTGAACAAACTGTGCGTGAGATATTTCCTCAAGTAGCCGACGCGCAATTTACTCACCACTGGGGCGGTCCGGTTGGTGCACCCAGAGACTGGCATGCGTTTGCCAATGTGGATGCCAGCACGGGGCTGTGTGCGGGCGGAGGATATGTGGGGGATGGAGTGGCGCTCTCCAACTTGGTTGGTCGAACACTTGCGCATCAGATTGCCGACACTGGTGATGCACTCACTCGTTGCGCGCTTGTTAATCATCAGTCAAAACAATGGGAGTTCGAGCCATTGCGTTGGCTCGGAGTCAATTCACTGTTGGCACTGACCGAATATGCAGACAAGGCAGAGCGGCGCACTCATCGACCAATGAAACGATTGCTCGCACTACGCGACGGATTGTTGGGTTAACGATAAATCCGCTCGGGGTGTAGAATAATCTTCATGGTGCGGCACGAAGAAGGTCATTTAAGTCATCGCATCGGTTTATTGCGCGCCATGGTGTTGGGCGCAAACGATGGAATTATCTCAACTGCGTGTTTGATCCTGGGTGTTGCCGCTGCAGATGCGACGCGAAGCACCATCATCACTGCTGGTGTTGCAGGTTTGGTTGCTGGGGCAGCATCAATGGCCATCGGCGAATATGTTTCAGTGAGTTCGCAACGTGACTCCGAGCAAGCAGACATTGCAAAAGAAACTTGGGAACTCACGCATACACCCGATCACGAGCTAGACGAACTGACTGCTATCTATGCATCCAAGGGGCTTAATGATCGACTTGCACGTGAGGTCGCTGTCGAACTCACAAAAGGCGACGCACTTAAAGTGCACATGGCTGAAGAACTCGGTATCACACACCTGTCGATGGCACGACCG
Organism: uncultured Acidimicrobium sp.; assembly: GCA_964532575.1. GTDB lineage: Bacteria > Actinomycetota > Acidimicrobiia > Acidimicrobiales > Ilumatobacteraceae > UBA3006. Next base: position 8,999 of record CAZHIN010000040.1, read on the forward strand.
CTAGAGGCAAGCATGAGTTCGGCCGGGTCATTCACGGCCGGAGCGGCAGTACCGCTCATTGCCGTTGCGCTTTCGGGTACTACACAGCGCATTTCGGTGACGATCATTGCTTCAGTGTTTGCACTCGTCGCGCTAGGGCTTTCGAGCTCGAAGGCAGGTGGGGCACATCCACTTCGCCCAACTCTTCGTGTTGTCGTTGGGGGTCTTGTAGCAATGGCGTTCACGATGGCCGTAGGTCATCTTGTTGGCACTGCAGTTGCTTAGCAAAGACGCTTGAGTCAATAGGCTGTTGCCATGACAATTACTTTTCGCGCACTTGAAATTCCCGCATCTGACCTGGCTCAAAAACCACTTGGCCAACCATCTGCCGAGCCATTGAGTGGCGAGATTCTTACTCGCGCACAAGTGTTTCTCGATAACGAAACAGTGACTGCTGGTACGTGGGAATGTGAGCCGGGCACATCGCGATGGGAGTTCACTACGCGTGGAGAAGTGATTTATGTATTGAAGGGCCGCATGACGGTGCACGAAGACGGTGGCGAACCGGTCGAGCTCACCGCTGGTTCGAGTTGCATCTTTCCAATTGGTTGGAAGGGTGTGTGGACAGTTGTTGAGACTCTGCGCAAAGTTTTTGTGGTCTATCGCACAAGCTAAATAATTAGAAGATCTCAGCGCACGTCAATGCGGATGAACTGAGGTCCGCCACTGGCGAGTGCTTTTTCAAGGCTCGTTGCCAACTGTTGGGGTGTCGTCACGTCAGTAGCAGCCCAGCCAAATCCGCGAGCGATTGCCGATGGATCGTACGAAGTTACATCGACACCCATTCGTGGTGCATCAACATCGTCGAATGAGGCACGAATTTGTTCGTAGCCACTGTTGTCCCACAGCACCATCACGATGTTGCTGGCGAGATCCTTCGCCGCAGCCATTTCGGCAACAGTGAACAACCAACCGCCGTCACCAGCAATGGCAAAAACAGGACGCTCAGGAGCAGCAACCGACGCACCAATCGCCATTGGCAACGCACATCCGAGTGTGCCAAATCCGTATGGTGCTAGCCACGAGCGGTTGTGCGATGCAGGCAACCACCAATGAGCCGAGTAACCGAGCTGTGTTGAGTCAAGTGCAACGATTGCGTTTTCTGGCAGCCATTGCTCGATTACTTGTAGCCAAGGTACAAACATGTCGTTTGTTTTGTTGCGCGCATGCTCACGCCATTGTTGCGCGCGTTGTGCACCCCGTGAGGCTTGACGGGGCGTGATGCCGCGAGTGAGTAATGCCATTGTGTGTGCGGCATCACCAATCAAGCCAACACTTGGTGTGGTGCGACGATTGATTTGATCGGCATCAATATCAATGCGCACAACATTGCCTGCAAATTGCAACGCTCGGCCATCGTTGTACAGATCGGTGTCAGAAAGTTCGGTGCCAACAACGATCACGACATCAGCAGACTCAATATCTTTTTGAACTCGGCCGAATACTAAACAGTTGCCAGCACACAAATGGTGAGATGACGACATGACGCCCTTTGCATTGCCGGTCAAAAGCACTGGCGCATCAAGGGCTTCGGCCAGCGCAACGAGTTGGGTGGATGCATCGATTGAACCACCGCCAGCAATAATCACTGGTGTTTGTGATGAGTTGATGATGTCGAGCGCCCGTGCAATGTCATTCTCATGGGCGACTGGACGAGCAGCAGGCGTGTGCACTCGCATAAATGGTGTGCACGGTTGAGCGAGCACGTCCATGGGGATTGCAATGTGCACTGGTCGCGGACGCGCAGAAGTAAATACATTCCATGCTCGTTCAATGAGCGCCGGAAGCATCGTTGGGTCGGTAACTGTTTCGCTAAACGCACAGACCGAGCGTGCAACTGCTGCCTGATCGGGAAGGTCATGGAGCGGTCCAAAACTTTTGCCGAGTGCATCAGTTGGAGTGGTGGATGCAATCACGAGCATTGGTCGAGAGTCGTGATACGCCTGCGCGATTGGCGTGAGTGCATTGGTTAGTCCCGGACCACTGATGAGCACGCAGATGCCAGGCTTGCCAGTAACGATTGACCAACCGTCGGCCATAAACCCTGCACCTTGCTCGTGGCGCGGAGAAATGGCTTTCACACCCGAGCGATGCAGACCGCGATACAACTCGATGTTGTGCACACCCGGTATTCCGAATACGACATCCACGCCGTATTCGCGCGACAGCAAATCAATTATTGCTTCGCCGACATGTAGTTGTGATGTAGCCATGTTGGTGTGTGTCATTGCTCAGGTTCTGGTTCAGGTTCTGGTTCAGGTTCTAGTTCTGCTTGGCGAGACACGTATCGGCAAGACGGCGAATGCGAACACTTGCTTCTTTGAGCAATTCGGATTCGACGGTGAGTGCAACACGCACGTGGCCTGCGCCACCGCTACCAAAACTTTCGCCCGGCATCGCGCCCACATTTTCTTCATCGAGCAATCGCCATGCAAACTGTTCTCCGGTCAAACCAGTTTTTCTAATGTCGAGCATGATGAACATTCCACCCTCTGGTAGACGCGCCGAAACCGATGTTGAGTCTGCAAATGCCTCAACCAACACTGCCGCTCGTTCTTTGTATGCTGCGCGCATGCGTTCAACCTCGGGGTGTGTTTCGTTCAATGCAACTGCAAGCGCATCTTCAATAAATGGTTGAGATCCGAAGAGCATTGCTTCTGCAACGAGAACGAGTCGTGGGGTCACTTCGGCAGGACATGCAACCCAGCCTGCACGAAAACCTGGCAGTGCATGCGACTTAGAGATGGATGAAACACTGAGTGTGCGATGGCGTAGGTGTGGTCTGTCAAACGGTGAGCAGAATGTGCCATCAAATGTCATGTCTGCGTACACCTCGTCGCAGATAATCCACAGATCGTGGCGCTCGCATACTTCGCCGATTGCATCGATTTCTTCTACCGAGAGCACTGCTCCAGTTGGGTTGCTTGGATTATTGAGCAGCAACACTTTGGTTCTTGGAGTGATTGCGGCTTCGATGGCCGAGACAGTGACGTGAAATCCGTTGTCTGGAGAAGTTGGTACAGCAACAAATGTTGCGCCTGATGCAGCAACTAACCCTTCATATGTTGCGTAGTACGGATCGGGAACGAGTACTTCATCGCCAGCCTCAACGAGTGTAAATAGGGCAGTGCACAAACCATTTTGAGTACCGGCCGTGTAGAGAACTTCTGCAGGCGTGACAGGATTACCCGAACGCTTGCTGAGGTGATTTGCAATTGCGAGTAGCGCCTCGGGTTCGCCCTGACCGGCCGCGTAACGAGTGCGACCGCTGCGCATCGAGTCGGCTGCTTGGTCAAGGACTTTTGCGGGTGGTGGCAAGTCTGGTTCGCCAATTGACAAGATGATGATGGGTTGCCCGAGTGCTGCTCTTCGCAGTGACTCAGAATGCACGGCCCATTTGGCTGCACCAAGCCCCGTGAGGCGATCAGAGATTGGGGCAAACTTCATCAGACCTATAAATCTACGCTGTTAAATCGCTTCTACGACTCGTTGCAAAACTACGCGAACGCCTCCCATGTCTGGGCGTTGCCAAATCATGTTTCCATTTTCGTCAAGTTGGCGCGTCACTTCAATGCCCGGCATGCCAACTGGGCGTAACACAAAGACAAAGTTTTCATAACTTGCAACTACGTGAATCGGTGTTGTGTAATCAAATACCGACACATCGTGCACGCCGTTCTCTTCCGTGCCATCTGCACGACAATCGGCGATAGTTCCACCACCGCAGTCAACGATTCGGTTACCACATTGTTCAATGCGCTCGGTGTACGACATCAACCGATCGTCAGGTGGCACCTGTACGCCACCACGAGTTGCACTGATTGTTTTCCAAACACCGCGCAAGTCGGGTGCACCTGTCACCAATGGCTCGGTGCACTGACCAAGAATCAGCGGGGGAAAGGTTGTGCCGTAGCCACCAGGTGGTGTGTGTGCGACTGGAATT
>CAZHIN010000041.1:0-12432 GCA_964532575.1 uncultured Acidimicrobium sp.
TGGATTGAGTGTCGATTTTGGTCCGTTCGGTTCGTCATTTTCGGTCACCAAAGAGCAGTTGCCCGAAGTGATTGCAGAACTGATGCGTGCCGCGTATGGCAATGGTGCAACCTATGTCAGCGTCGATGTCGGAATTGCATGACGATCCCCAATCATCCACTGATCGCTTCTGTTAAACCATTGCTCAAGGCAACTGGTGCAGAGCTTGTTGCTCCAGAGCACCTCATTGCTAGTGATATTCCTCTGGTATGGGACGGAGTGACGATTGCAGGAGTGCGTTTGCCGGCCTTGCACGGCGCGCTCGACCGAATCATCGACGGCGTAGAGCGCGAACTGGGTGCACGACTATCGCAACTGTCGCGCAACGAAAAGCAAACTGCAATTCGCTTACTTGACGAACGCGGGGCATTTACCGTTCGACGAGCAGTGGAAGATGTGGCCGACGCAATGGGTGTCTCGCGCATCACGGTGTATAACTATCTCAACGCTCTGCATCGTTAGCCATGTCGAGCCACGAGCATTTTGAGGCAATTGGCTTTGATGCCGACGACACGTTGTGGTTTAGCGAAGACACGTTTCGGCATAACGAAAATCGTTTTGTCGATTTAGTTTCGCCGTATGCACCATCTGGCATCGACATCAAGTCGGCACTTGTTGCCACCGAACGCGTCAATATCGGCACATATGGGTATGGCGTCAAATCGTTTGGTCTCTCGGCTGTTGAAGCTGCAATAACGATTACCAATGGCACGGTGCCCGTTGATGTTTTGCAAGAGATTTTGCGCGGTGTGCGCGAGCATCTCACCGAGCCAGTGAGGTTGTTTGAGGGCGTTGCCGATGTGTTGAGCAAGGTTGCAGCCACGCACAGGTTGGTGTTGATTACGAAGGGCGACCTCGTGCATCAAACTCGCAAAGTCGAAACCAGTGGACTCGCGCATCACTTTGATCACGTCGAGATTGTGCTCGAAAAAGATCCAGCAACATATCGACGCGTGTTAGCAAGCCTCGACATCGACCCGCATCACTTTTGTATGGTTGGCAATTCGCTGCACAGCGACATCATGCCGGTACTTGCAATTGGCGGGTTCGGTGCGTATGTGCCATATGAAATTTTGTGGGAACTTGATCAATCAGAGGGTGCGCCAACGACCGATGATCGCTTCGTTGAGATTGCAAAACTGGCTGACTTTCCAGATTGGTTGGCGAGTATCTCTCGCTAGAGAAATGCGCTGTTACTACAGCTTGCGCAAATGAACTTCGGTAACGCGGTGGTTTGCATCTTTTTGCATCACGAGTGACGCGCGGGCCCGAGTTGGAGCGATGTTGTCGCTCAAGTTCTTTCCGTTAATCTCGTGCCAAATACCGCGTGCAACCTGCACGGCCTCATCGTCGGTGAGTTGCGCAAAGTGTGTGAAAAAGCTGTTGGGATTACTAAATACGGTCTTTCGTAGCGCCAAAAATCGTTCGATGTACCAATGCTCGATATCGCTTTCTACCGCGTCAATGTAAATCGAGAAATCAAAGTAGTCGCTCACAAACTCCATTGCATCGCTGCCCACCTGCAAAACATTGAGCCCTTCAACAATCAAGATGTCTGGTTGGTGCACCACCTGACTGTCACCCTTCACGATGTCGTACTCGACGTGGCTGTACACAGGTGCCGAAACATCGGGCATGCCGGCCTTAATCTCGCGCAAAAACTGCACCAGTCGCTTGGTGTCGTAGCTCTCGGGAAACCCTTTTCGATTCATGATTCCGCGACTCTCGAGCACAGCGTTTGGATACAAAAATCCATCGGTGGTAATCAACTCAACGCGAGGGTGTTCTGGCCAGCGTGTGAGTAGTGCTTGCAAGATACGCGCAGAGGTGCTTTTACCCACGGCCACGCTGCCCGCAATACCAATGACGTATGGCATCTTTGGCGAGATGGTGCCAAGAAATGTTGCGGCAACGCGATGCAAGTTTTGTGTAGCGCTTACATACAAATTGAGTAGGCGAGTGAGTGGCAAATAAATAGCCACCACTTCTTCCAAGTCAATGCGGTCGTTGATGCCGCGCAATGCTTCCAAATCTTTTTCATGCAAGGTAAGCGGCGTCTGCGCGCGCAACTCGGCCCAGTTGCTTCGGTCGAAACGCAGGTATCGCTCTACATCAACTGCATCAATCATTTACATCAAACCTTTTTACTTAACGCTTCCACGGCGCGTTTGGTGACGCGGCCCCTGGCCCAGCAGTGAGCACATCAACGCCAGTGTCTGTCACAAGCACCGTGTGTTCAAACTGTGCAGTGCGCTTGCCGTCTGCTGTCACTGCGGTCCAGTCGTCATTCCACATGCGGTGTTGCCAAGTGCCAAGGGTGATCATAGGTTCGATCGTAAAGGTCATGCCTGGACGCATGATCGTGTTGTTATGCGAGTCGTAATAGTGCAGCACCTGAATGTCGGTGTGAAACTGCTCGCCAATTCCGTGCCCAATAAATGCGCGCACGACACCAAGCTTGTCTTGCTTGGCGCGCGTCTCGATTGCTCTTCCGATATCGCTCAATGGTCGGCCGGGCACAACGGCTTCAATACCGCGCCATGTGCACTCTTCAGTCACATGAATCAGGTTCTTGCTCTCTTGGTCGATCGTGCCAACAGCAAATGTTGCGTTGGTGTCACCATGCACACCATTGAAATAACACGTGACGTCGAGGTTGATGATGTCACCGTCGAGCAGCACTCGCGCGTCAGGTATGCCATGACAAATCACTTCGTTGACCGAGGTGCACACACTTTTTGGGTAACCCGAATAGTTCAGTGGGCTTGGGTATGCATTGCGTTCGATGCACAAGTTGTGCACATACACATCAATCTCGTCGGTGGTAATGCCGGGGCGCACAAAATCTCCCGCCAACTTGAGAACCTCGGCGCCCATCTTGCCAGCCACTCGCATCTTCTCGATGATCTCTGGCGTCTTGACTGCTGATTCTTGCCAACGCTGCACCTTGCCGGTCTCGGCATAGGGCGGGCGCACGATATGTGCTGGCACTGTGCGGCGTGGGCTCACTGCGTGCGGCACCACACGGCCATCGAGTTGCTTATGGCAACGCTTGTACTTTCGTCCACTGCCACACCAGCAAGGGTCATTAGCCACTGGCAGAACGGCTGGTGGGGTAGTTGGGACCGTGGTGGACATTACTTACAAGGCTACGCCAGCGCTCTGCACTGAGGCCATCAAATGCCAGTTTTGTAATTCGGCTTGTTCCGAGCAGGAGTGGAATCCAAGAAATGATGTCCGCTCTACTGATCCTCCGTACACATGGCGGCACACGAACAAACCAAGGAGTAATCCAGATGAATCAAGGAATGTTGAATGTGCTCACCCGGTCACGACCAAGTGCAAACGCAAGTTCTGTTACTCAGCCCACTGTGCTCAAGCAATCTGCGAAGTCTCCACGCAAACAGCGAGTGCCCGAGATGGCAATAGGTATTGCTCTTGTGATCGGTGGGGCGCTCGGATCGCTCTTGTTATTTCAGTCGGCGACAAACACCATCACCGTTGTGTCTGCATCGCACTTCCTTTCCCGAGGCCACGTCGTTACTCCTAGCGACCTTGTGGCGATGGAACTTTCCGAGCAGTCGGGTAAAACATTTGTTCAGGCAAGTGATGCACAATCTCTCATCGGCAAATCAATGGCAATTGATGTCGATTCATCCACACCGATTCATCCGTCAATGTTGCAGCTTCGAGATCCGCTCGCGAGTGGTGAGGCCCTCACCTCTACAGCGGTTCAAGTAGGCGACTTCCCTCCAGCACTTGCCGATGGCGATCGTGTGCAGGTGGTGTTTGCGCCAGATATGTCGAGTGGGGGCGCCGTTCCACCCGCACTGTATGGCCAAGTGGTGACCGTGTGGTCAATCGTGCAACCCGACAACTCACTCAGTGCTGCAGTGATCACCTTGCGCGGGCCGATTGATCTTGCTTTAGCAATTGCAGGTGCAGGCAATGTGCATATTGCGTTGCTCGGTGATGTTGCGCCGGATGTGCGACCGTGACAGTTTTGCAATTGGCGAGCGAAATTGATGACGCTCTTCCCGACACGTTGTTGGTTACTGCGCTTGCGTCTCGAGTAAGCGAGGCCCTTGCTGACGAACGCATCTTTCGACGCACTCAAGGCAATGCGGATTTACTGGTGGCCCAAGAGTGGGATTTTGCGAGAAGCGCCGCACAAGCCGAATGTGCAAGGTTGGGCACGGCACGTCGGCAAGAAGGTCGGGTGCCGCTATCGGAGTCACAAGAGCGACAACTTGCCAATGCCGCCATTGCGCAAGTTTTGGGTCTTGGTCGTTTGCAGTCATTGCTCGATGATCCCGAAATCAGCGACATCCACGTGCGGGGTTGTGCTTCGGTATGGGTCAAGTTGCGCAATGGCACTCGACAGATGGTCGCTCCTGTTGTTGACACCGACGATGAACTGATCGAACTGATACGTCGGGCGGCAACGCGAATGGGTCGTACAGAAAGGCGATTTGATGCAGCCACACCCGAACTGAATTTGCAGTTGCCCGATGGCTCGCGGTTGTTTGCGACGATGGAAGTATCGGCTCGACCAAGTCTGGTCATCCGCAGGCATCGTTTTGAGATCTCGTCGCTGAATGAGCTGCGCTTGCGCGGGCTATTTGACGAAACACTTCAAGATTTTTTTGCTGCCGCGGTAAGTGCCAAGCGCAACATCGTGATTGCTGGTGGAACTGGGTCTGGAAAAACCACGTTGCTGCGTGCACTGATAAATGAAGTTGGTGCAAGCGAGCGAATCGTGACGATTGAAGACGCATATGAACTTGGTCTTGATCGTTTTGAAGATTTGCATCCCGACCACGATGCACTGCAGTCACGACCCGCAAACATTGAAGGCCGCGGTGAGATCACGCTTGCCGATCTCACACGAATGGCGTTGCGAATGGATCCCGATCGGGTGATCGTTGGCGAAGTGCGCGGGGCAGAAGCATTTCCGATGTTGATGGCGATGAGTCAGGGCAACAACGGTTCAATGTGCACGATGCATGCCGATAGCACGAGATCGGTGTTTCCCAAGTTGGCTGCCTATGTTTCGATGGCTTCAACGGGTTTACCAGTTGAGACGGTGAACTTGCTTGTTGCGAGCGCAATTCACTTCGTCGTCTACATCGATAACACCGACTCGGTGCGACGCGTTGCTTCAGTACGTGAAGTAGTGGACAGTGAAGGTTCAACAATTGTTTCGAATGAAATTTTTCATCTCAATATTGAAGACGGTCTCGTTACTGGTTTCCCATTGCGAGAGCACACCCGCAAACTTCTTGCCGCGCACGGTTTAGGCACTCACGCCACAAACGCCTCAAAGATTGAGAACGCATCGTGAGCGCATTATTAATTGCATGTTTGGGTGCCATTGTTGGTCTTGGTGCTTTTGTTCTCAATGCCGCATTTCGCGGCGGTCGTGGGCTTTCATCACTGTTTATTTCACAGTCTTCTGTATCCAGTTCGGGCTTTGTATGGAGGTGGCAAACACTTTTAGTCCCAGTGATTGCGGTGGTGGTGTATGTAGCGAGCGGGTGGATTGTCATTGCTTTTGCTGCGGGGGCGGTGGCCGGTGCAACACCCGGCATTGGTCGTCGTCCCAAAAAACATCGCGACGAGCAGGAGCTGGTCGATGCAATCGCATCGTGGACTGAGCAGTTGCGCGACACACTCGCAGGTGCGCACGGTCTCGAACAAGCAATTATTGCAACGGCTCAGCACGCGCCATTGCCGATTATTAAGGCAGTAGAGCGACTTGCGGCGTTCATGTCGTATGGGTCGCTCACCGATGGACTGCGTCGTTTTGCCGAAGATGTTGATCATCCAACCGCTGATTTTGTTGCGGCTGCACTTGTCACTGCCACTCAGCATCAGGCGCGTGACATTGGTGTGTTGCTCGGGCATCTTGCTCAGTGCGCTCGAGACGAAAGCCGAATGCGCAGTCGGGTATGGGTGGGACGGTCGCGCACGCGAAGCGCGGTGCGCATCATCACTGGCGTTATCTCTGTTTTTGTTGGCGGGCTATTTATATTTAATCGCGACTATCTGCAGCCGTATGAGTCGGTTGAAGGGCAACTTATTTTGTCAATGATCTTGATGACATTTGTTGTCGCGGTCGTGATGATGCACGCAATGTCGCAGATTGAAGTACCGGAGCGATTTGTGCGCCGCCGGGTCAAGGTTGCGCGATGATCGGAATCATTTTTGCTGGATTATGCATTGGGTTTGGTCTCGTCATGGTCACATTGCCAGCCACGACACAACGGTGTCGAGGTGTTATTGCTGTCTCGCTTCCAAAAGCACAAGCACAAATGCGTCAACGAACGGGCGATCGACATCGCACCGACTTGGCACTTACCGAGCGCGTGGCTCAAGACATGGTGGTACAAAAATTGGTTGGTGGTCTGGTCGGCTGTTTTTTCCCAATCGTGTGTGGCGCATTGATCACGACAATTGGTGGAAGTCCGTCCACAAGTTTGCTGCTCTTGGCCTCAATTGTGTGTGGGCTTCTGGGTTTTGTGTTGCCCGACCGCATGCTGCGTAATACCGCCCAACGTCGTCGCAAAAGTTTTCTGCATGCTTTCTCGAGCTTTCTTGATCTCACTAATGTGTTGCTTGCTGGCGGTGCTGGCACCGAGACTGCATTGCTCGCTGCGGCCGATGCAGGTGACGGCTGGGCTTTTGAACAACTTCGCAATGCGCTTGTTCGCGCTCGCAGTTCACATCATTCTCCGTGGGTCGAACTTGCCGATCTGGGAGAGCGATTCAATCTCACGCAAGTTGTTGAGGTCGCTGGCAGTGTGCAATTGGCAGGTGAGCATGGCGCGCGCATTCGGTCATCATTGTCGGCAAAGGCAGAATCTTTGCGACATCGCCAGATGAGCGAAATTGAGGCGGCTGCAAATTCATCCACAGAGCGCATGGGTGTGCCAATGGTGCTGCTGTTTTTGGCATTCATCGTTCTAATTGGATACCCCGCAGTCACCCTGATTGTGGGTGGATTATAAATGTTTGCTTCGCACTGCACATTTGACACACATGCGCACACATTCGATCGAGCAACGAGTTGCTCTTTATATTCACCAACTAAACGAAAGAGGAAATAGAAGATGACATCACTGAAGAACACATGGCAGTACTACTGGATCCGATTTACTGCATCGGCCGAACAAGACGCCGAGTGCGGAGAGGTAAGTGCAACAACGGTCGTCATGGCTGCAGCACTCATCGCCCTCGCGATCGTCGTTGGAGCAACCATCACGTCAAGGGTTCGAGACAAAGCAAATTCGCTCGATCTCGGCTGACATGAAATTCGACAGGGGGGAGACCACCACGCAGGTACTACTTGGTGTGCCGGTGGTGTTTTCTCTTTTGTTGATGGCAATACAAGGCGCTGTGTTCTTCCACACCGCCAACATTGCGTCCGTCGCTGCTGCTCAGAGTGCTGCCGCTGGGGCAGCAGTCGACGGAGGTATGTTGCCAGCTCTTGACAAGGCTGCACGAACAATTGCTGAGTTGTCTGGCCAGTCATACGACCAACCACAAGCAGTGTTTTCTACACACGAAGTTGTGGTTACTGTGCGCTTGCGAGTGCCGCAAGTTGCGCCATTTTTTTCATTCACGGTTACGCGTGTTGCTCACGAGCCTCTTGAGCGCTACATCTCAGAGATGGACAGATGATGCGCGACGACGGAAGTGCCACCGTTGAGCTGGTGCTGCTCGCACCAATTCTGATGATCCTTGTGTTATTTGTGGTGTACGCAGGGCGAGGTGCAGAGGTGCTCACCCAGATTCAGCATGCTGCCGACCAAGGCGCGCGCGCGGCGTCAATGGCACATCCGTCTCGAATGCAGGCAGTGGGCCGAGAGTCTGCCTTGCGTGATCTTGAGCAAAACGGTGCTGCGTGCATTGATGCGGTGGTCAATGTGGCATTTGATGATGAGTCAACTGTGCGCACAGTGTTGGTTGAAGTTGAGTGTGCAGTTAACACGGCAGGTCTCAACCTCTTGGGTATCCACGAAAGGCTTTTGCACGCCGAGTCAATTGAGGTAATTGATCGTTGGAGGGTGGATTAGTGCTGCACGACTCGTCACGTGAAACCGGATCAATCACAGCTTTTGTGGTGATGCTGGCAATGACGTTTGTGGCATGCGCAGGTCTTGCTGTTGATGGCGGGCGATTGGTCGCAGCAAAAGTGCAGCTCGCCGATCAAGCAGAAAATGCTGCGCGAGCAGGAACGCAAGAGATCACGGCGTTACGCACGGGCGATCCAAAGGTGGATGTGGACAAAGCAATATCAGCAGCACAAGATTTTATGATGCGCCACGAAATCCATGGGCAGGTGAGTGCCACGTCGTTGGAGGTCACGGTGACAACAACGCGAGTTGTGCCGATGTCGTTGCTCAAATTGTTTGGAGTAGGAAGCCGACTGATTAGTGCACAACGTTCTGCTCGGCCGGTGACGTCTCCGTGAAACGGTTTATTGCACTCATTGGTGGAAGTCTCTTTTTGTTTGGACTGCCACTTCTGTTGATCTCGACTGGCATGACACCAGCGATTGTGGTGTCCGAGTTGGTTAATGCAATAACGGTGCGCAACCCCGTGCAAATTGGCACGCAGGTTGGGCTGCTTGGCTTGTGGTCTACCTGGGTGTGGGGGTGTGGATCGGTAGTTATTGATGTGGTTCGCACATGGGGTACGCGTCATGATCATTCAGTCGGCGTGATGTCGGGCCGTTATTCGCTGTTGTTTGTTGTTGCTCTGTGGTCAATCCTGTTTGCAAGCCGCCCTGCTCCTGCAACAGCACAAGCAGCAACGAGCGAGCAGGTTGTTCTTGCAACAACGAGTGCAGCTCAAGAAATTTCGCATGGTGCAGTGCCACTTGCCCTTGGCAGTTCGGCAGTATTGATTGCTGGACTACTCACTCATGTCAATGCGCTTCGCGATAAACAATTGCGTCTTGCACCGGCTGGATCATTTATGCCACCGATGTCACAACGATCAGCGTTTACTTGGGCAGAGCTGCACCATCGCGCGCAGCAGGTGGGCAACGATCGATCCTTACTAACTCGCAATCTTGCAGGGCTAGGCGAGCAATCGGATGTTGAGTTTGTCTCTGTGCCGATTGGTGTGTCGGCAGATGAGACGGTGATGGTGGTGATCGCGCCAGGCACACGTTTTGACATTGTTGCTGCCGATATTGAGTTGGCTAAAACAGCAGCGCGACATCTCATTGCTGTGGCACAACTTGCTGCTCGGGGCGGCAAGATTCAAGTAGTTGTCGAATCGCTCTCAAAACTTGGTGGGCTGAACCTGTCGAGTGGCGCATCACCCAACGTTGCTACATCCGACATGAATACGGTTATTCGCGTAGTGATTGATCTGAGTCAAGACGCTCATGCACCGAGTCTTGTCGTTGCAAGCAATGAAGCGGTCATAAATATTTGTGTGTCGTCGGATTATCCAAATCGGATGCAACTCGGAACAAATGGTTGGGTGCTCATGCCGAGTGAGCAACGATTGGCAGTTTTTGGTCTGACCGAATTTGAGACATCAGCAGTGCAAGATCTGTTTGCCGAGTCGTCCAAGCCGGTGGAGGAAGACAAACGACAATGCGAGTCAGTGATGGCTGACTGGAATGTGTGTGTGAGGTTGCTTGGTCCAGTGGATGCCGAGACAAGGCGCGGGGTGCCAATTAGTTTCGAGAAATCCAAATCACTCGAGTTGCTTGCGTGGATTACAACTCATCGCGAGCGTCCAACTCGCATCGCTGCGCGCACGGCGTTGTGGGAGATCAGTGTGCAAGATGCCACGTTCAACAATGTTGTTTCAGGATTGCGGCGAGGACTTGCATCTGGCTCAGTTGGTGTTGAGCAGATTGAATTTTTGCCCAAGACCTTTACTGATCATCTTGCAATTCACGGTTCAGTGATCACCGATGTTGACGTGCTGAACAATGCAGTGAGCCAAGTAAAGATCAGGGGCGATAGAGAGTCTTGGTTTCATCTGCACGACGCACTTCATCGTGTCCGTGATTTGCCGTTCGCTGGAACCGATTATTTATGGCCGGATTCGGAAGGAATTACATCCAACTTTATTTTGTCGGTCATTACTGGCTCGGTGATGGCTGCAGAGCATGCGCTCGAACAGGGCGACACAGAGGGAGTATTTTGGGCGACAGGTCAAGGTCTCAAGGTGTTGCATGGTCACGAAGAACTGGTGGCATTGCGAATGCGTGCCTATGGCGAGGTGGGCGACAGGGCGGGTGTGAATGCCGAGTGGTCGAGTTATGAGCGCTCGTTATTGCACGATTCGTGGAGTGGCGGCGCCCCATCGCCACGAATCGTTGATCTCAAACGCGAATTAATTGGCTGAAACGCAAGTTCGTTGTCGGTACTTATACGATCAACGCATGACTTCACAGCCTCAAATTGTTGATAGCCCTACTGAATGGGTGGCCGACCACATCACTCGATACGTTGAGCCAAATGGCGAAGACGGCCACATGTGGCGCGGTGTTCCAACATTGCTGCTCACCACAACTGGTCGCAAGTCTGGTGCATTGCGTCGTACCGCTTTGATTTATGGCACTTTAGGAAGTAATTATTTGTTGGTTGCATCGAAGGGTGGATTTCCAACGCATCCGTTGTGGTACACCAACCTTGAAGCCGATGCAGTGGTGACATTGCAAGTTGGTGCCGATGTCTTTCAAGCTCGTGCTTCAACAATGCCAGAAGGCGCGGAGCGCGATGCCGCGTGGCAATCGATGGTTGATATTTGGGCAGACTTTGCGGTGTATCAAACAAAGACCGAGCGTCGTATTCCGCTCGTGCGACTGACACGCATTTAATTATTTTGTCGATGGCGTTCCGGCGCCAAGCATCAGTGCAGCAATGGTGAGCGGCGTATAGGCAATCAGCACGCCGACAAACCCGTCGATGCGACCTTCGGTCACTGCGAATGCGATGGGTAAGAGCCACAGCACGTTGATTGCGACTACACCAATGGTCACGCGTTTGTGCGATCCGAATCGGAGTGCAAGATGCTGAAATGCATGACTGCGGTGCGCAACATGGGGCTTTTGTTTGCGGAACAAGCGGCCGATGAGCGTGACGGTGGCATCGACGATGAAAACTCCAAGCAAAATGACCCAAACCCAACCGAGTGAGCCAGCACTGTCGGCAGTTATAAGTGAAAAAATCCCGATGATGAAACCAACAAAGCCGCTGCCAACATCACCCATAAAGATTTTTGCTGGTGGCCAGTTGAAAACAAGAAACCCGAGTGTTGCCGCCGCAAGTGCAAGTGGAAGTGATGCAATGTTGTAGTCGTGTGTGGTCCGATGGATAAGAAATGCAGCGGCACCACAGACCGACACGACTTGGGCGCCACTAATACCGTCGACGCCATCCATGAAGTTGAACAAATTGAGGAGCCACACCAAATAAACAGCGGCAAGGATCCCGCCGACGATGCCGAGACTGACATTGGTTCCGAAGACGGGAAGTGTTGGCAGTCCGCCAAGCGCGCTTATTGCAATTACTGCTGCCACAAAGTGCAAAGCCAATCGCGATCTGGCATGGGAGAGCAGTTGACGATCATCCAAGAACCCTGTGAGGGCAACAAGTGCTCCGCAGCCAATCAGAATTGCTGCATTTTTGGTTTCGACGTAATCGGTGGCGGTCAGTGCGATGATTGCTGCTGTGAAAACTAGAACAATCGCTGCGCCTCCGCCGCGTGGGGTTGGAACAGTGTGCAAACTTCTGTCATTTGGAATGTCGAGCAGTTGCTTGTGCAAAGCAGACCTACGAATTTGAAACGTAAGTGCCGCGGAAAGAGCAACAACCATGGCATAAAACGCTAAACAGGTCATTGTGATTCCTTGGATTCGATAAACGCATCAACTGTTCTCTGTAGTGAATCTTGAACCGTGAATGGTGGGGCCCAGGACAGTTTCTGCTTAGTTAATGCAATGTCGACAGTGAGGGATCCGCAAAGTCGGTCGTATGCGCCGCGCTTCCCAGCAGCAGTGGCTGCAAGTTTGAGTAATGCAGGGGGAAACGGGATGAGCATTGGTGATTGGTCGAGTGCAGAAGCGATTGAGCGAATTAACTCGGGTGTGGAGAGATCATTCCCATCAGAGACAAGAAACGTATTACCAGCCGCATGTGGCGATTGCAATGTTGTTGCAATCAAGTCGACCAGGTTGTCAAGCGACACAAAACTTCGCTTGTTCTGAATAGAGCCAAGTGGAAGTGGGATGCCTCGACTGACGATGCCAATGAGTGATGCAAAGTTTGCTCGCACGCCGGGTCCATAAACAAGGGGCGGTCGGACAACAACGCCTTCGAGCTCAGACTTTGAAGAAATTTCCCACAGCGCCTGCTCGGC
>CAZHIN010000042.1:0-614 GCA_964532575.1 uncultured Acidimicrobium sp.
GTGTTGTTCAGCTGGCAATCCAAAACTGTCGTAGCCAAGTGCGTGCAACACGTTGAACCCGTCCATGCGTTTGTAGCGCGCAAAAACATCGGTGGCGATATAGCCAAGTGGGTGGCCAACATGCAGACCGGCACCCGATGGGTAAGGAAACATGTCGAGCACAAACAATTTGTCGCGACCTGCAACCTTGTCGGGTTGGGCCAATGGGCCGGCTGGATTGGGTGCTTCAAATGTGCCGTCTTGCTCCCAAATGTCTTGCCATTTTGTCTCGAGCTGGGAAGCCAGTGCCGCCGTATAGCGAAAAACGGGAGTCTTGGTGGCTGGGTCGTTGCCCGTTATTGCTCGGGCGCCAGTTGAGCGCTCATCTCGGGTCGGGGGTTTTGCAGACATCGCCTCCGTATCGTAGATGAGCGAAGCATGGTTTCAATGGAGAGGCAAAAGGCAGGATCACGATGACAAGACGAGAACGTGGTTCGGGCGGTCGAGGCGACGGTGGCAGTGACGGTCGATCTGGCGGCAAATCGGGTGGTCAGTCACGCAGCAAATCGGGCGGCAAATCGGGTGGCAAATCGAATAGCCGTAAGCACAGTTATCCGCGCGCGGCACGCATCAGC
>CAZHIN010000042.1:624-5117 GCA_964532575.1 uncultured Acidimicrobium sp.
AGCGAAACGGTACGTGAAGTAGTTGCCGAAGAACTTGTGCGCATCGATGATGATCGCCTTGCATTTGTGACAGTCACGTCGATCGATGTCGATTCAGAGATGAATCGTGGAATCGTCTATTACGACTCGTTGCAGGGCGAAGAAGGCGACAAACAAATACTGGAAGCACTGAACGAAAATCGCAAACGTTTGCAGTCTGCAATTGCCACACAGATCCATGCGCGGCGCACACCAATTCTTGAATTTAGGCCAGATGATGGCATTCGTGCGGCAGCACGCATCGATGAAGTATTGCGCAACGATCCTATGCGCACGCGCAATCTCGATAACGAGTAGTCGTGGCACGCCGCCGCCCGCCAACTGTGCATGGTCTGGCAATCATCGATAAGCCAGCGGGTGTGACAAGCCACGACGTGGTAAATCAGATGCGCAAATTGTTGGGAGAGAGACGTATTGGTCACGCTGGCACGCTCGACCCCGATGCAACTGGTGTATTGCTCGTGGGTGTTGGTTATGTAACGAGGTTGATGCAGTTTTTGAGCGGCATGGATAAAATGTACGAAGCAGAAGTTGTGTTTGGGGTAGAGACCAACACACTCGACTCGGCGGGTGAAGTAACTGCACGGCATGACATGAGCGGGATCACAATCGAGCAGGTTCGAAATGCAGCCACAAAGCTCACGGGAGATATTTTGCAGATACCACCGATGGTTTCGGCAATTCGTGTCGATGGCAAACGCTTACACGAACTTGCACGCGAAGGCATTGAGATTGAGCGCAAACCACGGCCAGTGACGGTGCATTCATTTGATGTGCAACCAACCGAAGATCCACTAGTCGTGCGCATTGTCGTCAATGTTTCTTCCGGCACATATGTGCGCACGCTGGCTGCCGACTTAGGTTCGCTGCTCGGTGGCGGCGCGCACTTGCGAAATTTGCGACGCACCTCGGTTGGAGATTTCACGATTGCCGAGTCGCATTCACCAGAGTCTGCAGTGCTGTTGTCTCCAATCGCTGCACTGCGCTCAATGACTCAAATTGTTGTCGATGCCCAAACCGCTGACATGGTGCGACATGGGCGAGTGTTGCCAGTATGGCAGGGAGATGCACCGTGGGCGATTGTCGATGAGCAAGGTGTCTTACTTGGTGTGTACGACGTATTTGAAGACAAAATTGAAAATTCGGGTCTCCATAATGTCACGCGAGCTAAACCCACTGTGGTTTTAGCCGAAGCGATAGCGTGAATCTTCGTGCAAGTTATTCGCAAAATTCTTAAAAGCTCCGAGCCGATGCGGTCAGTCGTAACGATTGGCGCATATGACGGCGTGCACCGCGGTCACCAGGCGGTTATTGCGCAAGTGAAGGCAACTGCGCAGCAGTTGGGTTGTCGAAGTGTTGTGATCACGTTCGATCGACACCCTGCTTCGGTGGTAAGACCAGAATCTGCACCAAAATTGCTCACAGATATCGATCAAAAACTGGAGCTGCTCGAAAAGACTGGTGTTGATGCAACGATGATCGTCAGTTTTGATGCATCGCAGTCGACAGAGGAGCCTGCATCATTTGTTCAGCGAGTATTGGTTGACGCACTCAATACGCAAGTGATTGTCGTTGGCGAAGATTTTCACTTTGGAGTGAAGCGAGCTGGCAACGTCGCTTTGTTGCGCGACCTTGGCAAACAGTTTGATTTTGAAGTTGCACCTGTTCAACTCGTGCAGCGACCAGACGGTGTAACCGAACCTGTTAGCTCAACATCTATTCGCCGTGCGCTTGCTGGCGGACAGGTGGAGGTTGCTACAAACCTGTTGGGTCGTGCATACGAGGTGCGGGGTGTTGTAGTCAACGGCGATAAGCGAGGTCGCACGATTGGATTTCCGACTGCCAATGTAGAAGTGCCCAATGCCATGTGTTTGCCGGCTGATGGGGTGTATGCAGGGAAATTTCGATGCGACGATGGTTCGGTGCATGCGTGTGCGATCAACCTTGGTCGACGACCAACGTTTTTTGAGCATGCCGACCATTCGCTGCTCGAGGCCCACTTGCTCGACTTTGCCGGCGATTTATATGGCCAGAAAGTAAGTGTGACGTTTGAGCATTTCTTGCGCAGTGAGCGCAAGTTTGATGGTTTAGAAGCGATTAAGACGCAGTTGCAACTTGATGTTGCTGCAGCACGCTTAGTGAGCTAGCACTGCACCTTCTCGTGCGGGCTCGCGGTCGGGACGACCGTATGTTGTGTCGCGTTGCAAGAGCGAACGACCAATTGGCTCGGTGATTGCACGAAACGCATCTTCGGTCATGCCCTGGCCATGGCTTGCACCTGCAGCGCGAGAGATGTTTTCGTTCATTAATGTGCCACCCATGTCGTTGCAGCCGGCTTGCAATAGTTGCGCTGCGCCGATTGGTCCGATCTTTGTCCATGACACCTGAATGTTGTCGATCAGGCCGTGATAGGCGATGCGCGCGATTGCATGCATCAACAGCGTCTCTCTAAACGTCGGCCCGCGGCGAGACTTGTGCTGCAAATAAATAGGCGATGCCATGTGCACGAATGGCAGGCCAACAAATTCGGTGAAGCCACCGGTCTGTGCTTGTAATGCGCGAGTGCGCACGATGTGCTTGGCCCAACTGTTTGGGTGCTCGACAGATCCAAACATAATCGTGATGTTTGATCGCAAGCCTGCTTCGTGGGCTACTTGATGGCACTCGAGCCACTCTTCGGTGTTGATCTTGTCTGGGCACAAGATCGCGCGAATATCGTCGTCCAAAATTTCGGCAGCAGTGCCAGGCAACGATGCAAGACCAGCATCTTTGAGTCGCATGATGTAGTTGTAGAGCGGCTCGCCGAGGCGTTTGGCGCCTTCGGTTACTTCAAGTGCCGTGAAACCGTGCACGTGCATGTCTGGAACAGCATCTTTGACTGCTCGCGTGACATCGATGTAATAGTCGCCATCGAAATCGGGGTGAATGCCACCCTGCAAAGTGACTTCAGTTGCTCCCAAATCCCATGCCTCGCGTGCGCGATTGGCGATGTCGTCGAGCGTGAGCAAGTACGGAGTACCGCGCAAGTTGAGCGAGAGTGGACCCTTGGAGAACCCGCAGAACTTGCACTTAAACGTGCACACATTGGTGTAGTTGATGTTGCGGTTGTGCACCCACGTGATGGCGTCGCCCACAACTTGTTTGCGCAAGTCGTCAGCCACTTTTGCAACTGCGCGCACTTCTTTGCCGCGAGCGCTAAAGAGTGTGACAATCTCGGCCTCATTGATGCGTTGTCCGAGTCGGACTCCATGCAGGATCTCGGCAATTGGTCCACGCAACGTGTCAATATCGATTTCGTCGAACGGTGTGCCGTCGTGTTGCGTCCCGATCAGCGAAGGGGGCGGATTGTTAGCGCCCGAGTACCACTGTGTTGAGCGGTGACCAATCAAAACAACTTCAGCGCCATCGAGAACCACATCTGCTGCGGTTACTTTTTCTGGCCACACCTGACCCGGGTCGTCGCGACCCAAACCTTCGGCGTCACTGCGATCCAAAATAGGGAAGTGCAAAGCATCATCGACCCACACCGTCGGGTTGATTGCAAACTCTGGATAGATGGTGAGTCGAGGCGCAAGTGCTTTGCCACGGGCTTCGGTGACGACGCGCAGTTTGTCGAGTGCTGGCCACGGGCGTTCTGGGTTGACATGATCTGCCGTGATTGGTGAGACACCACCCCAATCATCAATTCCTGCATCAAGCAGAATTCCAAAGTCGTCGCTCAGGTTTGGCGGAGCTTGCAAGTGAATGCTCGGTGGCAAGATGATGCGCGCAGCAGCGATCGACCATAGATATTCGTCTTGCGGGCACGGCGCTTCGTGTTGCATCCCAGTACGTGGTTTTGGCAAAAAGTTTTGGACGATGACTTCTTGCACGTGACCGTGACGAGCGTGCGAGGCTGCAATTGCTTCGAGTGCATTCAAACGATCTTCACGAGTTTCTCCGATACCGACCAAGATGCCAGTGGTAAATGGAATTTTCAGTTCGCCAGCCCACTCGAGCGTGTCGAGTCGGCGTTGTGGCACTTTGTCTGGAGCACCACGGTGACAGTCGAGGTCATCGCGCAATGATTCGATCATCATGCCCTGCGACGGCGAAACACTTCGCAACATTGCCAACTCGTCTTTGTACAACGCGCCGGCATTTGCATGCGGCAATAAACCAGTTTCTTTCAACACAAGTGCTGCCATGTCGTGCAGATAGTGCACTGTCGAGTCAAAGCCGTTTGCTTTGAGCCATTCGGCGGCTACGTCGTAACGCAACTCTGGTCGCTCACCCAATGTGAAGAGTGCTTCGTGGCATCCAGATTTTGCTCCTTGCTTGGCAATTGCCAAAACTTGATCGGCAGACAAATATGGATTTTCGAGTCGCGCTGGTGGCTGCGCAAAGGTGCAGTATCCGCACTTGTCGCGACACAACATGGTGAGTGGAATGAAAACTTTTGGCGAGTAGGTAAC
>CAZHIN010000042.1:5127-11152 GCA_964532575.1 uncultured Acidimicrobium sp.
AACCAAAAGCTGTTCAAGGGGTGTTTCAAGGACGCGCTGACGTGTCGACAACTGAACCCTCCGTGGGTCGTAATGAAGTTGGATTGCCAGCGCCCGACCAAGTTGCTTCACCGTGTTAGAGGGGCGAAGTTTCCTGTAATTGTCGTGCGATCTCAACCATAGCGGCTTGAGTCGCCTGTATCAATATTTTCGGAGCAGCTAAATCTTGCCGAGGGCAGAAAAGAGCGCTCGCACATTGTGACCGCTGATGGGCACGCGGTGACCTGTCCGACTAATGAAGCCCAACTGCACACCAGTTGCTGGGTCGACAACCGTAAAAAGTTGTTCGTGACCTGCTGCGTCAACGACTACGTCGGTGAGCAGGGGAATGCCTGCTGCTGCGAGAGCTTGTTGCACAAAGCCCGCATTAAGTACTTCGATGGCGATGTGTTGTACGCCAGAACCATGGGCGTCCAAGTGCGCACGCACCGCAGGGTCATTGCCTGGGCCAACGAGCACAACAGTGACACCACCGGCATCGGCTGTCACGATGTCGGCATCCTCTGTTGGTCGCACTGCGAAACCAATGCTTGTCAAAAATGCAGACGCAGATGCGAGATCAACGACAGCAACCACGACATGATCGATGCGCACAGCAACAGTGTCAAGTGCGCTGAGTAGTGTGTCTGCAATTTTTATCGGCTCGACACTTCCATGATCGTGCGCAACTTCGATGCGATGCGTCTCTGAAAGCACGATGCGAAACAATTGTTCGGCAAAGTCTGCGTCGACGCCACTATTGATTGCCCATTGACGTCGCGTCGTCAGTACTTCGCGCACTCGCTGCGGCTGAATAACTGCGGTGGATGATCCGGCCTTTACTTCAGCTACTTCTCTGCACACTTCCATGCGTTGAGCGAGCAGTGCAACGATCGCGGCATCGATTTGATCGATCTTCTCGCGGAGTTGTGGAAGATCGCGTGCCATTTATTTTCCCACCATCGATCGCCACCAACTGCGTTTTGGCGTGTGTGGTTCAACAAGTTTTGCAACGTGCTTTGCAAGTACGTCCATCTCGATGTTGACAGCGTCACCATGTTTGCGCACGCCCAATGTGGTGACTGCACAAGTGTGTGGAATCACTGCAACGCGAAACGTGTCGGAAGTGAGATCGAATGCGGTGAGCGAGATGCCATCAACTGTGACAGAACCTTTTTCGACAATGAGGTGCATCAAGTCGCGAGGAATACGAATCACTAAATCTGGTGCGGGGGACACAACGTGGCCAACAGCATCGACATGACCGAGAACCATGTGTCCACCCAATCGATCACCAAGCGCCATTGGTCGCTCGAGGTTGACGACATCACCTTCGTGCAGCGCGCCAAGGTTGGTGCGCAAATATGTTTCTTCGCTCACATCGGCATCCCACCAACTCGAACCATCGGTAGCCACAACGGTGAGGCAACAGCCATTGACCGCAATTGATGCGCCGAGACCCGAACCCTCGAGGGCGAGAGAGGCATTGACCCGCAGGCGACTGCCTTCTCGTTGGGCAATAGTGCCTAGTTCTTCAACGATCCCTGTGAACACAGCAATTCACACTACTTATATGGGGGTAGTTTCAAGAGGCTAGATATGGGAGCCCAGTTTCTGTTGCCAGGTTTTACGAGGGACCCCGTATTACTTGGGTTTCTCCACCGATAGAGTGGATATGTCCATTGGGGCTATCTGCTCTGGTGTGATGCTGTTGGTCATCCGACTGATAGCGACCTCAACTTCTCGCAATTCGGCGAGAAAACGAAAGGCATCACCGTGGCTATTGCTGCAAAAAGCGACACCATATCCAAACACCGGATACACGCAACCGATACAGGTTCCCCAGAAGTGCAGATTGCACTCTTGACAGAACGTATCAATCACCTTACCGAGCACCTAAAAAGTCACGATAAGGACCACCACAGTCGTCGAGGTCTCTTGATGATGGTTGGGCGTCGACGCCGCATGTTGGATTACGTAAAGGCTCGCGACATTGAGAAGTACAGAAAACTTCTTGACGATCTCGGTCTACGCCGCTAAAGCACGACAGTTCGGTAAACACATAACGAGCAACCAGGATTCGGTTGTCAGTCGCTGATAACGCAGCCAGTCAATTCGGACTGAAGTTGCGAGATTGCCGACTGGGAATCGATCTGGTTGCTCCTCAAACTCTGGATGATCGTCACGGACGCGCCAGAGACGAAAGGAAACAAACATGGCTGACGCCATTTCAGTATCGGGACCAATTTCTGGGACCAACAAAACACTCACCTTCGAAACCGGAAAGTTTGCCTTGCAGTCGCAGGGTGCGGTTATCGCCAAAGTTGGTAAGACACTTGTTCTTGCAACAGCAAACGCCGCAAAGGGCGTGCGTGACGGCATCGACTTCTTCCCGTTGACAGTTGACGTTGAAGAGCGTGCATACGCAGCAGGAAAAATTCCTGGTTCATTCTTCCGTCGCGAAGGCCGACCAAGTCAAGCAGCAATTCTTACTTGTCGTTTGACAGACCGTCCATTGCGTCCAGCTTTCCCAGATGGGTACCGCAACGAGACACAAGTTGTCATCACCGTTATTGGTGCCGACCAAGAAAACCCACACGACGTTCTCGCGATCAACGCAGCATCTGCTTCGTTCATGATCTCGGGCATTCCGTTTGATGGACCAATTGGTGCAGTGCGCTTGGCATACAGCCAGGACGGCACATGGATTCCTCACCCAACATTCGAAGAGGGCGAAGAAGCAACATTCGAAATCGTTGTTGCTGGTCGCGAACTCGACAACGGCGACGTTGCAGTGATGATGGTGGAAGCAGGCGGAACCGAAAAGAGTTTCACCTATTACGCGGCGGGTGCACCGAAGGTGACTGAAGAAGTCATCGCCGGCGGTCTCGAAGTGTGCAAGCAGTACATCAAAGAGTCGATCAAGTTGCAGCGCCAGCTCGTTGCCAGTGTGATTGCAACTCGCGGACCAATCGTGCCACTCAAGTACACACCAGTTCTTGACTACAGCGATGAGTTGTTTGCAGCAGTAGAAAAAGCAGCAACCACCAAGTTGCAGCCGGCAATTCGTATTGCACTGAAGAGCGATCGCAACGAAGCAATTGACTTGGCAACAGCCGAGACTCTTGCCGAGTTGGCAGAAGCTTTCCCAGCGCAAGAAAAGCAGATCAAAGAAGCAGTTCGTTCGCTCACCAAGAAGTTGGTGCGCAAGCGCGTTGTTGATGAAGGCATCCGTATCGACGGTCGTGCGCCAGCCGACTTGCGTCCAGTATCAGCCGAAGTTGGTTTAATTTCGACTGCACACGGCACCGGATTGTTTCAGCGCGGTGAGACACAAGTGCTCAACGTCTTGACAATGGCAATGCCGAAGATGAACCAGATGATCGACTCGATCACACCTGAGACATCGAAGCGTTACATGCACGACTACAACATGGCTCCTTGGGCCAACGGTGAAACCGGTCGCGTAGGTAGCCCAAAGCGCCGCGAAATCGGACACGGTGCACTCGCAGAACGCGCATTGTTTCCAGTTGTTCCTAGTCAAGAAGAGTTTGCATACACATTGCGTCTCGTCTCTGAAGTGTTGTCGTCAAACGGCAGCACCTCGATGGCGTCGGTTTGTGCATCAAGTCTTTCGTTGATGGACGCAGGTGTTCCAATCATCGCCCCAGTGGCAGGTATCGCGATGGGTCTGATCTTTGATCAGGGCAAATACACCGCGCTCACCGACATCTTGGGTGCTGAAGACGCATTTGGCGACATGGACTTCAAAGTTGCTGGTACTGCAGACGCAGTAACCGCATTGCAGCTCGACACCAAGATTGAAGGAATTCCAAGCGAAGTATTGGCAGCAGCATTGCAGCAGGCCAAAGAAGCACGCTTGAAGATTCTTGATGTGATGAACGCAGCAATTGCTGCACCACGCGCAACGGTTGCCGAAAGTGCACCGAAGATCGTGACGTTCACCATTCCTTTGGACAAGGTCGGCGAAGTGATTGGGCCAAAGGGCAAAGTCATCAACACGATTCAGCAAGAGACCGGCGCAGAGATCAACGTCTCTGATGACGGTGCAACTGGAATCATCACCATTGGTTCACCAGACAACGCCAAAGTGGAAGACGCAAAGGCACGCATTCTTGCCATTGTTGATCCACCAACAGCCGACTTGGGTGCTACTTACACGGGCCGCGTTGTCAACATCGCGCAGTTCGGTGCATTCGTCAACATCCTTCCTGGACGTGATGGCCTCGTGCACATCTCCAAGTTGGGCAACGGACAACGCATTGCCAAAGTTGAAGATGTCTTGAACATCGGCGACGAAGTGCAAGTGCGTGTCGACGACATCGATGACCGTGGCAAAGTGAGCCTCTCGTTGATTGGTCCAGACGGCGAGCCGATGAAGGGTTCCGGAAGCGGACCTAGTGAAGGCGGCGATCGTGGAGATCGTGGACCGCGTCCAGAACGCAGTGGCGGAGATCGCGGCGGTCGTAACGACCGTGGCGGCAACAGTCGTGGTGGAGATCGTGGCGGCAATAGCCGCGGCGGTAACAGTCGTGGTGGAGATCGTGGCGGCAATAGCCGTGGCGACAACAGCACACGTCGCGAACCAAACCGTGGATCACGCCCAGCAGAGCCAGTCAGCGACAATGCTGTCTCGGTGAGTTTCGAAGAACAATTCGACAGCGAATTCAACGGCTAATTACTAGAAATTGAGTTCATGCCGTTTTTGTTAACGGCTAACCTCGTTTCATGATCAAAGTAGGAGTCATCGGCGCCGCAGGGCGTATGGGCGCAACAGTCTGTGCCGCAATTGCGGCCGCCGATGGTCTTCAACTTGTCGCAGCAGTCGATGCCGAACCTGGCGTTACTGCACAAGGCATCACTATCTCCAAAGAATTGCGCGCACTTGCCGACGCACATGTCGACGTCGCAGTCGACTTCACCGTTGCCGCAGCTTCGCGCATCAATTTGCCTTGGCTTGCGATGCACAGTATTCACGCTGTGGTTGGCACGACTGGCTTCACACAAGAAGATCTCGACACATTCAAAAAGTCATTCACGAATAGCAACTGTCTGATCGCTGCAAACTTTGCAGTAGGTGCGGTGTTGATGATGCGCTTTGCCGAGATGGCAGCACCATTTTTTGACACGGCCGAAATTATTGAAGTGCATCACGACGGCAAAGCAGACTCACCGAGTGGAACCGCAATTACAACTGCACAGCGCATGGCTGCGGCGAGCAATGAGTGGGCGAGCGACCCAACGAAGCACGAAGCAATTGCGGGTGCACGTGGAGCAAAAGGCCCTGGCGATATTCCAATTCATGCTGTGCGCATGCGCGGCACTGTGGCCAATCAAGAAGTCATTCTTGGTACGCAATCTCAAACGCTGACGATTCGTCACGACACGATTGATCGCGCAAGCTTTATGCCAGGTGTTGTGCTCGCGTGTAAGAAGATCGCTGTTCACCAAGGATTCACCTTGGGACTTGATTCTTTTCTCAATATCTAATTGGTTTAGAGCAGTTAATCGCAAGTACCACCAGAGGTTCTTGACTTTATTTATAGCGTTCAATATATTTCTGAGATGAAAACTTTTCACAAAGTGGCATCTAAGCGCGCCTGTATGGCATTAGTGGTTGCGTTGGCTATTGCAACGAGTGCGCCACAGGCAAGTGCGGCAAATTCGGCAGGTGGAAAATGCACAAAGGCAGGTGCAACGGCCAATTCCGGTAAAACCACTTTGAAGTGCACCAAAGTCGGATCAAAACTTGTGTGGGTGGCACAAAGTTCGAGTGGCAGTGGCAGTGGCAGTTCGGGTTCGGCGAGCACGGGAACACAGCCAACTTCGCAGCGTGATATTCCAGCGATTATTCAAAACTGGGGATTCAATTTCACTGACTACTCCGCAGCAACAGGCAAAGCAGGAGACATGTTGATTAAGGGAGTGACCCCGCCAACGTTTACAGGGCCAAATGCGGCATCAGACAATGCCATGTATCGACTGT
>CAZHIN010000042.1:11220-12319 GCA_964532575.1 uncultured Acidimicrobium sp.
CCCGATTGGTGCAGTTGTTCAGGGAATGACTGAGCCTCAATATGGTTTCTATCTTCCACTCGGAACATCTGTTATCTCGATGGTTAATGGAACAGTTTGTGACGTGCCAAAGCTCTACAGCAACGATTACAGCGTGCGTGTTGCTCCTCCAGGGATGTCTTGCATGCAGGGTGGTGCATACGTCTTATATGAGCACGAACATTTGCTTAATCCAACAGTAAAGGTCGGTGACAAAGTCACTGCTGGTCAAAAGTTGGGAATAGTGAGTGATTACATGCCGCATTGGAAAGCGAAAGGCCTTGGCGTAATTGAAACTGGAGTCTTCTTTTCCAAGAAGGGGTCTAACGCGCCTTGGCACGCATGTTTGTCCAGTTTCCTTGATCCAACGAAGAAGTCAGCGATGCTTGCAACCCTGAGCTCCGCCTTCGCTGCTTGGGAAGCAGAATTAGGTGACAATACGTTGTATGACGAAGCAAAGATGTCGCCAGTTGGTTGTTACACCACCGCCGAGATGACGGATAGTAATAACAAAAACAACAGCAATAATGGCGGCTAGCGAAAATTAGCGAAGCGCGTTGATTGCTGCTTCGTAGTTTGGCTCGTTGGCAATTTCGCTGACGAGTTCTGTATGCAGCACTTTGCCTTTTCCGTCAGCAACTACAACAGCACGTGCGAGAAGTCCCTTTAAGTCGCCGCTCGTCAGCTTGACGCCGAACACGGAACCAAAGTTGGAGCGGAACGAGGACGCTGTCTTGACATTGTTGAGACCTTTGTCGCCGCAGAAGCGAGATTGAGCAAACGGCAAGTCGGCCGAGATGCAATAAATCTCGGTGTTGTTCAATTGGGACGCAAGTTCATTAAAGGTGCGTGTCGAAGTGGCACACGTTGGCGTGTCAATTGAGGGAAAGATGTTGAAGATGATGCGTTTGCCCCTGAGATCTGCGTTGCTGATTTCGCGGAGCCTGTTCGATGCAAGTGAGAATTTTGGAAGCGAAGATCCGACCTTTGGAAGCGATCCACTAACGGAGACTGGACTTCCACCGAGTGTCACGGTGGTCTTTGATGCTTTCTTCGCTGACTTTTTCTTAACAACCTTTTT
>CAZHIN010000043.1:0-1954 GCA_964532575.1 uncultured Acidimicrobium sp.
TCGGGAAACCGCGGTGTGTGAAAACTTTCATCTTTAGAGTGATGCTCACGAATAGTTTCATTTACTGAAACCTTTTCACCGAGCGCAACCTTCAGTTCATCAATTGCGCTGGCATGATTCAAAACAATTGTCATCAAAATCCCCTCAGGTGCTACCAATACTCTAGTGCTGCACCGTTATTGTTGACATCTATGAATTATCAACACATCAAGCAACGCCTAGACGCCAACGACATCATTGTTTTGGACGGTGCGACCGGCACCGAATTGCAGCGCCGCGGCGCGCAGATGGACACTGCCGCTTGGTGTGGTCCTGCTTCGCTCACAAATAGCGCACTACTTACCGAAATTCATCTCGACTACATCAAGGCAGGTGCCGACGTCATTACGGCCAACACATTTGCGTCGTCTCGCCTCATGCTCACTGATGCAGGGTTTGGTGATCGTGTTGAAGAAATCAATACCATCGCAGTTGAGGCGGCACTGCGCGCGCGAGATTTAGCCCCTGCTGGTCGCAAAGTAGTAGTTGCGGGCTCGCTCTCACACATGGTGCCTGTCGCCGAGGGCACTGCAGTTGTCGACCCAACCAAGACACCACCGCTCAACCAAATTTCAGATGCTTTTCATGAACTTGCACAGGTTCTTAAAAAAGCAGGCGTTGACCACATCATGCTCGAAATGATGTACGAACCAACCCGCGTTCCGCTTGCACTCGAGGCAGCGCTCGCAACAGGACTGCCCGTATGGTTTGGCATGAGTGCTCGGCGAACGACCGACGGACGCGTTGTCGCTTTCCATGCATTCGACGATTTGCCCCTGGACGAAATCACCAAGTTCATTCCAAAGACCGGAGTGGACGTGGCAGGCGTAATGCACACCAGTGCCGAAATCGTTGGCGAGTCGCTTAAGACCATTCGCAAAACATTCTCCGGTCCACTTTCCGCTTATCCAGACGGTGGATACTTTGAAATGCCCGACTGGAAATTTGTTGACGTTATTAAGCCAACACGCCTTGAAACATTTTTTGAAGAGTGGACATCATTGGGTGCGCAAGTAATCGGTGGATGTTGCGGCCTTACCGTTGCTCACGTTGATGCCGCACAGCGCGTGCATCACGCACACTCAACTCGCTAACTAACTCACTCACCATCAAATGAGCGAGGTACAAGTTAGGTACACACAACAATTAGGTGTGCATAACACCATCTGTGAAATAGATGACAGTGATTCTTGCAGTTCATTTTGTGATGCACTCGTACTCTTTGTTCTAGGAGGTGATCGTCGCTTGATAACTCCCAACAATTCGAGCGACAAACATAATGAAACGCAAAACACTCGACATGGTATTCAGTGCAGGAGGTGTAGCAGTAGCAATTTTGCTGGTACTTCTCGGGTTTGTCTTTAAGACCAACGCCGATTTCGCAGACTCATACGTCCATGACCAACTTGCGCAGCAGAAAATCAGCTTCACCGCTGCCGAGTTTCTCTCTGACGAAGAAAAAGCATCGACTTGCCTGAATGAGTATGCAGGTACCCCACTTGATTCCGGCAAGAAAGCAGAGTGCTACGCAAATGAATACATCGGCATGCACCTCAAGGGCATCGGTGGAGGCGAAACATATGCAACTCTTGGCGCAATTCAAACAAAGGCCAAGACTGCTCTCGCAGATGCGACATCAGCTAATGCCAGCAATGTCGATGCGTTGAAAGCTGACCTTGACAAAGTAACTGGCCAACGCGAGACAATGTTCAAAGGTGAAACCCTTCGTGGACTCTTGCTCACGTCATATGGCTTCAGCATCTTCGGCGAAAAAGCCGCACTTGCAGCAATGCTCAGTTTCCTCGGAGCACTTGTGATGTTGCTTGCCAGCATCGCGGGCTTCATCCACGCTTTTTCTCCAAAAGGCGAAAAGAAACTGATCTAAAACAAAATATTTACGCTTGCACCAGTCGGA
>CAZHIN010000043.1:1985-12066 GCA_964532575.1 uncultured Acidimicrobium sp.
TTGACTCTCGGACCGACTGGTGTTTTCGTTTTTGCAATCTGATGCACCCAACAGTGCTGCGAGAGTCCAGACATCACCAAGAGTGATCCGTCTTCAAGTTCTGCACGAACCATCTCTTTCGTTTCTTTGTGTCGCAGGTCGAAACGACGCGTCGCACCGAGACTGACCGATGCAATCGTTGGCTCCTTGCCATTGACTGCTTCATTGTCTGAATGCCAACTCACACTGTCTTGCCCATCTCGATACAGGTTCACGAGAACCGAGTTGAATTGTGCACCAGTGCGTGCGGTGCACATCGCGCCGATCCTTGCGAGCAGCGGCGTCATCGGGTGTGCCTCGCGCACGATCCCCGAATACTGGTACGAAATTCCAGTATCGGTAAACCATGTAGAGAGCCCAGCCTGCGCATGCTTTTGGCCAAACATGACCATCTCTGGCTGCTCCCACGGCGTCGCAGTTTTCAATTCTTCGAATGCACCATGAGCAAAGTCGACATCAAAGAATCGTGGATACAACACAGCACTGCCATCAAAAGGAAGCAGCTCTTGTGCATCAGAAAACAAACTTGGGGTACTCACAGTTGTTTGCAATTCTTGCATGACTGATACCGTTTGCGCATGACAAATTGGCGTGACCTCAGTGCCAAAGCCTCGCTTGCGTCGCACCGACTCGTCGGTTGGATTTACTGGGACCCAGATGCGATTGCGCGCTTCACTGCGCTCGGCGTGCCAAACGGTTTGGGTTATTACATCACCACGCGCTCTGCTCCACTTGCTTCGGTTGGCAATAATGCCGTCACCGCGGCGTTCTATTCGATTCGCAAAGAGTTCATTGACGTGTGTCTCGATGTTGCTCGCCAGCACACCACGTTTGAAGACGCTTACCGCATCCGCAACGAAGCAGTTGATCGTGGATTGCGCGAATACGCACCTGAGATACTCGAGCAACTTGGAAAGCTGGCTCTGCCACTTTGGGATGCTGCCGACTCACTGCCCCTCGGTGGTCGAGTTCTGTATGCGGCACATCGCGCGTGGCCCCGCTGCGAAGACAACCCTGTTCTGTCTGCTTGGCTTGCTGTCAATTGCATTCGCGAGTGGCGTGGCGATACACACTTTGCGGTACTTGCAAGTCACGATGTGAGTGGCGTGCAAGCGGGACTCTTGCACGATGCATTTCTTGGTTATCCGGGTGACTGGATTCCGCGCAGCCGTGGTGCCGACGATGCCCAGCTTGAAGAAGCTTGGGCCGCACTCGATGCCCGTGGATTTGTGAGCAACGGACGAATCAACGATGCCGGACTCTCATTTCGAGAGAAAATTGAAGATACAACAAATGAACTGTGCGAAAAAGCATGGCGTCACTTTGGCGAGCAACATACTCTCGATTTTGTGCAACTCATCGAGCCAATAGGCCACAAATTTTTGGCTCGAATTGATGCAACCGCTGGCGAAAACTGGATGCCCGCTGCGCGCGACTCACGCCGCAAATAGCGACATAAACATCGGTCATCAATCGCTTGTAATTTTGTCTTTCGAAAACTGGACGTAGCGGCGTCGTGCATCGACAATGCCCACGCTTCCAAGCACGATAATCAAGGTGATGATCACTACATATGACATCATTGGCAACGACTGTCCTGCCGAAACTACATAAACATCTGGCGCAAGATAAGAGACTGCCGATATACTTCCCCACAGCAATGCATCTCTGCGACGCTTATCAACAAGAGCAAGCACAGTTCTCGCAGATGCAACACCATAAATGATTGACGAAACGATTTCTACAACGGCAAAAACCGAAGTATTCACGCCATATTTTGAGAGCCACACGCTCACCGCACCAATACGAATCGCGCACCACAGCATTACTGCCATCAGCCAGAGATAAGAAAATAATTTACGGCGTTGTGCAGTCTTCATTTCATATTGCAGAGTAGTGTTGATTCGGTGACAACCCACACTGCAAGCGAAACACGCCTCGATCTCATGATTCACGTTCTCACGGTCACGGGCATTTTTGCAGGCATGGCGTCTCTGGTTTCAGTGCTTGATAAGTCTCCAACAAGCGCCATCGTTTGGATGATGATCGCAGTTGCGATCGACGGTATCGATGGCCCCATCGCCCGCAAGTGGATGACCGCCTCACTCGCTCCCCGATTTGATGGATTCATTCTTGATCTCGTAATCGACTATGTGACCTGCGTACTGGTGCCATGTGCATTCATGTGGCAGTTCGGTGTTGTCACACACGGACTTTCAGGTCAACTTGCCATTGCCGCGGTACTTGGGTCGTCGGCGATGTGGTTTAGCCAAACCAAAGGCGAGTCTGACGATCACTGGTTTTCTGGTTTTCCCGCAGCCTGGAACCTCGTGATCCCCACGCTTTGGATACTTGAAAACAACACCACTCTCAACGTCGTAATCACCCTGGCTATCTCGTGGTTGACTCTCAGCAAAGTCGAGTTTCCGCACACCATCAAGGTAAAACGCTTTCGTATTCCCAACGTCATCGCGTCAACAATCTGGATGGTTTCGATGATCTATTTTTCGTTCAAAGAACCAAACGTTGGGCGCATTGCCTCACTGGTGCTCTTTATCGGCCCAATCACGATTACTACATTCGTGCTCATCCGTATTTTCGAGAAGCGACACACTCCACTTAAGGCTTAACTGCAAGCAATTTATCTATACGCAAATTGAGGGCTTTTATCTGCTCACTCAATTCAAAATCCTTATGCAAGGTCACAACAATTTCTCCATTGACGTTTATTACCGCACGATCAATGTCGTGTATTGAGTTTGCCCCTTGCGCTGCCGAAACCAAATCATCTTCACTTAATCGCTGACGTTTAAGCAGTCGCAAATTTACTTTTCCATTTGACACCAAGACTATTGATTGTCCGATTACTGCCTGATGGAACCAACGATTGCGACTCGCAATAAGCTCAACTACGCCATTAGCGATGAACAATGTTATCGCACCGATTAGTGCACCAGTAATCGAGTCATCCACTCCGATAATGCCATTCTGAACCGCGTTTGCAATCGAAAGCAGCAAGACAAACTGCAAAGCATTACTTTGACCGAGTTCACGATGACCACCGAGTCGCAACGCGATAAGTAAGAACCCGTAAATGATGAGTGGTCTCAGCACTTTCTCAAAAACTGATGGGTGTAGATCAAAGATGGCATGCCACATAACAAACAACTTACGGCATCTCGCTCGTAACCAATGACTATGCTCATTGGCGTGATCACACAGTTCTCTAGCGATACCGCATTACTCCTAGTTGATGTGCAAAAGGGCGTCGACGTGCTCGAGCATTGGGGCGGGCCAACTGGACGCCGCAACAACCCCGACGCCGAGTCGCACATGCTGCGTTTGCTCGCCGCGTTTCGTCAACATGGACTCACCATCGCATACACGCGACACGACTCTCGTGAAGCGGCTTCCCCGCTCAAGTTTTCGCTCCCTACAGGTGCACAAAAAGAGGGCTTCGAAGTACAGCCAACCGACATTTGTGTTGAAAAAGATGTCAACAGCGGTTTCATTGGCACCGATCTTGAAATTCAATTGCGCCGCAAAGGCATCAAGCGACTTGTGATTGTTGGTTTCTTTACCAACATGTGCATCGAGACCACTACGCGCATGGCCGGCAACCTTGGTTTTGACACATACCTCGTACCTGACTGTTGCGCGACAACTAATCGCATTGGTCTTGATGGCGCCGACTACGACGCCGAACTTGTGCATGACATGACCGTTGCCAACTTGCACGGAGAATTTTGCACGGCCATCACACCTGGTGACGTAATCGCACTACTCGACGCTGATGCACCGCAACTCGACAGAGTTCAAGGCAACGAATAACACGCAATCGCTAATTGCCATTCGCTAAATTAGGCGAGATATTTGCGCAGCATTACACCAGCCTGAGCGTGAGCCGACTGTGCGTCATCAAGTAACGAAATCATGCTGAAAAAACCATGGAAAGCACCGTTGTAACGAGTGATAGTGCAGTTGACGCCATTTTCAACAAGCCGTTTTCCATATGCCTCGCCTTCATCACGCAGTGGATCAAACTGTGCGGTAATCACGAGTGCTGGCGGCATCTTCTTCAAAAGATCATCACTGGCAACCATCGGTGACGCCTGAATATTTTTGTGATCGGCACTAGTGCGCATGTAGTGATTAACGAACCATGTCATCACCGACTTGGTGAGAATTGGCGCTGTCGCATTTTCGTCAATTGATGGAGACTTCATCGTCATGTCAACTGCCGGATAGATCAATAGCTGAAACCTAAGCGGAACAACTTCAGCCAAGGCAACAGCGGCAGCCAAGTTGCCACCTGCCGAGTCGCCACCAACGGCGATGCGTGTCTTGTCAACACCAAGTGATGATGCATGATCGTGCGCCCAACGAAGTGCATCCACACAATCGTCGTACGCTGCCGGAAATTTGTGCTCTGGCGCCAATCGATAGTCAACAGAGAGAACACCATGTCCAGACTGATTCGCAATTGAACGACACACTCCGTCGTGCGAATTGAGGTCGCCAATTACCCATCCACCACCATGAAAATACACAAGAAGCCCCATGTTGGAATCGGATGATGGTCGATAGAGCCTGCACGGAATTCCACCGGCATCAATATCGCGAATTTCGAACACCGCCTCCTCGCTTGGAATTTGCCCAGCGTTGTAAACGGCTCGTGCATCGGCAGGTGACAATTCTTCAAATGGTGTCGTTCGCATTGCTGCATAAAAATCGGCGACCGCTTGGGCTTGTGGGTGGAGTGGCATGAGACTTACCTTAGAGCCCGCGGAACACGGGCAACGAAGCGATCAACACTCCGGTCGCAGCAAAAATCGTCATCAGCACAACAAAAGTTGGTTGCAACCCGAAATGATCAACGCTTGCACCGATGATTAACTGCCCTACGGGTGGCCCTGCATACAACAACGACATTTGTAGGCCATATATGCGTCCTTGCAAATCTGGTTGCACTCGTGTTTGCACCACGGTGTTCCACAACGGATTAAACGGCCCCCACGACAAGCCAGCAAAAAAACCGAGCACTGCAAACACCCACGTTGAGGGCAAGAGAGCCATGGGAAACAACGCAAGACTTGAGATCAGTACAACCAAACGCAACAATGTTTTGGTCGAGAAACGTGCGGCAAGTTTGCCGTATGAAAAAGATCCGATCACCATGCCAGCAGCGAGACTCGCAAAGAGTGAACCAAGCGCGCGCGGGTTGTTGATTGACTCAAAATATGTGGGAAAAATAACGGTGTCGATCGGCATATACATTGCTGAAAGAAACACGAACGAAATGGTGAGTGATAACAATGGCTTGTCTGTAGTCAAAACACGAAACCCACCCTTGAGGGATTCGACAAAACTTTCGTGCCCGTCTTCGTGATGCGCAATCGTTTTGCCATGAGCATCGTCAACTTTCATCAACCAAACACAAACAGTCGCAACCCCAAACATCACCGCGGTGATTCCAAACGCCAACATCGGTCCGCTGAACTCAATGCATGCTGCACCAATTGCAGGGCCAACCATCCAACCG
This sequence comes from uncultured Acidimicrobium sp., assembly GCA_964532575.1. Lineage (GTDB taxonomy): Bacteria > Actinomycetota > Acidimicrobiia > Acidimicrobiales > Ilumatobacteraceae > UBA3006. The sequence goes on from CAZHIN010000043.1 coordinate 7,567, forward strand.
ATCGCAAAAATACCTTCGTGTCGACCATTTGCCGTATCAACCCCTACTCCCGATGCTGTTGCGGCATTGGGAATCAGCGACTTGCGAGCCGTGTAACCGGCGGGGTCAAAACACGCGCCGAGCACAGCAACCATCAGGATCCACACGTACGTCAGGTCGCCAACCCAGTTGATCAACACAAACATCAACACCGATACAAGCGACATCATGTCCGAAAACATCGAAATCGCACGACGCCCAAAACGGTCGATTAACCCGCCAACAATCGGTGACACAAAAATTCCGGGAATACTTGAAAGCGCAGCCAACAATCCAGCCTTGGCAGCCGACCCCGTGAGGTCAAGTACCAGCCACGGAACCGCGATCATCACCACACCGTTCGATATTCCTGAGACAGCATTTGTTGCCTGCAACAATGGAAATGCAGATTTATTATTCACTGCGTTACAGCGTAATTGGCAAAAACTTCAGACAGACTGCATGCGATGAGCAGCATCATTGTTTCCGAATTGGAATATGGACCACCCGGATCCGACCAATTATTTTTTGATGTGAGTTTCAAGGTTGCACCAGGCGAACACGCGGCGATTGTCGGAGCAAACGGTGTTGGCAAGAGCACAATCTTGCGCATCTTGTCTGCGCAAATTGAAGCTGACGGTGGCGAGTTTTCGGTTGGCGGCACGATGCTCAACATGACACAAGACGTTGGCATGTCGCGACCAGACGACACTTTGCGCGAGATGTTGATCGAAGTCGCGCCATCTGCACTGCGCACTGCCGGCCGTGCACTCGTTGCTGCAGAAAAAGCATTGGCCGACGGCACCGACGACGGCATGGGTTATGCCACAGCACTCTCCGACTGGGGCGATTTGGGGGGATACGAACTCGAAACCAAATGGCAAGCATCTGCCCAACGAAGCGTCAAGTCGCAAATTGATGATTTATCAACACGACTCGTATCCGAGCTCTCGGGTGGTGAGCGCAAGCGCCTCGTTCTCGACCTCTTGCTCACCTCTGGTGCCGACGTGCTGTTGCTCGACGAACCGGACAACTATCTCGACATCCCAACCCGTGCATGGCTCGAAGAGCAAATCAAGGTTTGTCGCTCAACCATTTTGATGGTCAGTCACGACCGCACACTGCTCGAGCGTTGTGCAACAAAGATCGTCGTTATTGAAGGTTCAGGTTGCTGGGTGCACGGTGGCTCATACGTGACTTTCCCCGAGGCTCGCGAAAAGCGCCAGGCTTTGCTCGGCGACGACCTCAAACGTTGGAACGACGAAGAGCGCAGACTATTTGCGCACATGAAAATCATGAAGCAACGCGCTGCGCAAAACTTCAAGAACGCAACGAAGGCCAATGGAGCCGAAACCCGTTGGGAAAAGTTTGTTGCAGCAGGCCCGCCACCTCCCCCAGTTGCCGATCAACAAATTTATGTGCGACTTCGCGGAGCAGATGCTGCACGCCGAGTTGCAAAACTTGAGAGCGTTTCAATTGCCAACCTGTTCAAGCCGTTTTCTGAAGAGATCCATCATGGAGAACGAGTTGCCCTCATTGGTCCAAACGGCACCGGCAAAACTCACCTACTGAAAGTTCTCAGTGGGCAAAACCAACCAGACACAGGCAAGATCACCTTCGGTCCACGCACATCGGTCGGTGTATTTACACAAATCAATAATCGCCCAGACTTTGTTGGGCGCGAGTGTTTGGCCATTGTGCTCGACCGCATTTCAGAAGAAGAACGCGCAATGAAAACCCTTTCGCGTTACGGCTTGGTCAACAATGCTCGCCAAAAGTTCGACACATTGTCGGGCGGACAAAAAGCGCGCCTCGAGATCTTGCAACCTCGACATCGAATCGTCAGAGGCGCTCGAGCACGCTCTCGATGGGTTTGAGGGCACCGTTGTCGCCGTGAGTCACGACAGGTCATTCTTGGCGCAGTTCGACCGCTACATCATGATCACTGACGACGGAGAGGTCTATGCACTTCCCGACTTTGAGATAGCCCTCAAAGGCCTGACAGAGCCAGACAAACTCGCTTCGCTTCGTTTAGCCAAACCACTTCACGAGTAGATTCATTCTTTATGAGCGCATTAGATCGTCCTCGATACGGCCGCATCAACAAGGAATACGGAATGAAGCTTGCTTTTTGCAAACCAGAAGATGACGGTCCTGTATGGATGGTCAACTTGATGAAGTATCGCGAGAAGGCCGACTATGCAGATGGTCGCCAAAGCGACATCAGTGGCCTTGAAGCCGACGACCGTTATGCGCCGCTCGGACCACTACGCAAGCTTGGTGCCGACGCGGTGTTTCTCGCTGTAGTCGAAACCCAACTCACTGGCGACGAACCAATTTGGGATCGCATCGGCATCGTGAAGTATCCCAAGAGTGCATCAATCATTGAGATGCAATCGATGCCAGACTTTCAAGAGTTGCACGCACACAAAGAAGCCGGCATGCAACAAACTTTCGTGATCGGCTCGCATCCAATGCCAACTCCTGAGTTGCCTGCCGACGCGCCATCACTTGATGCTGTTCCATTCCCATCAACTTCAACCGATGGCGCAATCATTGTGATGCACACGCTTAAATTCGCCGATGGAGTTGACCACACAACACTTGATTCGTATCACGATGCCGAAGGCGAAGCCGCAGTTGCACATGGAGCGCGCATCACCGGTTGGTTCAAGGTTGAAGGAACCATCATGGGCGATGGCCGCAGTTGGGACCAGATTCGTTTTCACGAATACCCAAGTCGCGCAGCATTTATGGCAGCAACAAACGATGCGCAAGCAATCAAAGATCAACAACAGCGTGAATCAGTTGTCGATAGCTACTCGATGATCTTGCGACCATCGATCAACACGCTCGCCAAGTCGACGCAGCGCTAGTTATACCTGGGAGGCGCGGCCTGCCCAATACGGCGCGCGCAAATCACGCTTCAAAATCTTGCCCGAACCAGTTTTTGGTAACTCGTCACTCCACGACAGCGAGCGCGGCACTTTGTAACTCGCCAAAAACTCGCGTGCGTGAGCATTGATTTGATCCTCTGTCAGGTTCGAGCCAGGTCGCTTGACAACAACGGCGTGCACCAATTCGCCCCACTCTTCATTGGGTATCCCAAAGACCGCAGCCTCGTAAATGTCTGGATGATTTTCGAGCACGCCCTCAATCTCGGCGGGGTAAATGTTCATGCCAGCCGAGATAATCATGTCTTTCTTGCGATCACAGATGTAGATGTATCCCTCAGAGTCGCGATATGCAATATCGCCCACCGTTTGGTATCCGTGCTTTTGATCGGCTTCGTATTTGTCGTGCTGTTTGTAATAGTCGGCAAACACCGACGGGCTGCTCACAAACAGCTCACCTGTGTGTTCTGGGCCAATACCAGTTACTTCATTGCCGTCGTCGTCAAACAGTTTGATGTCGACCAATGGCGATGGCTTGCCGCACGAACCAGGCTTGCGCAGTTGATCTTCTGGCAACAATACGCAGTTCACTCCCAGCTCGGTTGAGCCATAAATCTCATACAACGAGTCGTGCGGAAACGATTCGAGATACATGTGCTTGAGCGTCATGCTCCACGGCGCAGCGTTTGCAACCATGCGCTTCATTGACGTCACGTTGTATTTCGCTTTCACATCGGCTGGCAAATTGCACACCATTCGTATTGGGGTCGGCGCACTAAATGTGCTCGTCACTTTGTACTTGTCAACAAGTCGCAACCAATCGAGTGGATCAAACTTGCGTTGCACAACAACTGTCTGACCCATCGCCAACCCAGTTGCCATAAACCCGCCTGGCCCGCTGTGATAAATCGGCCCTGTTGTCATATAGATGTCGCTGGGTTGCGAGCCAAGCAGACCGATCAACGCAATTCCCTGCTCTGCACTTGCCGGCGATGTGCGCAGCGCGCCTTTGGGCTTTCCAGTCGTGCCCGACGTGTAGATCATCGTTGCGCCAGGTGCACGATCTTCCGAAATCACTGGCTCATCGGTTGATGCGGCAGCCATCAATTCATCTGCGCTCAACATGCCATTCAAGGCCTTGCCGCCGTACACCAAGATTGATTTCACTTTTGGAATTTGCGAGCGAATGCGTTCGAACGTTGCCGCATTATCGGCATCCACAAACACCACAGTCGCGTCACAGTGATCGGTCACGTAAGCCGACTCGTCATCCGACAATCGATAGTTGAGTGGCACAGCAGTTACACCGAGCTTGCGCGCGGCACCGATCATCACCACAACACCGATCGAATTCTGTCCACACCACAACACTTTGTTGCCGGGCTGCGCATGACCAGTTTCAATCAACACATGCGCGAGTCGATTCGATTCATCATTCAGTTGCTTCCAGTTGACAGTACGAATCGAACCATCAGGCCGGTCATCAATAACAGCCAACTTCTCGGGTTGCGATTGCGCGTAGTTGGTCAGGTAATCAGGCATCGCATAGTTGTATCAGATTTGCCCACTACTGCATGTAGTTGGCTTT
>CAZHIN010000044.1:0-1686 GCA_964532575.1 uncultured Acidimicrobium sp.
GACCAAACGGTGCAGGCAAGTCGACCGCAGTGCGCATGCTCACCACCCTGCTTCGACCTACTTCTGGCACTGCCACTGTTGCAGGATTTGATGTTGCCAAGCACCCTGACGAAGTACGCCGTCGCATTGGTGTGGCGTTGCAAGACGCAGCGATTGATCCATTGATGACAGGCACCGAGTTACTCCGCTTGCAGGCTGTGCTGTACGGAATACCACAGACCCAAATGAAAAACCGTGCGAGTGAATTGCTCGAGCGAGTCGGCCTGACGGCTGCTGCCGATCGTCGTGTTGGCACCTACTCAGGTGGAATGCGTCGCCGACTTGACCTCGCTCTCGCTCTCATTCATCAACCGACGGTGTTGTTTTTAGACGAACCAACAACCGGTCTTGACCCAATGAGTCGCATGTCGTTGTGGGAAGAAGTGCGTCGCCTGAACAGCGAAGGCACAACCGTTATGTTGACTACGCAGTATTTAGAAGAAGCGGATCAACTTGCAGATCGCATTGCCATTATTGACGCAGGCAAAATCGTGCGCGAAGGAAAACCACAAGACCTCAAAGCCGGTGTTGGGTTTCCAACGCTGCTGATCAACGTGCCAGCAGATCAAACCGAACGCGCTAGGGCTGTGCTTGCAGAATTTGGCGACATGCGCCCAACGGCCGAAGGTTCGCTTGGTGTTGGTTTGCGCGGTGGCGCCAATGTTGTTACCGACGTTGTGCGCAAACTCGACGAAGCTTCGGTACGAGTGCAACACCTCGAAATTAATGAGCCAAGTCTTGACGACGTGTTTGCAGAAGCAACCGGTCATCGCCTCGAGGGCGCCAAAGCATGACCGTCGCAACACCTTTTGTCATACCAACTGGCACCATCGAGACAACTGCGCGCAGCCGACAACTCTCAATGCGCCAAACCATCGCCATGGCTAAGCGCTCCACCTACGAGATTGCTCGGCAGCCAGCACTCGTTGCCCCGAGCATGTTCTTCCCTATATTTTTTGCTGTCCTGAGTGCTTCAAGTTTCAGCAAGACCACATCAATTCCGGGCTTTCCAAAAGTCGAGTCATTTATGCAGTTCACACTTGCATCCACAATTGTGCAAGGCGTGTTGTTCGGTTCGGTAACAGGTGCTGCAGCACTGGCCACCGACATCGAAATTGGTTTCTTTGATCGCTTGCTACTTGCACCAACAACTCGCACAGGCATTTTGCTCGGACGCCTTGCCGGCAGTGCGCTATTCGGTCTCTTCCAATCTGCATTCTTCCTCGCCGTACTCGTACCCTTTCACGCACCAATCTCTGCTGGTATTCCTGGCGCTCTAGTGATGGTGTTCTCGGGCGGAATCGTTTCGCTGGCTATTGGCGCCATCATGTCGTCGGTTGCTATTCGCACCGGTTCTGCCGAAGCAGTTCAGGGAGCATTTCCATTGTTATTTGTGTTGCTGTTCTTTTCCAGCGCATTCTTTCCGCGCGAAACAATGAGTGGTGCCTATAAACGAATTGCCGACCTCAACCCAATTTCATACCTCGTTGAAGGTCTGCGCGCGCTCGTTCTCGAAGGGTTCACATTCTCTGCAGTTATTAGAGCGCTCGTCGTTCCAACCTTGCTTTGTTTGGCAGCAATTTTGTTCGCGTTGAAAGAACTTCGCCGAAAGTTGGCTGCGTTATGAGCACACATGTAACGACCACA
>CAZHIN010000044.1:1786-11912 GCA_964532575.1 uncultured Acidimicrobium sp.
TAACGACCACACCAGTCGCCTCGTCAGTCGCAAAGCCGACGACAATTCGCAGCGCGCGTGGCTTGGCGCAACGTGGCATTCGCAACATTCGTCGCCTACCTTCAGCATTCTTCCCAGCAATGGCGATGCCAGTATTTACGATGATCGCGTTCGCAGGAACATTTGCGGCTATCACCAGACTGCCTGGTTTCCCCACCGATCGCTCGGTCAACTGGTTCATGCCGCTCGGCATTTGTTTCGGTGCAGCATTCAGTGGCATCGGCCTTGGGTTCTCCACCATCCGCGACATCGAGACTCGTTTCTATGATCGACTTCTGATGTCGCCGGCACCGCGTCGTTCACTCATCATCGGTCCCCTTCTTACTGCGTGGGTGCGAGTTGCAATCTTGTGCGCATTCGTTATCCCTATGGGCATGCTGTTGGGAGTTCGATTCACAAGTGGGTTACTGGGATTGTTTACGTTGGTGGTTGCTGCCGTTGGCGTCTCGACAATTTCACTCGGCTGGGGTTTAGGGCTCGCATTTAGATTTCGCGACATGCGCGGTGCCGCGGTGATGCAACTCACCATGTTTGTTGTGCTCTATCTCTCCAGTGCTCAAATGCCACTCCCGCTCATGCGTGGTTGGTTGCACAACGTTGCACGTATCAACCCAACTACCAACATTTTGCGACTCGCTCGCGAAGGCCTTGTGCTTTCAACTTCACCCGACTACATGAGTTGGTCAAATACCTGGGGTGGCTTGCTTGCAATTGTTGGCATGGCAACGCTCACACTGGTGTTTGCGCGACGCGGACTCAACAAACTCGACAAATAAACAGTTATTGTTACATCTGTATGCATACTGCACGTCGCACAATGCTTCAGCGGTGTGTGCTGATATGCGCACTTTCACTCGTCGCACTTTCAACAAGTTCAGTTGCGTCTGCTCGCAGTGTCGCGCGTGTTCCGGCCATTGCCAAAGCAGCAATTCCGACGAGCGCACGCTTGACCATTACGGATGCAGTATTCAGTCGAGCCACAATCGTGGTACGTAAGGGTGGCACCCTCACGCTGACGAATGCCGACAACGTTCCCTACCGCATCAAAGTCGGCGCCACTTTGATAGTCCTCCCCGCCAATGAATCCAAGACCGTTCCGCTTCCTCAACGCGGAACATTTTCCATTACCTGCGCCAAAGCACCAAGTTTGCGAGCAACACTTACCGTCAAGTAACTGAGTGGATCCACCAAAGGAGTCACGCTCATTAGACAACACCCCGCTCGGTGAGGCAGGATGTCGTCAAGCAAAGCAACTGTGCGAGGGAGAACTCTATGAAGGTCAGCATCACCGTCAATGGAACCAAGCAAGAAAAAGATGTAGAGCCTCGAACTCTGCTTGTACATTTTTTGCGCGATCAACTGCAGCTCACGGGCACCAACATCGGTTGTGACACATCGAGTTGTGGTGCATGCACCGTTCATCTCGATGGCGAAGCAGTCAAGAGTTGCACAGTGCTCGCCGCGCAAGCAGATGGTGGCACAGTGACAACCATCGAAGGTCTCAGCAAAGACGGCGAGATGCATCCAATGCAACAAGCATTTATGGAAAACCACGGACTGCAGTGTGGGTATTGCACACCGGGAATGGTGATGGCTTCCATTGGCCTGCTCAATGAAAATCCAAATCCAACAGAAGAAGAAGTCCGACTCGGCCTCGAGGGCAACCTCTGTCGCTGCACCGGATACCACAACATTGTGAAGTCGGTGCTCGCTGCGGCGAAGAAATAGGAGACGGTCATGACAATGACAGACAACCGCCAAAATACCGTGATCGGTACGCGCCAACTACGTCGCGAAGATCCTGCCCTCTTAACTGGTGAAGCAAAGTTCACCAACGATCTCAATCTGCCCGGTGCACTGCATCTTTCAATCTTGAGGTCGCCACACGCACACGCAAAAATCGTCAGCATCAATACAGCCGCAGCAAAGGCATCTCCGGGCGTAGTCGCCGTATACACCGGTGCAGAGTTGCAGTCTCAGTGGGCAGGCCCGATGCCATGCGCATGGCCTGTCACTCCCGACATGAAAAACCCGCCGCACTTTCCACTCGCTGCAAGCAAGGTTTGTTATGTCGGTGATGGTGTGGTTGCCGTGCTTGCTACAAGCGAGACAGCATCGCGCGATGCACTCGACTTGATAGACGTGGAATACAAAGTTCTCAAAGCGGTTGTCGATGTTGAAGAGGCCCTCAGTGATGCCACCATCATCCACGACGATTTGGGAACCAACAAGAGCTACACCTGGAACCTGAAGATCGAAGCCACCGAGGGTTGTGTAGAAGATGCATTTCAAAAGGCTGCGTACAAGGTCAGTGAGCGCTATGTACAACAGCGCTTATTGCCAATGGCCATGGAACCACGCGCCGTTGCTGCTGTTCCACAGCCATTTGGTGGCGACATCACGCTGTATTCATCTACTCAGATACCGCACATTCTTAAAGTGATGGCTGCCTTGACTCTCGGAATTCCAGAGCATCAAGTACGCGTAGTTGCACCGAGCGTTGGTGGCGGGTTTGGATCAAAACTCGATGTGTACGCCGAAGAATTGTTGTGCATGGCGCTTGCGCGCAAGCACAGCCTGCCGGTGCGCTGGGTTGAAGAGCGCAGCGAAAACTCGATGGCCACCATTCATGGTCGCGGACAAGTGCAATATGTAGAACTCGCTGCAGACAAGAGCGGCAAACTCACCGCAGTTCGCGTGCGCATCAAAGCCGACATGGGTGCGTACTTACAGCTTGTTACACCTGGCGTCCCCATCTTGGGAGCGTTCTTGTATGCAGGCGTGTACGACATTCCGCTGGCCTACGACTTCAGTTGCGATGGCATCTTCACCACGCTCACACCAACCGATGCTTATCGCGGTGCTGGTCGCCCCGAGGCAACGTACGCCATCGAGTCGGCAATGGATGCACTCGCTCGTCAAATGAAAATCGATCCGCTCGAATTGCGCAAGCGCAACTTTATTCAAAAAGAGCAGTTTCCATACACCGCATTCAGCGGTCTGACATATGACTCTGGCGATCACTTGCAGGCTGCCGAAAAGGCTGCTGGGCTTGCAGACTATGTGGGCATTCGCGCACAACAAGCAAAACAAAATGTGCCTGGTGCCAAAAAACGCCTCGGCATTGGCATGAGTTCGTACTTTGAAATGTGCGGTCTTGCACCGTCGCGCGTACTCGCCTCGCTCAACTATGGCGCTGGTGGATGGGAAGCGGCAACTGTGCGCGTGTTGCCAACATGCAAAGTGCAAGTAGTCACCGGCACATCGCCACATGGTCAGGGTCACGAAACGTCGTGGGCCATGATTGCTTCAGAAAAACTCGGTATTCCGCAAGAAGACATCGATGTGTTGCACAGTGACACCGCAATTTCGCCACTGGGTCTCGACACCTACGGTTCGCGCTCGCTTCCTGTCGGTGGCGTCGCCATCGCCGGTGCGTGCGACAAGGTCATCGACAAAGCACGACTCATTGCTGCGCACCAATTGGAGTGCTCGGCCGATGATCTCGAGTTTGCTGGTGGTGTGTTTAGCGTCAAGGGTTCGCCAGACCGTGCAGTACCAATGGCAGCAATTGCGTTTGCGGCGTTTACCGCACACAACTTGCCAGATGGTCTTGAGCCAAACCTCGAAGCTCAATACACCTACGATCCGCCAAACTTCTCGTGGCCATTCGGCACGCACATGTGCGTACTCGAAGTTGATACCGAGACTGGCCAAATCGAAATCCTCAAATATGTTGCAGTTGACGACTGCGGCGTGCAGATCAACCCACTCATCGTCGAGGGTCAAGTACACGGTGGTGTTATTCAAGGACTTGCTCAAGCGTTGTTTGAAGAGGCTGTCTACGACACTGATGGCAACTTGAAGACAACAACGCTTGCCGAATATTTGGTGCCAGCAGCAAGCGATGTTCCATCGATTACCACTGCTCACACCGTTACGCCATCGCCCACCAACCAGCTTGGTGTCAAAGGCATCGGCGAGGCCGGCACCATCGGCGCAGCCAGCACCGTCATTAACGCAGTCGTTGATGCACTCGCCGGCATCGGAGTCACTTCGATGCCAATGCCTGCTTCGCCACAAACGGTGTGGCGCGCAATTCAAGCAGCGGCAAAAGCAAAGTAACTACGGAAGAGATCAAGGGAGCACATCGTGATACCAGCAGCATTTGACTATAAGCGCGCATCATCGGCAGCCGAAGCAATTTCACTCGTCGGGCAATACGGCGACGAAGCCAAGTTTTTGGCGGGCGGACACAGCCTTATTCCGTTAATGAAACTTCGCTTGGCCCAACCTGCGATGCTCATCGACATCGGTCGCATTAAAGATCTCTCGTACATCAAGGACGGCGGAGACTTCATCGCAATCGGTGCACTGACGCGTCACATGGATGTTGAGAAATCGGCGTTGGTCAAAAAAGAAGTGCCCCTGCTCGCCCATGCAGCAGGTCATGTGGGCGACGCTCAAGTTCGCCACCGCGGAACCATTGGTGGATCACTTGCTCACGCCGACTCGGCGAGCGATCTTCCTGCAACGACTCTCGCGCTCGGTGCAACCTACGTTGCACAAGGACCAAAGGGCGAACGACTGATTGCCGCAGCCGATTTCTACAAAGGCTTTTTAGAGAGCGCACTCAAGCCCGACGAAATGTTGACCGAGATTCGCGTGCCAAAAATGAATGGTGCCAAATGGGGTTTCGAAAAATTTAATCGTCGGGCTCAAGACTGGGCCATCGTTGGTGTGGCCGCATGGCGCAGTAAAGACGCTTCCGGTGTTGCACTTGTCAACATGGGAAGCACTCCGATCCTGGCATCAAGTGTCTCGGCCGCTCTCAAGTCAGGCGCATCTGTTGCCGATGCAGCCGAACTTGCATCAGCGGAAGCCGAGCCACAAGATGACTTAAACGCGTCGAGCGACTACCGCGTGCACTTAGCCAAAGTGTTGGTGCGCCGCGCGCTCGAAAAAGCGTCTGCATAACGATTTCGCTAAACTCATACACCTGTCAGTCGCAACCTTTCTCCGGCGTAGACCAACGCGCACGCGTGTAGTTGCAATTGCGCTGTATCTGGCGCTGTTTGGATGGTCGATCAACAGGTTTGGTTTACCTGTTGATCGCATTGCGGTTACTGGATGGATACTCGTTGCATTTATTTTTGCCAATGTTGGCAAGACGTGGAAAGACCAGCGGGCCATGTTGCGCGACTGGTCGATCTTTGCCGGAATGTTGTTTGCCTATGAATACAGCCGCGGTCTTTCCGACCAACTAGGTCGCCCCATCTCGTATTTGGCTGTACGCAATATCGATCGCGCGCTCTTTTTAGGCACAGACCCCAATGTGTGGATGCAACAACATCTCAATGTTTCAAAAGTTCTCAGTTGGTACGAATATCCGCTAGCCGTTACTTACATGACGCACTTTATTTTTCCGCCTGGAGTTGCAGTGTTGCTGTGGTGGATAAATCGAGACATGTGGGTGCGCTATGTGCGCAGACTCGGAATCCTGTTCTTTTTGTCGTGCGCAACATTTGCTGCGTTTCCGGTTGCGCCGCCTTGGCTCACAGCCAAACAGGGTTACATTGCACCGATACACCGCATCACTGCTCGGGCATGGTCGCACATGGGCATCAAGTCAGTGAGCAAAGTGTTTGACCGCGGAACCGCTATCACCAATCCGTATGCGGCAATGCCTTCGTTGCATGCCGGATGTGCGCTCTTGGTCGTGTTGTTCTTTTTTCCCTACATGCCGAAGTGGCTACGAGTCATCTCGCTTGTATTGCCAGCAAGTATGGCTATTTGTCTCGTCTATTTCGGCGAGCACTATGTTGCCGACATTTTGGCTGGCTGGCTCTACGTGGGCATTGCAATCTGGATTTCAAGCAAGTGGGAAAAACGAAAATCTGGCGCAACAAAAGCGAGCGCGCGTTAAAAGGTGATTTGTGCCGATGCTCGCGATGCAATATATGGCTTGAAGTATGTGGCTCGAATCTCGTTGTGTGATGGGTCTTCGTCGTATTGACGCCAGCCATCAACATCATCAAACGTCGCAACGATCAAGTAGTCGGCGTTCACGGCGGTAGACACGCCCAAGTCGGGGCCGCAGTGATATTCGCGCACAGACGAAATGTGTGATGCCATGTTTTTCAGCACTGCCGATACTGTCTCGGCGTAGTTCGCTGGCACTTGATCATTCCACGTGATTGCTACAACGTGCTGCAGCATTACAACAACCCTCCATACGATCCACCGTCCACTTGCAAACTTGCACCGGTCACAAACTTTGCTCCCTCGCCACACAAAAACGCAACTACCGAGCCGAAGTCGGCTGGATTTCCTGCAACACCGGCAGGAATACCAAGTGCCGATGCATCAGGCGTTTGGCCATACAACTGCGTGATGCGATCTGTTGCATGTATTCCCGGTTGCACAGTGTTGACCGTGACCCCATCTTGTGCAACTTCGCGAGCAACAGTCTTCAAAAACCCTGTTACGCCTGCGCGCGCCGTGTTCGACAAAATCAAGTTAGCCATTGGTTGACGCACAGCAACCGACGTAATAGCAACGATGCGACCCCACTTACGCGCCTGCATTCCGGGCAACACTTCTTTGCACATACCTATTACCGACAATAAGTTTTGTTCGAGCGCTGCTGGGTATGCATCCAAATCTGTTGTTGCAAAGTTTCCCGCTGGTGGTCCGCCACCGTTTGCTACCAAAATATCGATGTGCCCAAGTATCGCTGTGGCTTCGCGCACAAATTTTGCACCGCCATCACCAGTCGAAACATCGGCAACAATGCCGACGCAACCATGACCGATGGTTTTTGCTGCTTCAGCAACACGCGCAGCATCGCGACTACAAATAACTACGCGCACTCCTTCGTTGGCAAGTGCCTGTGCAGTTGCAAAACCCAAACCTGCAGATCCGGCAGCAACTGCAGCAGTTCGCGCGCTAATTCCAAGATCCATAGCCCAAAACGCTACTGCGGTTGATACTCACTCGGTGCTAACTTGGTGCCGTTAGGTGGTGAGAAAACCCATGGGTGGGTATCAAGAAGACGAACGCTTTCTGGACGCGATCGCTGATGCCGAGCCGTATCCGTATTGGATGGAAGATGTCGACGAACCCGACTCCAATCCGATGCTCGTGCGTGACGACTCGTGCGACTTGTGCATTGTTGGCGGCGGCTACACGGGTCTTTGGACTGCAATCCTGGCAAAGGAGCGCAATCCGTCAGCCGATGTCATTCTGATCGACTCACACGAAGTCGGTTCTGCGGCGAGCGGTCGCAACGGCGGCTTTATGGATTCCAGTCTCACGCACGGCATAGCCAATGCTCAACAACGCTTCCCTGATGAAGTTGGTCTACTAGAAGATTTGGGTCTTGAAAATCTCAATCAAATTGAAGCAACTATTCGCCGCTACAACATCGACTGCGATTTTGAGCGCAATGGTGTGATCGAGATTGCGAGCACGCGTCATGCTGGCAACTATCTCGACGAGATGCGCGAAGACTACGAACAATTGCTTGAGTTGGGTCACAAAGTTGAATGGCTCGATCAACAAGCAGTGCAACGCGAAGTTGCATCGCCAATTTTTACTGGCGGCATGTGGTGCAAAGACACTGCTGCACTTGTCGATCCAGCGCGCCTTGTGTGGGGTCTTAAAAGTGCGGCCGAAAGTCTTGGCGTGCGCATTTTTGAAGACACGCGAGCAACTGGACTTGATTATTCAGGAAACGGCGTGTCGATTGAAACAGCACTGGCCGACATCAAAGCGAAGCATGTTGCGCTCGCCACCAACGCATTTAAACCGCTTCTCAAGCGCATGCACAATTACATTGCTCCGGTGTACGACTACTGCCTTGTTACCGAGCCACTAAACGCACAGCAGCTAGACAGTTTGGGTTGGAAAAATCGCCAAGGTTTATCTGATATCTCCAATCAGTTTCACTATTACCGACTCACTGCCGACAACCGCATTCTGTGGGGTGGCTACGACGCAATGTATTTCTTCGGTGGAAAAATGAGTGTCGATTTGGAATCTCGTCCAGAGAGTTGGGCAAAGTTGTCTCAACACTTCTTCGAAACGTTTCCCCAACTTGAAGGCGTCAAGTTTTCACACGTCTGGGGCGGCGCCATCGATACCTGCAGCCGCTACAGCGTGTTTTGGGGTCAAGCAATGCGCAACCGAGTTGCATACGCCATTGGCTACACCGGTCTTGGCGTGGCCAGTTCGCGCTTTGGCGCCGAAGTCATGCTTGATTTACTTGACGGGCGCAAAACTCCGGCAACACAAACCAAATTTGTGCAGAGCAAACCAATTCCATTTCCTCCCGAGCCCTTTCGCTTTATCGGCATTCAGACAACGCGCTGGGCGCTCAGTCGCGAAGACCGCACGGGCAAGCGCAACCTCTGGCTGCGCACCCTCGACCGGCTGGGTTTGGGCTTCGACTCGTAACCCTCGTGCCTCTACAGTGAGTCAATGAGTTTTCCCACACTCACCTCGGTAGCCCAAGTACGAAACGCCCTCGGTGGGCAAAGCTATTTGGCCGATGAAGGCCTTGCGACCGCAGTATTTTTGGCGTTGTCGCTCAAGCGCCCTCTTTTATTGGAGGGCGAAGCAGGTGTCGGTAAAACCGAACTTGCAAAAGTGATTGCAGCGATGACAGGTGGCGAACTCATTCGCCTGCAGTGTTATGAAGGCATCGACGCATCGCAGGCTGTATACGACTGGGACTACTCACGACAGTTGTTGCATTTGCGCGCAGCCGAAGCATCTGGTGAGGCAAAGTCTAAAAACACTTCGCTACTCGAAAGCGAACTGTATAACGAAAGATTTTTGATTAAGCGTGCGCTGTTGCGAGCCATTGACAACCGCACCACTCCTGCAGTGCTGTTGATTGACGAAATTGATAGAGCCGATGACGAGTTTGAGGCGTACTTGCTCGAAATCTTGTCCGACTTCCAAATCACTGTTCCCGAACTTGGCACATTTAGTGCAACTACCCCACCAATCGTGGTGCTCACGTCCAACCGCACGCGCGATGTGCACGATGCACTCAAGCGTCGATGTCTCTATCACTGGGTAGAGCACCCAAATTTTGAGCGCGAAGTGGCCATCGTTCGGCTGCGTGTTCCACAAATCGCCGAGTCACTCGCTCGTCAAGTGGCTGCAGCTGTCGAAGCAATGCGTGGGCTCAATTTGTATAAGCCACCAGGTGTTGCCGAAACAATTGATTGGGCAACAGCACTCGGTCAACTAGGAATTCTTGAACTCGACGAAACAAGCGTTGCTGCAACGCTTGGCACGGTACTTAAGTACCGCGAAGATCACGAACGTGTTCGTGAAACGGGCATTGCCGATCTGGTGAAACAAGCCTTCGACCGCGGCTTGTCGCATAATTAAAGCGCATCAGCAATGTCAACAGCGCTGAAGCAGCCTGCTGGCTCATCTGCAGACGAAATGGCAGTTTCGTTTGCGCGTGTATTACGCGGCGCGGGCATCAATGTGCCCATCGATTCGGTGATCACATTTGTGCAAGCACTCGATGTCGTGTCAATGACCAAGCGCGACGATGTGTATTGGGCGGGGCGGGCCACACTGGTGCATCGACCAGAAGACCACCAACTGTACGACCGGGCATTTGCGGTTTTTTGGGAACGTCGTAACGCAACAGACGCCGACGAAGATGGCCCGCCACAAAAAATCACATTGTTGCTCGACGACGAAGACGGCCCGGATGAAAATAATGCAGATGCACAAGACGACAATCAGACAATGCAGATGCGCTTTACTGCAAACGAATCATTACGTAGCAAAGATTTTGCTCAATACACCGACGAAGAACTGCACGAATCACAGCGACTGATGCACCAACTTCGTCTCGCAGGCCCTGCCCGAAAATCACTTCGCCTCACACATGCAAAACGCAGTGGTTCTCGCCACGACTTGCGCCGCACCGTTCGCGCATCACTCGCATTTGGTGGCGAGCCTGCTCGCTTGCACTGGCGCAAACCAAGTCAGCGTCAACGCCGACTCGTTGTGCTTCTCGACATCTCGGGCAGCATGGAGCCATACGCGCGAGCAC
>CAZHIN010000045.1:0-11901 GCA_964532575.1 uncultured Acidimicrobium sp.
CGAAACGCCGTTTTTTGGAACGCCCTTGGTCCTACTTCAATGCCGCTGAAATAGAAATGCAAAGGACTATCAGTGGTACGTAGAAGATCAAAATTGAGGGCGATTTCGCAGCCTTGGCAAATTGTTTAAGTGAAAATGGAGGTGGCGACACGTTGAACAGCAGGCCCACATCAAATTCCTCTGCCGTCATGGCTTGCACAAATTCCACGTATTTGGAACGGATGGCCTTCTCTAGGGTCAAGTAATAAATATCTAGAACCAGAAGTGAGGCAATTGGAAGTAACGCAATCCAGCGCACTGCTGTCACTTCCGTGTTTCCGCCGAGGAAGAGAGTTCCGGTTGTTAGCCCCACAGCCCACGTCTTTGCCGACACTGAGTTCGCTGCCATTCTTTGAATCATTGACTGAAGGATTCCTAGATGGGTGTCAACACTTTGTTCGTAGGTCTTCCAGTCGCTCATGTTTATGTCTTCCATGGTCAGACTCTCAGCCTTGTGCGCAATCGCGATTTGCCCGGAATAAATCTCGAGTGTTGTTGACAACTTTGGATTTATCAAAACGGTTCTGATATGCCATTTCGATCCAACGTCGCATTTCCCATGGTGAATTGGGATAACGAAGAAAACGAGCGTATGACTTATCTAGATTTTCTGGATCAAAATTGTCGTGAACTCTCGGTGGCAATACTGCAGACCCATTTTTAGACGGGAGTGGAATTGCGAGTAATCCACTTCTCGCATTTTTGGGATCATCGCGCAGGGTAGATGAAATTTCCCAGTCAACAAATTGTCGGGACCAGGTGCACTGCCCAAGTAACACGATTGTGACTGTTGTATTCGCCAGATACAACTCCCGTATTCGGCGTTTGATGTATTCGGGCTCAGCGCTATTGATGAAGTCATCCCGTTCGGTAATCCCTACACAGGTACCTAGAAATTCACTTCCAAAATTGTCTAAGAAGGTTTCAACTTCAGCGGTATCAGCTACGTGATACGAGACAAAGCAACGGTGGCGTGTCGAGTCAATTCGTTTTCGAGCTGCGATATCTGCTCGCTTCTGCAAGCGTACGCTCATCTCATATTTTGAAACTGGAACCATTTAAGGAGGTTAACTCCTGGGTGTGTGTCGGTATCCGGGCCCAATCTTTCAGTGAAGGGCCCGTCAATTCAGGCGACATCCCTAATAGGAAGGCGGTCAACTCGGCCTTTGGTTAGATCTCTGGAAGAACAACAAATCCAGCTTGTTTGAAGTATCCGTCAAATTCCCTATTGCCTTGTACTCGGGCAAGAAATTGGGCTAGTTCGAATTGAAGTTCTGTGACGGTGTTAGTGAACGGCTCGTGCCACATTTGGCCTGTATCGATCGTCTCTAATTTTGGCGAGGGAAGGAATGCTCGACCGCCATCGACCCCCAAAACAACTTCCCGATAAACAATCTGACCGTTGTAGATGACGTCAAGAAAATGCTCGTTGATTCGTTTGTTCGGGAAGGTGTTCCATTCGGCTTGATACTTGGCACCGTGGCGATCGAGTTCCTCACTGAGTGCTACTGAAATTTGAATGTCATCTACATAAACCCATAGTGCGTAATGGCCGAAGGATTCTGCTTGGATGCTTTCACGAACTACTTCTAGGTGAGTCACATATTTTGCATATGGGGGATCAATAGAGTTCCAATGTGTTGGGTCACTCTGACAGATCATTTCTAGGAGGTCGGCTAGGCGCATGCCTCAACCATAAGCAGGGGGTGTGGCAGGAGACGCAGGTGTCAATTCCATAACGGAACCACCCATAGTCATCATCGGTCACCCGATTCAGTTCAAGCCCCCGAATCACCCCTGCTCTAGTGTCTAGGAAGACATCACGCAGCCTAGAGAGACTCCAAAATGACCAAGGAAACCCAAAGGGCAGAACTTCACAAGACCATTTGGAGGATTGCCAACGACCTTCGCGGCAGTGTCGACGGCTGGGACTTCAAGTCATACGTCCTCGGCATGCTCTTCTATCGGTTCATCTCGGAAAACCTGACGGCATATCTCAACGATCATGAACATCGGGCTGGCAACACGGACTTCAACTACGCCGTGATTCAGGACAAAGATGCCGAATTTGGCCGCAAAGAGACTGTGGTTGAGAAGGGCTTCTACATCCTTCCCAGCGAGCTTTTCGTAAATGTTCGTACGCGAGCAAAGGACGACGAAAACCTCAACGAAACACTCGAGCGAGTCTTTCGCAACATTGAAGGCTCAGCGGTCGGAGCCGACAGCGAACATGACATCAAAGGTCTTTTTGATGATCTCGACGTCAACAGTTCGAAGCTGGGTGGAACAGTCCCAAAGAGAAACGAAAAACTCGTGAAACTCTTGGACGCCATTGGCGATCTGTCACTGGGTGAATTCGCGGACAACACCATTGATGCCTTTGGTGATGCCTATGAGTACCTCATGACTATGTATGCATCAAGTGCAGGCAAGTCGGGTGGCGAGTTCTTCACGCCTCAGGAGGTTTCAGAACTGCTCGCTCGTATCACGGTCGTTGGTAAGACCGAAGTGAACAAGGTGTACGACCCGGCATGTGGTTCCGGTGCGCTCCTGCTGAAGTTCGCCAAAGTTCTTGGCAAGGACAATGTGCGACAGGGTTTCTTTGGGCAAGAAGTGAACATCACTACTCACAACCTGTGCCGAATCAATATGTTCCTTCACGACATCAACTACGAGAAATTCGACATCGCCCACGGCGACACGTTGACAGATCCCGCGCATTGGGATGATGAACCGTTCGAAGCAATTGTTTCCAACCCCCCGTACTCCACCAAATGGGATGGAGACGCAAATCCGTTGCTAATTAACGATCCTCGTTTCGCGCCCGCAGGTGTTCTCGCTCCAAAAAGCAAGGCAGACCTTGCATTCACCTTGCACATCCTCAGTTGGCTTGCAGTAGACGGCACCGCAGCAATCGTTGAGTTTCCCGGTGTTCTCTACCGAAGTGGAGCGGAACAAAAGATTCGCAAATACCTCATCGACAACAACTTTGTTGATGCTGTTATTCAATTACCGCCGGACTTGTTCTTTGGAACAGGCATTTCCACGTGCATTGTGGTGCTAAAGAAATCAAAGACCGACAACAAGACACTGTTCATCGATGCATCGCCACACTTCATTCGCGCCGGAAACAAAAACAAGCTAACCGATGACAATCAAAAGGTTGTCCTCGATGCGTATATCGCAAGAAGAGATGTTGACCATTTCGTTCGGCTGGTTGACAACAACGAAATCGCTGAAAACGACTACAACTTGTCGGTTTCGTCGTATGTCTTGGCTGAGGACAAGCGTGAAGTTGTAGATATCTCAGCTCTAAATGCAGACATAGCCCGAATTGTTGCGCGACAGCAAGAGCTGCGAAAAGCAATTGATGAAATCGTTGCTGATCTGGAAGGTTCAAAGTGAGCCGCATTGATGACCTCATCCGCAAGCACTGTCCAAACGGAGTTGTACGCCGATCAATTGAGTCATTCGCGACGTGTATTTCTGGCGCTACCCCGAAGTCCGGCGTCAGCAGTTATTGGGAGGGTGGAACTATTCCCTGGATGTCATCTGGGGAAGTAAATAAGAAGACCGTTCATGAAACAGAAAGCTTCATCACCCAAGAAGGGTTTGATTCATGTAGCACTCGAATGATTCCGAGAAATTCAGTAGTAATTGCACTTGCTGGTCAAGGGAAGACAAGAGGTATGGTTGCCCGTACACGAATTGAGCTCTGCACGAACCAGTCACTCTGTTCAGTTGTACTCAACGACGAAGTGAATTGTGATTTTCTCTTCCATTTCCTGTCAAGTCAATACCAAGTTCTCAGATCTATCTCGTCGGGAGAAGGAACTCGAGGGGGCCTGAATCTTGGAATGATACGAGAATTCGAAGTCCCGGTGCCGCCGATGGAAGTACAACTTGAGATCGTGCGGGTGCTAGACACTTTTCAAGAGCTAGAAGCAGAGCTAGAAGCAGAGCTAGAAGCAGAGCTAGAAGCACGTAAAGAGCAGTATGCGTACTACAGGCGTGAACTTCTTACATTTGATATGAGCCGTTCTGATGTGGAATTCCTCAAGCTGGCTGAAGTCGCCAATTTCACCAATGCAAAAGCTCACGAACGTCTAGTTGATCCTGAGGGCGAGATAGCACTGTTAACTTCACGATTCATCTCTACACAAGGCCGACAGGCGCGTTATGTCAAACAAGCCGATGTTCGGACACCAGCGGTCAGGAATCAGACCGCGCTAGTCATGAGCGATTTACCAAATGGACGTGCCTTGGCCCGAGCATTTTTTGTGGATCAAGATGGAAAGTACGCAGCGAATCAGCGAGTCTGTTTGGTTGATCCCAGAGATGAGGAGAGAGTGCTTCCTAGATTCCTCTATTACATTCTTGACAGAAATCAACAGTTGTTGAGATATGACAGTGGTTTTGATCAAACTCACTTGTCCAAGGATCAGATACTGGGAATTCAGATTCCGGTGCCGCCGTTGGAAGTGCAGGAAGAAATTGTCGAGATTCTGGACAAGTTTGATGCATTGGTTAATGACATTTCGGTGGGATTACCAGCTGAGTTGAATGCTCGCCGTCGGCAATATGAGTACTACCGCGATCGCCTGCTGTCTTTTGAGGCTGACGCGTGAAAAAGGAGTCGACGCTGCGGTATGAACCGATTGCGGTGAGCGCGGAGAGCACCGTTGTTGCGGAGTTTGTGAATGAGGCTTATCACGCATCTGGCTACCAGTCTGAGGCTGACCTCGAACGAGAGCTAATCAAGGTTCTCCAGGGCCAGGCGTATGAGTATCTAACCTTCTCGACCGAAGAACAGTTGGTCGCAAACCTCCGAACACAGTTGGAGTTATTGAACAACATCACATTTTCCGACAAAGAATGGAAGGCGTTCTTCAATGAAAAGATTGCTAGTGAGAAAGACGGTGTGGTTGAGAAAACAGTCCGGATTCAGGAAGATCACATCCAGTTATTAAAGCGCGATGACGGTTCGACGAAGAACATCCTTCTTGTAGATAAAGGAAACATTCACAACAACAAGTTGCAAATGATTAACCAGTACGAGGCGGAGGGAAATCATCTCAATCGGTATGACGTCACAATATTGGTAAACGGCCTGCCGATGGTCCATGTTGAGTTAAAACGACGTGGAGTCGACATTCGCGAGGCATTCAATCAAATCAATCGCTACCAACGAGACAGTTTCTGGGCTGGTTCGGGATTGTTTGAATATGTGCAGTTATTTGTGATTAGCAACGGCACGTTGACGAAGTACTACAGCAACACAGTACGTACGCAGCACTTGGGTGAGAAGTCACCTGCTCGTCGGTCTAAAAAGACGTCGAATAGCTTTGACTTCACCAGTTGGTGGGCAGATGCATCAAACCGTCCAATTGAGGACTTGACAGGGTTTGCAAAGACCTTCTTTGCGAAGCATTCGCTTTTGAATGTTCTCACGAAATACTGCGTCTTGACAGCGGATCGAATGCTTCTCGTGATGAGGCCGTATCAGATAGTTGCAACGGAGCGCATTCTTAGCCGCATTGAAGTGGCGAGCAATTATAAGAAGTGGGGCAGTGTTGATGGCGGTGGTTATGTGTGGCACACCACCGGATCTGGCAAAACACTCACAAGTTTCAAGACGGCGCAATTGGCGACACGCATTAGCGGTATTGACAAGGTCTTATTCGTTGTGGACCGCAAAGATCTGGACTATCAGACAATGCAGGAATACGACCGATTCGCACCCGGTGCTGCGAATTCGAATACATCTACCCGGGTGTTGAAGCAGCAGCTGGAGGACTCGAATGCGCGGATCATTATCACGACCATTCAGAAGTTGAGCACTTTCATTGCGGGCAATAAGAGTCATGCCATTTACGACGGTCATGTGGTGATCATTTTTGACGAATGTCACAGATCCCAATTCGGTGAGATGCACACGGCAATCACTAAGGCTTTTAAGAAATACCACTTGTTTGGCTTTACGGGTACTCCGATCTTTGCGGCTAACTCAGGGACTGGTGGAAACCCGAACTTCCGTACCACTGAACAAGCATTCGGCGAGAAGCTGCATACATACACAATTGTTGACGCCATCAATGACAAAAACGTTCTCCCGTTTCGTATTGATTATGTGAACACCATCAAAACCCCCGAGGTGCTTGCCGACAAGAAGGTCAGCGCCATCGACAAAGAGAAGGCGCTGCTTGCACCCGAACGGATGAAGCAAGTGGTGCAATACATCCTGGAGCACTTTGACCAGAAGACAAAGCGTGCTCAGCATTACAGCTTGGCCGGCAAGCGAGTGAATGGCTTTAATGCTTTGTTCGCTACAGCAAGTATTGATGCGGCGAAGCGCTACTACAACCAGTTCTTTATGCAGCAGGAGACGTTGCCGCCGAACAAGAAACTCAAAGTAGGTCTTATCTACAGCTTTGCTGCGAACGAACCCGATGACTTGGACCTCTTGGACGATGAAGGGTTTGAGACTGATGGCCTTGATCTTGACTCGCGATCATTTTTGGATGATGCCATTCAGGACTACAACGACATGTTCGGAACTAGTTTCGATACGTCAGCAGAGAAATTCCAGAACTACTACAAGGATCTCTCGTTGAGACTGAAACGGCGCGAGATCGATGTGGTGATTGTGGTCAACATGTTCCTTACGGGCTTTGATGCCACCACGTTGAACACTTTGTGGGTGGACAAAAATCTGAAATCTCACGGGTTGATACAAGCTTTCTCACGCACGAGCCGCATTCTCAATTCGGTCAAGACCTATGGCAACATTGTGAGTTTCCGAAATCTTGAGCAGGAAACTAACGATGCAATTGCTTTGTTCGGCAACAAGGATGCACGTGGCATTGTTCTTCTTAAGCCATATGCGGAGTATTACGAGGAATACTCCGACAAGGTCACCACGCTGTTGTCTGAGTATCCACTTGGGCAACCGATTGTTGGCGAAACTGCTCAGAAAGAATTTGTAAAGGTGTTTGGTGCAATTCTGCGTTTGCGCAACATTTTGCAGTCGTTCGATGACTTTTCAGGTCATGAAATTGTTGCACCACGAGATTTGCAGGATTATCAAAGCCGATATCTAAACATCTATCAAGACTTCAGGCAACGAAATGACAGCGAAAAAGAATCAATCATTGATGACGTTGTGTTTGAGATTGAACTCATCAAGCAGGTGGAGATCAATGTTGATTTCATCTTGATGCTTGTTCACCAATATCGTGCTGCAAAAGGCGATGGTGATGACAAAGAGATTCGCGCCAGTATCGATCGAGCTATTGAATCAAGCCCCACCTTGCGCAACAAGAAGGACTTGATTCAACAATTCGTTGACTCGTTGTCTACGATATCGGACGTTGATGTGGAATGGCGTGAGTTCGTTTTGGCTCGGCGCGAACTAGAGCTCAAAAAAATCATTGACGAAGAAGGCCTTGACAGTGAGGCAACTCGGAAATTTATTGAGACAGCTTTCCGTGATGGAGCAATCCAGCCCACAGGGACCGCTGTTACCAAGATTCTTCCCCCGGTATCGCGTTTCGCAGCCTCGGGCGCACATGCGGTCAAGAAGCAGACTGTCCTTGAGAAGCTGTCTGCATTCTTTGAACGCTTTATTGGCCTCTCCTAAATTTGTTGACCCGATCTAAAGCCGACCAGAGTCCCGCGCCCATTTCTCCACGTCACGCCAGTCCCAAATCATTGCTGTCTTAAGGTTGGCAACCGGGGCAGGGAAGTCAGCATGTCTTTTCCGGATGGTGTGCACCGACTGTGCATGACTGAGACCGAGACGCTCAGCAATCTCATGCGCGCCTACTAAATACTTTGGCGGCACCCCTGTCATGCTCCCACTCTAATTCATTCCTGACTCAAGGTTGTCTACACCCGTAGTCGGTGCTATGGTGTCTACGAATGTAGACAGTCAGGAGGACTGAAAATGACAGAAAAATTGGCAGGACTAGTGATTCCAGTATTGGAACCATTGGGTTATCAGCAAGGGTGGGGCACAGCCGCCATTGCCCGAATCCGACAGGAGATACCTGAAGATCTGGGGCGTTTGACCCTTCGTCAGGAGAACATCGATGAGGTGCTCACATGTGGAGGGTTGTGGCAGGGGCGGGAAGTCGCCACTGAGATTCCCGCTCATGTGTTCCTACTGCGGCGTGACCTCATTGTTCGGGTGGCGAAGGAATACCTCGAAGCAGCCGTGATCGGTGAGGCTCCTAAGCCCATGGAGTTTGTCAAGGAGTTTCTGGGAACGGAAGCAAACATCGATCCATTGACGGCTACGTGGCTGTTTCTGCAGACCGAGTTTGCGCGCGCTGAACTTGAAGGGGAATTGGCGATGTCTATTGCCCATCTCTTGGAAGCATGGCCCCAGATTGTGGACGGCACTCAAGTCACCGTGGGGCCAGTCTTAGAGGACATTGCAATCGGCGATGTGGTGTTCTCCGTCGACACGGTGGATGTCACCTTTGGTGATCACCGGATGGGTATCGAAGTGAACTGGCCCGGTGCTGTTCTCGTGCGTTTTGTTGCCCACACTCCTTCGCCTCGCGACCTTGAAGAGATGGCACTTGGAGCAGTGGTGCATGGCATCGCCACTGGGTGCCCACCACAACGTTTAGTCGTGTGGGGATTGCAGTCAGGCAAAGGCATCGGCATGGATGTTGAACGCGACTGGCTGGAGTTGGCAATTGCTGTCACACAGTTAGCAACACAAGCAATTGCTGACATGCGCAATGACCGTGGCGTCGTGGTGCAAGGCGGCGAACACTGCACACGTTGTCCGTTTAGTGATTCATGTGATGTGAGTGAGGCCGATGAGTATCCGTTCTGACGTGATGGTGTTGACAGTGTTCGAATTATTCAAAGTGTCAATAGAAATCGCGATTAAGAAAAAGCGTTTATCTCTTGACATTGTGCGACGAAAAAAAGTTGCAGGAGTTGCGCCTCGTGACACAAACAGATGTCATACTTGGGTTCCACATAAAGTTTCATCGTCAACGCGAACCGTTGCCGGAACATCCCCCTACACAACTGGAACTGTTCAACAGCGACCAGGAAATAGAGGGCACTGGAACCGGGCACAACGCGCGGAACGAAACAAGAAACGAATTCTGGATAAATCTATCCAAAGCCCAGAACAGGCATGTCGCCCTTTTCGTTGGAGCAAAGATGGCGAACGATAAACGCAAGCGTTTGTCTGATGCATTTGCTCTTGCACATTCACTGATTGAGTCCTCGTATCCGGCGCCAACAGGAACCGCACGAAAACTCCACGGTCTACTGATTCATTTCGAGAAAGACCTGCAAGCACACGGTCTTGAGTTTCTCGATGAGATAACAGCAGATCATGTTCTGCAACACATGTGGTCGGCTCGTAAAGGAAAGCATGGATTTGCTGAGGTGTCACCTCGTACGGCTGGAAACCGGCAGTGGGCATATCGCTTCTTTCAAACAGTCATGGCCGCCGAGGGCTTTACTGATGGATTTGATCTCAGTGGCGACACGGTGTCGCGCGGTGAACCAGAATCACCACGGCCGCTGAATCTGCTGGAGCTGGATTCGGTTGTGGCGATGGTGGACAGCACGCTCATCAGCACTGGTGAAGACCTGTTGGTTGCATTCAGCATGTCGGGTGCAACAGCCAATGAAGCAGGGCTGGTGCGCGCGTGCGATGTTGACCTTGCGAACAAGGTTGTCTATTTCCGGGGAGAGAACCCACGGACCGCTGTGCTCACAGAATGGGCATGCAATCGCATTGCGCTGTTTCTGAGTGAGAACCACCGTGAGGGCGAACAACGACTGGCAGTTGCAGATTTTGTGACAGCAGAAAATGTTGCACGCACAGTCAACACCCGCCTCATGAACGTGATGCGCATGACCGGATTCCGTTCAGGGTCTGGTGTCACTGCAAAATCAATCCGCCTTGGTGCAGCAACAGTTGTTCTCGAATCACAAGGCCTTGAAGTCGCTGCCTTGTTCTTGGGTAACAACTCTCTTGATGCCACCGCGCGAATGTTGCGCTACGAGTGGTGGGTCACTAGGTAGATGGCAAAGAAGCGGCGACCACAGAGGGCACAGACCTACAGGCTTGACCCCATTGCTGTGTCCGAAATGGACGCCGCGATTGACTATTCCATTGCAGACCGCATCGATGGTCATAAGGGAACAGCGTCTAGTGATGCCGGACGGAAGCGGCGAACGCATACATCGCCCCTCAACCTGAGTGATCTCGACTATTTCATTGCATACGCCACCTATGCGCCCATGTGGGAGTTCGCAGAAGAAATAGCAGACGAGTTGGCGATTCGAGTGGGTCCAGGGCGTCCTCGTGAATACGAAATCCACTCGGTAATCATGAGCGATGTGATGCTGTATGAGAAATCGTCTATTCGTCGTCTGTTCCGATCTTTGAATAGCCGTCGTGTGTGGGACATTCTCGTAGACGAAACCGAAAAGATGTGGCCTCATCACCCAACGCGTCGTTTAGAAACGAAGCCATTGAGTCGTGACCAATACAACCGTGGTCGACGCATCCTCATCAACAACATCTCTTGCTACATCGACCGTCTCCGCGAACACTGCCAAGAAACACAACTGGAGATTGCGCGCCGCATTGGTTGCTTTGTTGATGACGACTCACTGACACATCCGTCGAATCACAACATGATTTACGGTGACGCCACCTGGCTGGAATCGCTGTATCACTCCAACATTGCAGGTACGCGAGTTGACCCAGAGACAGGAGAGGTCATTCATCGCCGGTATGACCCTGATGCAGTGCGCTATCGAGATGACACGCAACTACCGGGCAACTACTGGGTAAGCGCGCTCGTGCGAACCGAATACTCACATGAACGTGTGATCCTTGATGCGCAATTCAAACCAGATGGAATTGGTGACGGCGGCGTATTCACCAACATGGTGCTGCCAATTTTCGACAAGGTGAAAGAAGTACGGGGAGTGGGTTACGACATGGCGCTGTATCCCGTTGACCAAGATCGCATTCTCGACGCCGGTCGACATGTACTGACGAAAACATCTCTTACAAACAAGTCAAAGCGTGCACATGTTCCGCTCGGTACTTACACGTTCAAGGGGATTGGGCGAGCGATTGATTTACCCGTCACCGCGTTTGATGGGACCCCAGGATTTCAGACAGTCATTGATGGCCGACGCGTATGGCAACCGTTAGAGCGTGTGCAAACAAAACGACGTGGCACCACGTTGTACGGAAACTGGCGTATCCCAGAACATGATGCAGTCAGTCCGCACTTGCGAGGGCTATCGGCATTTATTCGTCAGTCGAGCACCGACGATGAACGCGCAACAGGAAAGCGACGCACGCGAGCACTGCGAACTATTCCTCCAACAGATCCAGATTGGCGTCGTTTGTTTGGCGGCCGCGAAGACACTGAATCGATGCACAACCACATGAAAGAGAAATGGTTTGGTAGGCGAGTGCGCGCAGTGGGTCTCGAACGACGCGAGCTTCAACTGCGCGGCTATCAAATTCACCAAGGCATTACTGCATTGTTGGCGTGGCATTACCGAACCGGGGGAGACCTGTCGCGGTACTTCGGTGAATGGGAACCGCCCAATCGCGGATCTGTCTCTCGTACCTAATTAGGACGTGCGGAATTCGCGCGTCAGTGCACGGAAATTGCACAGAACTTGCTAACCACGTGGGAAGTTTTCCTTGTTTTCTTCCTGCTTTTGACTACCCCGAGTAACCTTTCAGCAGATGACGCGGCATGCGGGGTGAATTTCGCACCACATTTCGCACCATCCCCGCCTCCGTAGCTCAGTGGATAGAGCAACGGTTTCCTAAACCGCAGGCCGCAGGTT
>CAZHIN010000046.1:0-7623 GCA_964532575.1 uncultured Acidimicrobium sp.
TCTCGGTATCTCGCGTGGGTGGTGCTGCACAGATCAAAGCAATGAAGAGCGTTTCCGGAACACTCAAGCTCGACTTGGCGCAGTTCCGTGAACTCGAAGCATTCGCAACGTTCGGTTCAGAACTTGACCCAATTTCAAAAGCACAGCTCGAGCGTGGTTATCGCTTGGTTGAATTGCTCAAGCAACCACTCAACAGCCCGATGTCGATCGACGAGCAAGTTGTTTCGATCTTCGCTGGCACGAAGGGCTACCTCGACACCATTCCAGTGTCCGATGTGCGTCGCTTTGAAAACGAATTGCTCG
This sequence comes from uncultured Acidimicrobium sp., assembly GCA_964532575.1. Taxonomy (GTDB): domain Bacteria; phylum Actinomycetota; class Acidimicrobiia; order Acidimicrobiales; family Ilumatobacteraceae; genus UBA3006. The sequence continues at coordinate 304 of CAZHIN010000046.1, forward strand.
AACACATGCGCAGTCGTCATGCATCAGTGCTTGCAGGCATTCGCCAAGATCCAAAAGCCGACGTGCCAAAGGATCTTGCATCAATTGTGACTGCATTCAAAGATGCATTCCGTCCTACATCCACCACGGCATCAGCCGACCCAACTCGCACCGATGCCGGTGAAGTTGGCGACGCAGCCTCAGCCAAGACTCTCGCAACGGAGTAATTCATGGCTGGCGGTCAAGAGCGCATTCTGCGCGGACGAATTCGGTCCGTTCAGGCGACAAAAAAGATTACGCGTGCAATGGAATTGATCGCTGCTTCGCGCATCGTCAAAGCCCAGCAACGTGTGATCGCCGCCGTGCCATATAGCGAACGCATCACCGAAGTTGTCAAAGATTTGGCAGCAGGTGGCGCCGGACTCAATAGCGAATTCTTGAAGCCACGCGAAAACATTCGCACTACTTGCTACGTGGCGATCACCGCCGACCGAGGTTTGTGCGGTGGATACAACTCTGGTGTGATGCGTGCAACCGAAGGCGAAATTAAAGCCGACGTGTTGGCAGGCAAGGACTATTTGGTTGTTCCTGTTGGTCGCAAAGCAGAGGGCTACTTCCGTTTTCGTGGCTACAAAATGGGTACGGGTTTTGCAGGCTTTTCTGATGGCCCAAGCTACGCAGATGCAAAACGCATTGGCGAGTATGTCGTTGACATGTACGTCAAAGGCGAGATCGACCGCGTCGAGTTGGTATACACGCGGTTCGTTTCTGCAGGTACGCAAGAACTCGTGCGGCGTCCACTTGTTCCTCTCGAGCAAGAGGTAGCAGCGGGTGGAGATGGCAAGCCTGCTGGATCCACGGGCAGCTACGAGTTTGAACCAGATCCAGATGTGATCTTGCAAACCTTGCTGCCGCGTTACGTAGAAGCCCGCGTTTATGCTGCGCTTCTCAATGCTGCAGCAAGCGAACACGCATTTCGTCAGCGCGCCATGAAGGCCGCCACTGACAACGCAGAAGATCTCGTTAAAAACCTCTCGCGCATCATGAACCGCGCGCGTCAAGATTCAATCACAACCGAAATTATGGAAATCGTTAGCGGCGCCGAAGCACTCGGCTCTTAGTACGTCTGCATTCAAAGATCAAAAACAGGAGCACAACATGAGCACAGCAACAAAGAACCCAACAGGACTCAAGGATGGTCGAGTAGTCGCCATTGCTGGTCCAGTTATCGACGTCGAGTTTCCTCGTGGCGCACTTCCAGAGCTCAATCAGGCTCTTGAGTTCACCGTCAACGTTGAAGGCAAAGATATTTTCATCCTTGCCGAAGTTGCACAGCAGTTGGGACAGAGTCGTGTACGTGCAGTGTGCTTGAAGCCAACCGACGGACTTCGTCGCGGTACTCCAGTGCGCAACACGGGTCATGGTCTGCAAGTGCCAGTGGGCGACAAGACGCTTGGTCATGTATGGAACGTGTGGGGCGACTGCCTCGATGGCAACAACGATGACTTCAAAGATGTCGAGCGTTGGGACATTCACCGTCCAGCACCAGACTTCGCAGCACTCGAGCCAAGCCGTCGCATGTTTGAAACCGGAATTAAGGTCATCGACTTGCTCACCCCGTATTTGGCTGGTGGAAAAATTGGTTTGTTCGGTGGTGCAGGCGTAGGCAAGACCGTGCTCATTACCGAGATGATCAACCGCGTGGCATCGAACCACGGTGGTGTGTCGGTGTTTGCCGGCGTGGGCGAGCGCACCCGTGAGGGCACCGACTTGCGCATGGAAATGGAAGAGTCTGGCGTGTTTGAAAAGGCCGCCCTCGTGTTTGGCCAGATGGACGAACCACCAGGCGTGCGCTTGCGCGTTGCTCTTTCGGCACTCACCATGGCCGAGTATTTCCGCGACGTAAAAAACCAAGACGTGTTGTTGTTCGTTGACAACATTTTCCGTTTCGTACAGGCAGGTTCTGAAGTATCAACGCTGTTGGGTCGCATGCCTTCAGCCGTGGGTTATCAGCCAACACTCGCCGACGAAATGGGTCAGTTGCAAGAGCGCATTACGTCAACACGCGGTCGTTCGATCACCTCGTTGCAAGCCGTATACGTGCCTGCTGACGACTACACCGACCCAGCACCGTTTACGACCTTTACGTTCTTGGATGCAACAACTGAGTTGTCACGACAGATCGCATCGTTGGGTATTTACCCAGCAGTGGACCCACTTGCTTCAACGTCGACAATTTTGTCGCCTGAAGTTGTTGGTGATCGTCACTACAACGTTGCTCGTCGTGTGCAAGAAATCTTGCAGCGCTACAAGGAACTTCAAGACATCATCGCAATTCTTGGTCTCGACGAATTGTCGGAAGAAGATCGTCAAACTGTGTCTCGTGCACGTAAGGTGCAGAGATTCTTGTCGCAGCCGTTCTTTGTTGCCGAAGTGTTCACTGGTTTGAAGGGTGAGTACGTCAAGACAGAAGACACCGTGGAGAGCTTTGAGTCGATTATCAAGGGCGACTTGGACGACATTCCGGAGCAGGCCTTCTTGAACGTCGGTGGCGTTGATCAAGTGTTGGCTAAAGCCAAGGCTTTGGCAGAAAACGCATAATCATGGCTGAGGGAAGTGTTCTTCGCGTAGAGGTGGTTTCACCTGAGCGCGTGTTGTTTGCAGGTGATGCCCGTCAGGTCATCACTCGCACACTCCAAGGCGGCGAAATCGCTTTCTTGCCCGGACACACCACATTTTTGGGAGCACTAGTCGAGAACCACACACGCATCTACCTGAGTGACGGCACGGTGCAAGACCTTGCAGTTCATGGTGGATTCGTTGATGTGGCTCCCGATCATGTGACGATCTTGTCTGACTCAGCAGAACTTGCTGCAGACATTGACATCGATCGTGCGCGTGTAGCGCTGCAACGTGCTGAAGAAGCAATGCGCAGCGAGCATGATGCAACTGTCGAGTCGGCGCTACGTCGTGCACATGCACGACTTGCCGCTGCTGGTGGCGTTACCGACGCCCGTGCGGCAGCGCACTAAATATCTAGCCAGTCTTTGCAATCAGTCCGATGACTGATCCAATTATCACAAGGTTGATCGACAGAAACCCAAGCATTATCCCTACAAATTCTCGATGAGATTTTGTGTTGGCGTCATCAAAACGCTTATTTAGATCATCAAATCGTGCATTGATATTTGTGGAAAATTCGTTGAATCGCTTGTCGATATTGGCAGTGAATTCTTCAAAACGCTTGTTGATGTTGGCGGTGAAGTCGTCGAACCGTTTGTCGACTGAATTGAAGCGTTCGGTCACGGCTTCAAATCGGATGTTCATTGTGCTTTGGAGCCAGTCGATCTTTGACTCAATATGCACGAACCCGGTGCGTGTTTCGGTTACGAAACTTCTGAATTCGGAGTAGGTAACAAACTCTTCATTTCCCGCTGAGTTATTCATTGGCGGGAAGACTCTCTGGACTGCGCTAGTTGACATGTATTGCCCTTTCGAAGGTGTTTCTCGATAGGGATGTGTATGCGAGGTTGCGAATGTGACGCCATTTCTCAGATCGTTACACAGTTGTTGCTCTAGCTGTCAAGTACTCCAAACCGTTATGGGTGTAGGCCTCGCATGCGGTGAGCATCAGCGATTGTCTTGACGCCCAGAACCGTTGCTGCTAATCGGTTTGGCAATTCTGTTTCTTGGGTAAATGCATAGAAGCGCTCGAATGCAGCGCGCATCAAGTCAATTACTCGAGCATTTACCTCGTCTTCGTCCCAAGTGAGGTGAGCAAAGTTTTGACATTGCTCGAGATATGAGCAGGTAACACCACCGGCGTTGGCATATACATCGGGAATAATAATGACACCCTTGTCGGCCAAAATGAGGTCTGCTGTTGGGGTGAGTGGGCCATTGGCGCCTTCGACAACAAGCATTGCTTTCATGCCGTTTGCTTCGGCTTCACCAACTGCTTCACCAAGTGCGCATGGCATCACGATGTCGCAGTCAAGACTAAATACTGCTGCAGATCCGGTGATGCCTCGCGCCACAACCTCTCCGACGCCAGTGTCGCAAACACTTCGCGCTCCTTCGCGCATCGCTTTATCGATCTTTGCGAGGTCGAGTCCGCTATCGGAATGAATGGTTCCACCAACATCAGAGAGCCCAACAATCAGGGCACCTCGAGCCGAGGCAAGTCGCGCAGCCCATGAGCCCACTTGTCCGTAGCCCTGAATCGCAATTTTTTTGCCAGAGAGTGATGTGCCCATCTTGCCGAGCATGAGTGCAGCGGCCTCAACAACACCACGTCCAGTAGATGATTCACGACCGAGTGAACCGCCAAGTTCAATTGGTTTGCCAGTGACGACACCTGGTGTTGCATGGCCTACTCCCGTTGAATATTGATCCATGATCCATGCCATGATCTGTGAGTTGGTACCTACATCTGGTGCTGGCACGTCACGGTCAGGGCCAAGGAAGGATGCAATCTCAGAAACATATCGACGCGTGATGCGCTCAATTTCGCCAATTGAATATTGCTTTGGATCAAATCGCACTCCACCTTTTGCGCCACCGAGTGGCAGGTTGGCAATAGCAGTCTTGAGCGACATACCAATTGCAAGTGCAACGACTTCGTCACGACTTACCTCATGGTGATATCGAATACCGCCCTTGGCTGGGCCGCGAGTGGTGTTGTGATGTACTCGCCATCCAACGAGTTGGTCTCGAGAACCATCGTCGCGCCGAAATGGGATTGCCACTTCGATGATTCGTCGTGGCGTAACGATCGTCTCGATCAAGCCATCTTCCAAATTCAGCCACTCGCCGGCCTCACGAACTCGCAGTTCGGCCGCTTCGAGTGCTGAGTAGGTCTTATATGACGCCATTGTCATACTGTTCCTTTCAGCAACGTTGCTGTGTACAGACTAGATCAGCAGCCAGACTGAACGGGTTCAATCACGTCACTCGCGAGTCAGTCTGCACAACGTCTTCGTATTTTCGCGTTTTAATGAGTTCGTGAATACGGCTGAAACCTTCCCAAATTTCTTTGTAACTGGTGGGTAACGGCGACATGGCCACGCGAATACAGTCTGGTTCTCGGTAGTCAACGACGACTTTTACAAATTCGCGGAGTGCCTGTGAGATGCGCTTGGCTTCTGGATGTCGGATAGTGATATGGCCTCCACGTCTATTTGCATCCCGAGGAGTGACCACAGTGCAGCCAAGTGGTGCAAGCCATGCGTCGTGCAACGCCAGCATCATTTCAGTTCCGGTTGCAGCCTTTCGAGAAATTGCTTGCATCCCCGCACGCTCGATCATTGCAAATGAAGTCTGCACACAACGCAATCCGATGATTGATGGGCTTGCAATTTGAAAACCGCGAATGGTGGGAGAGCGGTCAAAACCCTGTGCCATTGCAAACTGGTTGTCTTGAGCAAACCATCCCTGAATTGGAACATGCAATTCATGTTGCAACTCCTTGCTGACATAGAGCCAACCAGGTGAACCAGGACCAGAATTTCCGTATTTATAGGTGCATCCAATCGCGAGTCCGGCATTGTCGCGATCTAGTTGCAAAGGCACAACGCCTACCGCATGACTCGCATCCCATACGCAAAGAGCACCGACATCTCGAGCCATTTGCGTAATGCGAGCGACGTCATGCAGTGCACCAGAGCGGTATTGAATTACCGAAAATGTCACGAGGGCTACGTCATCATCCAGTAATGACGCCAACATTTCAGGTGTCACGCACTCTTCGCCATCTTCATCGTTGATCAGCACCAATTCACATCCCAGTTCTTGGCAGATCCCTTCCAAGATGTAGCGGTCAGTCGGGAAGTTGGCTGTATCGCTAATTATTTTGTGTCGACCTGGTCGTGCAGTGATGGCGGCATGACAGAGTTGATAAAAATTGACGCTCGTTGTATCAACAGCCAACATTTGTCCTGGCGCTGCGCCGAGTGTTGCTCGACCAATCAAATCACCGGTGCTTTGAGCCTCATCAATCCATGAATGCCAGCCAGAAACCATCTGCGAACCCCACTCGTTATGCAGATAATTGTTGACCACACTGATGGTTGCTAAGGGAAGGCGGCCCAACGAGTTGCCATCGAGATAGCACATGTCTTCATCTGTGATTAAAAATTCTGTGCGAAAGATTGCAAGAGGGTCGGAGGCGTCTAGACCCTCAATAAATGCTCGTGCGGTAAAGTCATTGGTGCTCGGTGGCATACGCTCATCGTATGCCCAACACACAGCCAGCAATTACTTACGCGTCATATCTCAAAATTGACGAAATCTTGCAGTTACAGCAGCCGCTTTCTGGTGGCCCCGAACACGACGAGTTGTTGTTCATCATTATTCATCAGAGCTACGAGTTGTGGTTTAAATCGATTCATCATGAACTTGCTCGCGCGCAGATCGTTCTTGAGACCGGCGACACGCATACTGCGCTGGGATTACTTGGGCGAGTCCGAACAATCTTGAAAGTGTTAGTTAGTCAGGTCGACATTTTAGAGACAATGACTCCATTGCAGTTCAATTCATTCCGCGATCGGCTAGAGGCTGCTAGCGGTTTTCAATCTGCGCAGTTTCGCGAACTTGAAGCGGTGTTTGGCAGGCGCGATAGCGGGATGATCGACCATCTGCCTAGTGGTGATCAGCGAGATCGTGTGAGTGCAGCAATGAGCCGACGTTCGTTGTGGGATTCTGTACTTCGCTACATGGTTGTGCGCGGACACCAAGTGGCTGATGCCATTCTGAACCGAGATATGACTATCGAATATGTGGCAAACAAAGATGTGCAGCGGATGATTGTCAACGCGTACCGTTCAGATCCTGAGACGGCATTATTGCTCGAACGACTTGTTGATATCGATGAGGGATTGCAGGAGTGGCGATATCGACACGTCAAGATGGTTGAGCGCACTATTGGCCACAAGATTGGAAGCGGCGGTTCTTCGGGCGCTTCGTATTTAGCGAGCACGTTATTTAAGCCGGTGTTCCCTGATCTGTGGGATGTGCGTTCTACGTTTTAGATTGTTTTGCAGATGGGTTAGCTCCACCAGCGGTCAATGCCGAGTAGGGCAATGATTGCGAGAAATGTAGCGAAGCCAGTACGCATCGTTGTTTTATTAATCTCGCTCTGAAATGCAACGAACATGTCGCGAATCTCGGCGCGGAGTGTGATGAATTCGCTGTCGACTTTTGCGAATCCGGTTGCCATTTCGGTTCGGACTGCGATGAATTCGCTGTCGACTTTTGCGAATCCTGTTGCCATTTCGGATCGGACTGCGATGAATTCGCTGTCGACTTTTGCGAATCCGGTTGCCATTTCGGATCGGACTGCGA
>CAZHIN010000046.1:7723-11855 GCA_964532575.1 uncultured Acidimicrobium sp.
ATGAATTCGCTGTCGACTTTTGCGAATCCGGTTGCCATTTCGGATCGGACTGCGATGAATTCGCTGTCGACTTTTGCGAATCCGGTTGCCATTTCGGATCGGACTGCGACGAACTGGCTGTCAACACGAACAAACTGGGCGTCCATGTCGGTTCGAAGGTTGTGAATATCTCCTGTCAAAGATTTGAAATTGGAGTCAATGAGAACTCCAACGTTGTACAAATCTTGCTTAGTGGCAACTTCGCTCATTTTTGCATTGTCATGATTAGTCACTGCGGGGCCGATGAGACTGAGTGCGTGATTTCTGCTGGCGTTCAAGTGTGGAGCCTTTCGGATGGATGAGTTGCTCCGATGTGTACGCGGGACCCGAAGAATGTGCTACAAAATTGTGGTTAATCATGGCGACCTCTTTGGAAAAACAAGGATCGCAGTGTTACACAGGCCGTGCTCTGGCTGTCAAGTACCGAAAAGGGCTATTGAGCTGTGTTCGATGAGTATGCGCTCAGGCGGTCGTGCCTGTGGTGCGTCTCGATGTAACGAATAGTGCCCGAACGGCTGCGCATGACCAGGCTGTGACTGCGTGCGCCATACGCGTCGTATCGAACGCCGCGGAGCAACTCGCCGTCGGTGAGACCGGTTGCTGCAAAAAATGCGTCATCGCCACTCACCAAGTCGTTAATGGTGAGAACTTTTGAGAGGTCGTAGCCAAGCTCAATCGCGACTTTCTTTTCTTCATCATTACGCGGATGCAAACGACCAAGAATTTGTCCGCCCATCGCCTTGAGAGCGGCTGCAGCAACAACACCTTCTGGTGTGCCACCGATGCCCATCAGAACATCAACTCCGACTTCACTCGAAGCGGCGGCAATCGCTGCAAAAATATCGCCGTCGGTGATGAGGCGAATGCGAGCACCGGTAGACCGAACTTCTGCGATCAAATCATTGTGGCGATCGCGCTCCAAGATCATCACAGTCAATTCGCTCAGCGATTTTTTCATCGCTTTGGCAACTTCTTTAAGGTTTTTTGTTGGAGAAACATTGAGGTCAATTGCATTTGCGGCTTCTGGACCAACCGCAATTTTTTCCATATACACGCATGGGCCCGGATTAAACATGGCGCCGCGTTCGGCAACTGCAATTACTGAAAGTGCATTACCGCGACCCATCGCCGTCAGGGTGGTGCCGTCAATTGGATCGACCGCAACGTCGGCGAGTGGTTTTGAACCGTTACCGACTCGCTCACCGTTGTAGAGCATTGGGGCTTCGTCTTTTTCGCCTTCACCAATAACAACGATGCCGTCCATGCTGACGGTGTCAAGCACATTGCGCATTGCATCTACTGCTGCGCCATCGGCACCTTTTTTATCGCCACGACCAACCCAACTAGCCGCGGCAAGTGCTGCAGACTCAGTGACTCGAACCAACTCCATCGCAAGGTTGCGGTCTGGACGTTCCTTCGCCGGCATGAGTATTCATAGTAGTCGCAAGCCGTATCTGGGCTCAAAACAAGTAGCGTTTGTCTTGTGAGTGAATGGAACCCAAAAGACGCCGATGCGGCAAGTACTCGCTACGACTTGACGGATTGGTCTGTTGACGAGCGAGCCGATGTAGTGGCAGCACTTGCCCAAGCAGGGGTTGTGCATGCATGGGATGGCGACGAGTTGATGGTGCCTCAAGACCAAGAAGAAGTAGTCGAAGACATCTTGGATGAACTTGAAGAGCAGATGGACGCGAACGACGACGACGACACCGCTGACGACAACATCACTGAGTACGAACTTGACGAATGGACAGAGGGTGAGCGCAAGCAACTGTGCGACATGCTTGACAATTTAGATATTGGTTATCGATGGGATGGCACAGTGTTGTTGGTGCCCATTGGCGTTGAAGCCGTTGTTGACTCGTGCCTCGATTCGATTGACAGCAGGGGTGTTGAGTTCACCGAAGGAAAATAGTTGAGCGAATCAGCAGTTCAGGTGCTTGCCGAAGTCGAATTTTGGCACTCTCGGCCGATCACGCCGACACGACGTATTTCATTGGGGCACATCATGTTGCCTGTTGATCCAGCACCTGGGCTTGGCGGAATCTTGCTTGGCGCAATCATCGCTCAATATGTTGGCGATGTCCATGAAGACATGATTCCTGATGTGCATCGTTTAATCAGTCAAGTCGAGCGCGGCGAGCGCATTGTGCAGCCACGACTGCGACACCGTTATCAAGCCGATCGGCATGGTCTGGGACGCAGTGTGCATCGCATGACAAATGTTGACGACGAAGTGCAGTTCCAATTTTCCGAAACTGGGGCACCGCTGCAACATGTGCTTGGTGCTGTATATGTGCTCGAGCGAATGGATGAAGTAGTGCGCAAACAACTTGCGCCAATACTGCTTAAAGCAATGACTTGGCGCGGACCCCTAGGACAGTTATTCGTTTCGTACTTGACGGGCAGTGGCGTATCAACAATCTCAGCGCTCACCGATCCGCGTGCATGGGCTCTAGAGATCTTGGGATTTCCTGCGGGCACAATCAAGCCTTCAAAAAGAGAAGTGCAGAGCCGTTTTCGCGACAGTTTGCGCAACGTGCATCCAGATCATGGCGGAGACGAAGTCTCTGCTGGCCGATTAATCATTGATTTGGGTGAAGCACGCCGAGTTTTGCTCAGTTAATGAACGCGCGAGGACTCGTACTTTTTCCTGGTGCGGGAAGTGATTCGCAACATAGTGCGCTCATCGCAGTTGAACGAGCGGTTGCGCCTGTACCAACATTGCGAGTTGATTTTCCCTACCGATTGGATGGCAAAAAGTTTCCTGACAAAGCTTCCGTGTTGATCGAATGCGTGAAAGTATCTGTGCGCGAGTTTGCTAAACAACTGCAGTGCGAGACGGAGCAGCTTGTGATTGGCGGGCGGTCAATGGGTGGACGCATGTGCACAATGGCAGCGAGCGATGAAGTTGATCCGCTCAAGGTATTGGGCATCGCATGCATCGGGTATCCGTTGCATCCGCCAAAGAAACCCGGCCAGTTGCGCACCGCACATTTTGGCAACCTGCACAGCACCTTGTTATTTGTGAGTGGCACGCGAGACGAGTTTGGAACGCCAGAAGAATTGGCACTGGCATGGAAACTGTTGCCAAAACGGCCGACTGTGCAGATGATTGAAAAAGGCAGACACGAATTGCGTGGAGCCGATGCGCAAGTAGCCGAATTTGTTGCGCAGTGGCTACAAAATCTGTAACAGAGAATCTTCGGGGTTGAGTTCTTCGAGTTTGCGGTGTGCGGTCTCGGGATATTTTGTAAATACCAAAACAGCAACGAGCACCGGGCCCATTGCAAACCCCATCATGACGGTTGCATAACTGACATCGTGATCGAGTAAGAGTCCTGCGCCAATTAGTCCGATGCTGCCACCGATAAGTGAAGCAGTAGTGATGATGGCTGACGCGATGTTGCGCTTAGCGGTGGGGAAGAGTTCGCTGCGAAAAACAGCCATTGCGGGGTAGGCAAGACCCAAACAGATGCCTCCCAAAATGGCTGTGAGCCACATCATGTAACTGGCAAACCCATACGAGGTTGCGATTAAGACTGCACCGAGTGGGATAGTGATAATCGCCAGGTTTTTGCGGCCACGTTGGTCGGCGATGCGCCCACCAATCATCAATCCAAACGACGCCGGAATGGCGGTGATCGTTGTGAAGACGGCAACAAGGCTCGCAGAATAGTCGCGCACATCTTTGAGATAGCGAATTTGAAATACCGATGCTGTGGCAATAAATATGTTGGTCAGCACTGCAACTGCAATCTGTAACCACAAACGATCGCGATGAATATGTGCCGAGACGGCAGCTGAGTGATGCGATGGAGTTTCTTCGTGTTGCTGGTGTTGCAATGCAATAAATCGTTCGGTCTCTGGAAGCGAGCGCGTCAACACGACTGCGACCACAAGCCACAACAAACCGACTATATATACGTATCTCCACGAAGTGTCGGAGATGCCGGCAAGTGGCAAAGCACCAACAGCCGATCCTGCGCCAACGCCGCTACCAACAGCGAGCACGCTGAGAGCCCACGCCCGTGTGTTGGTGCCCATTTCTTCGGTAGCAAATACAACAATGAAAATGCTGAGCGAAATGCCG
>CAZHIN010000047.1:0-1572 GCA_964532575.1 uncultured Acidimicrobium sp.
CGAAAACGCCAAGAATTTCTTGCTCGAAAATCCAGAAATCATGGTTCAAATGGCCGAACGTGTGCGACAGCAGGCGGGTGTTGGTACAGATGCCAACGCACCTGCTTTCACCGAAAAAGACGACGAGCCAATCGACCTCGACTAGTCGATTCTCGTTGACGCGCTTTCACTAATAGGCGCTCTACAACAAGGTTTCCTGTCGGCGAGTGTCCCTACACATTCGCCGACAGGGCTGCCATTTCGGCGTATTCAGAAAAAGTGTGACGGTAAACTTGTTTGCCTGTGACTCGTAAATATGTTGTGCGCACCTTTGGGTGCCAGATGAATGCTCATGACTCCGAGCGCATCTCTGGGTTGCTCGAGCAAGACGGCATGGAACGTGCCGAAAGCGAAGACGACGCCGACTTAGTGGTGCTCAACACCTGCTGCATTCGTGAGAACGCCGATGAGAAGTTGTACGGAAGTCTTGGGTGGCTCAAGCCCTGGAAAGAGAAGGGCATTGAGTTAGGTCGCGAACGCCAGATCATGGTTGCAGGTTGCTTGGCTCAAAAAGACAAAGAGCAGGTGCGCAAGAAAGCGCCATATGTTGACGTGGTCATGGGCACCCACAACGTGCACCGAGCGGTTGATCTGCTTGAGCATGCATCTATGAGCGGTGGAATCACCGAGATCTTTGATGAAGCAGTAATTGACGACCATGCTTTATTTCCAAGTGCGTTGCCAGTGCGTCGAGAGCGTTCGTATAACGCTTGGGTAACCATTCAGATCGGTTGTGACAACACCTGCACATATTGCATCGTGCCGAGTGTGCGCGGCAAAGAAATCAGCCGTCCATTTAGCGACATTGTTGACGAGGTCGCAGCGCTGGCTCGTGACGGTGTCACGGAGATTTCGCTGCTCGGACAAAATGTCAACAGCTACGGTCGCGATCTTTCACTTGATGCTCGTCGCGCGGGTGATGCCGATATCAAACTACGACCACAGTTTGCCGAGTTGCTCCGCGCTGTTGGTGCAGTCGACGGCATTCGAAGAGTGCGTTACGTAAGCCCACATCCAAAAGACATGAATCTTGAGACACTCATGGCGATGGCCGAGACTCCTGCGGTATGTGAACACTTGCATTATCCGTTGCAGTCAGGCTCTGACCGCGTGTTGACGCTGATGCATCGTGGCTACACCGCACAGAAGTATCTCGAGAAAATTGCACAGGCGCGTTCGTTGATCGAAGACGCTGCTGTAACTACCGACATCATTGTTGGCTTCCCCGGTGAGACCGAGGAAGATTTTGTGCAGTCGCTCGAAGTTGCGGCAGAAGCACAATTCGATTCTGCGTATCTGTTTATCTTCTCGCCGCGTGAAGGCACCGAAGCAGCAAAGATGCAAGAGCACTTCATTGCACCCGAAGTGATGTCGAGTCGTTATGACCGCATGAAGGTGGTGCTTGATCATTCGGCAATCATCAAGCATGAAGCACGTATCGGCCGCGTAGAAGAAGTAATCGTGGAGGGTCGCAATAAACGCGATGCAGATGCATTCACAGGCCGCACTCGTCAAAACAAGTTGGTGCACTTC
>CAZHIN010000047.1:1582-11787 GCA_964532575.1 uncultured Acidimicrobium sp.
TTCGCACAGGAACTTACGCCACGGTCGAGATCACATCTGCTGCACGCTTTCACTTGTCTGGTCAATTGATCGAGGTCGGCGCTGAGCCAACCCACAAGGTGCGACTATCGGTGCAGGCTCTGTGAAGCCCATAGTCATACTTGGCCCTACGGCCAGTGGAAAATCAGATGCCGCAATGGCTGCAGCACAAGTCAATGGAAACACACAGATCGTGGTGTGCGATGCGATGCAGGTCTACAAGCGCATGGACATCGGAACAGCAAAGCCAACGACCGAAGACCAGAAACTTGTACAACACCACTGCATCGACTTGGTTGCGCCTAGTGCGCGCTTCACGGTCTCTGATTACCAAAAGGATGCACGCGCGGCAGTTGTAAAGATTCACGAAGCAGGCGCCAACGCCTTGGTGGTTGCTGGCACTGGCTTGTATCTCACATCGCTGATTGACGAGTTGAGTTTCCCAGGTGAGTGGCCGGCGGTGCGCGCAGAACTCCAACGCGAGCCCGATGTCGCTGCGCTCTACAGGCACCTCAAGGCACTCGACCCGGTTGCTGCAAAAAATATCGAACGTAGCAATCGTCGGCGCATTGAACGTGCGCTCGAAGTATGTATCGGCAGTGGCAAACCATTTAGTGACAATGCGCCAGGCACCGGTGCATACCCCGACAACGGTGTGGTGCAAATTGGTTTGCTCTGGCCACGCGAAGTATTGGTGAAGCGTGTTGAGTCACGAGTGAAAGCAATGTTGCAGCGAGGTTTCCTGGAAGAGGTTGTGCAATTACGCAAAGACGGTGCAATGTCACAGACTGCTCGTCAGGCACTTGGATATGCAGAACTCAACCGACATCTCGATGGACGGTGCACGCTCGATCAGGCAATAGGAGACATTGTCATCCACACCCGCCAGTTTGCGGTGCGCCAAGAACGTTGGTTTCGTCGTGACCCCCGCATTCGTTGGGTCCATATCGAAAAAGATCCTGTGTCCGAAATTGCACCAATCTTGGCCGAGCACTTGCGCTAGAACGTAGTGAGCATGTCGAGTCAACATTCTTCAATCAATGTTTCTATAACCAAGCACAACGGATTGGGCAACGACTTTTTGGTGCTCGATCGACGTGAGGCGAGTGCGCTCGCCAACGCGCAAGTTGCAAACATTGATTGGCCCAGCATGGCACGCAATTGGTGCAACCGAAAGACTGGTATTGGTGCTGACGGCTTATTACTGCTTGGCCGTATTGATGCCAACACGCTGACAATGCGCTTATTTAATTCTGATGGCTCGCTTGCCGAAATGAGCGGAAACGGCATTCGTTGCCTGGCGCAGGCTGCACATCTGGCCGACGGATTGAGCACACAAGTCGAGTACGCAGTGACGACCGATGCGGGCGAGCGGCGAGTTGTCGTGACACCGCAAGCGAATGATCCTCACACAGTCGATGCGAGCGTTGACATGGGTGAAATCGACTCACTCGATGAGCCAACAGGTTGGGCGACTCTTGAATGCGACCCGATGCGTCCTGTCATGCATATCTCGGTTGGCAATCCGCACTCGGTAGTCGGCGTGGAAGATGTTGCGATTGTTCCGCTCAAAGAATTGGGCGAGAAAGTTCCTCACATTAATTTGGAAATCATCGAGCCTGGTCCAGAAGTGAACGCCATCACCATGCGCGTGCACGAGCGTGGCGCGGGCATCACCCAAGCGTGCGGCACAGGTGCATGTGCGAGTGCGTGGGCTGCAGTGCAATGGGGCCTCGTGCCGAAGAGCGCGAGCGAAGTAATTGTGCACATGGACGGCGGCGATGTACGAGTACGTGTTGACGATCCCAAAGTGGGAAAAGTGACGCTCATTGGTCCAGCACAATTTATGTCAAAGCATGTTGTTGAGATTTCATTGTGAGTAACCCGTACCAGCAGGCGCTTGGGCGCACGCTGATTGATCGCACAATTCGTGAACGCATCGTGTTGGTGGGCGTCATATTTGATGGTCACGACGAAAGCGAAACCGAAGAAAGCCTTGACGAGTTGGCTCAACTGATTGATACGGCCGGTGCAGTGGAAGTTGCGCGCATGACGCAGCGTCGGGATTCACCAGACTCCACATTTTTCATTGGCAAGGGTAAAGCGCAAGAACTCAAAGAACTGTGTTTGGCAGTCGACTCCGACACTGTGGTGTTTGACAACGAACTCACACCAGGCCAGCAGTACAACCTCGAAAAATTGTTGGGTCGTACGGCAATTGATCGCACCGCAGTAATTCTTGACATCTTTGCGCAAAACGCACACACACTTGAGGGCAAAGCACAAGTTGAGTTGGCGTTGTTGCGGTACAAGCTTCCTCGTTTGCGCCGTGGCATTTCTGAGGCCATGTCGCAACAGGGTGCAGGTATTGGTTCTCGTGGTCCTGGTGAAACAAAACTTGAAGTCGATCGTCGTCGTATCCAAGACAAGATCGCAAAACTTTCTCGAGACCTAGTTGATCTTGCAAATAATCGCCGCGAGCAAGCAAAGGGTCGTTCGCGCAGTGGGCTTGGTGCAGTTGCCATTGTTGGTTACACCAACGCAGGCAAGTCAACGTTGCTCAATCACCTCACCGATGCAGGTGTGTTGGTGGAGAACCGTTTGTTTGCAACGCTTGATCCAACAACGCGTCGACTTGCACTGCCTGGTGGTGAGCCAGTGCTCGTGAGCGACACGGTTGGTTTCGTGCGCCGTCTTCCTCACGGTTTGGTCGAATCGTTTAAGAGCACGCTCGAAGTTGCTGTGCTCGGAGATTTGCTTGTGCATGTGGTCGACTCGACGGCTGTCGACCCTGCAGGACAGATCTTGGCTGTGCGTGAAGTGCTGACCGACATTGGTGCTGGAGATGTGCCAGAGCTGTTGGTGTTCAACAAAGCCGACATGGCACCTGAAGTGGCAGAAGAGATGGTTGCAAGCCACCCGGGCTCAGTTGCCATCTCTGCAGTAACTGGTGCAGGAATTGACGATTTATTGCGTACGATCGGAGATCGCATGCGGGCCATTTCTGTGGTGGTGGAATTACTGATTCCATACGACCGCGGAGACATCGTGGCTTCGGTGCACCGAGAAGGAGAAGTGGTGTCAACAGCAAACGAAGAGTTCGGCATGCGTATTCGTGCTCGATTGGGCGATGCATCGACTGGACGCTTGTCGCAATTTGTTGTTGATCAATCAGTTGATCGAACGATGGCTGCATCATGACAAACAACTCTGCTGGCTTTGTTCCACCTCCGTATCCGTACGACAGACTCGACGCATTTAAGGCCGTTGCCGCGAAGCACGAAGGGGGAGTCATTGACCTCAGTGTTGGCGACCCATGTGATGCTCCATCGAGCGCGGTCATCGCTGCACTCTCGGCGTCGCACCTCGAGCGTGGTTACCCGCCATCTATTGGCATTGAACCATTGCGCAGTGCTGCACGCTCGTGGATTCAGCGCAAGTTTGACATTGACATTCCGCTTACACAAATTGCTGCGTGCGTTGGCAGCAAAGAATTTGTAGTGACCACACCGCAGTGGATGAAGTTGCGCACACCATCTCGCGACACTGTGTTGTTTCCTGCCGTGAGTTACCCAAGCTATGCAATGGGCGCAACGTTGTCGGGTTGCAGGTCAGTAGCTGTGCCAATGACTGCATCGGGTGGACTTGACCTCTCAAAGATCAGTGCCGATGACGCAAAACGCGCACTCATGATCTGGATGAACTCGCCAAGCAACCCAACTGGTGCACTTGACGACATGGGCGCAGTTGTTGCCTGGGGTCGCAAGCACGACGTCCCGGTTTTTAGTGATGAGTGTTATGTCGAGTTCACGTGGCAGGGCAAGCCACGAACCGCACTTGAGTACGGCACGCAAGGTGTAATCGCACTGCATTCATTGTCGAAGCGATCAAACCTTGCAGGTCTACGCGTTGGTTTTTATGCAGGCGACGCCGACATCGTGCACTACCTCAAAGAAGTGCGTAAGCACGTGGGCATGATGGTGCCGGGGCCAGCGCAAGCCGCGGGCGTTGTGGCGCTTAATGATGACGCGAGTGTGAAGGTTCAAGCCAGTGTGTATCGCAACCGCCTCGAGCGCACAGCCAAAGTGCTGAGCAAATGGTCCGGCCGCGCTATTGATTTGCCAGCAGGTGGTTTTTACTTGTGGTTCGATGCAACCGACGGTTGGGAATTTGCCGAACGCCTTGCAACTGAAGGCGGAGCGCTCGTGAGCCCTGGTGATTTTTACGGTGCAGGCGGATCAAACAATGTTCGTGTCGCGGTTGTGCAACCCGATGAGCGCATTGAGTTAATGGCCCAACGCCTCGGCTAGAGGCGACGGAGCACGGTAACGAGCTTGCCGTAAACCGAAACTTCGTCAGTCTCAAACTTCATCGGCTTCATTGAAGAATTCGATGGCGTCAGTGTGATCGTGTTGCCGGTCTTTGCAAAAGTCTTGATTGTGGCTTCATCGCCGGGAATACCCGCAACCACAATGTCGCCGTTGTCGGCTGTTGTTTGCTGACGACAGACCACAAAGTCGCCGTCCAAAATGCCAGCGTCGATCATTGAGTTGCCACGCACGCGCAACATAAATAATTCGCCGTCGCCAGTGAAGTCCATTGGTAGGGGAACGAGTTCTTCAACATTTTCTTGTGCGAGCACATTGACACCGGCAGCAACGTCGCCAACGAGTGGTACGTGCTTGACCGGGCGCCTTTCCATTGCAACGCCACTGGATGCTTCGTAACGAACTTCAATCGCACGTGGCTTCGTTGGATCGCGATGTAGGTAGCCAAGTTTTTGCAGCGTGCCGAGGTGATTGTGCACGGTGGCCGATGAACTGAGGCCTACTGCCTCACCGATCTCGCGCACCGATGGTGGGTAGCCCCGCTCGCGCATGTTCCTTTCAATGAAGTCGAGGATGCCGCGCTGGCGGTCGGTGAGCTGGGTGTGGGCGCTTACGGGAAGGGAAGTCATGCCTCCATCGTACGGGTGTTCGCCCCCAGAGTCAAACACCTGTTCGGCGAACAAATGTTCGTATAATCCACTACTACCGAACACCCGTTCGCTAGAGTGGTTTGTACGAGATTAAACCCCCCTCAAACCCTTACACACCATCAAAAAAGAAGGACATCATCATGGCACTAGCACTGAACCACCAACCAACGTCCCGTCAAACTGTTCGCCCTGCGCGGCACCTCTACCTTGTTCCCGAGCTTGACCCAACCCCGGTAGGCGCTTACCGCCCAGCCAGACGTCCAGGCTCAATTCCAACTAGCCGCCCGGCAGCCCGAAGGTCTGCCCAGCATCCAAGCATGGCCCATCGGCCAACTACTGCTACTTTTCAGCGCCGTCGGCTCGTTGTGCTGGTTGTGG
The DNA here is from genome assembly GCA_964532575.1 of uncultured Acidimicrobium sp. Classification (GTDB taxonomy): domain Bacteria; phylum Actinomycetota; class Acidimicrobiia; order Acidimicrobiales; family Ilumatobacteraceae; genus UBA3006. The sequence continues at coordinate 6,957 of CAZHIN010000047.1, forward strand.
CAATGCTGGTTCTTGGCGTCGTGATTGCAGGCTTTATTGGTCTTACTGGCACTTCAGCCCATGCCAATCAAGCCGTCGCCGGTCAGTCAGTTGAGCCTCGCACTGTTATTGCGCAACCGGGTGACACGTTGTGGGCAATCGCAAAAAGGGTTGCCCCTCAAGCAAATATTTCAGATCTTGTCGATCAACTCGTGCGCATGAATGGTGATGCAATCGTTGCTGGTCAACTCGTTCTCATTCCGTAAATCTGCAAATAACGCAATTTTTATTGATGTTTTTGGTGTAATGTGCGTGATGTGCATTGTCCTAGTTGCTCGTTTGACGACACCAAGGTGATCGATTCGCGCCTCTCTGAAGAAGGGGGCGCAATTCGACGTCGTCGTAGTTGCGCACAATGCGGATATCGATTTACGACGTATGAGCGCCTTGAGGAAGTGGCGCTCAATGTGGTGAAACGCGGCGGTGGCAAGCAGCCGTTTGATCGCCTCAAAATGATGGCGGGCATTCAGGCCGCTGTTAAGGGTCGTCCAGTGGGTGACGAGATGATCATGGAAATTGCTGAGCGGATCGAAGATGCGTTGCGCCTTGAAGGTGGAGACGTCACGAGCAATCAGGTGGGTCATGCAGTGCTCGAGCAGTTGCGATTGATCGACGAAGTTGCCTACATGCGTTTTGCCAGCGTCTACAAAAACTTTGATGATGCTGCAGACTTCAAACGCGAACTTGCGTTACTCGAAAAGCACGCGAGCTCCGCTCAGGCGTAGTTGTGCACTTCGTTACTTGCTAACGAGTGTTGCGCGTGTAGCGCAAAAATAAAAAGCCATCTTGTTCAAGCATGTGCGACAGCATAAATCGATTTAAAATTGGTGCTGCTTCATTGACTAGCCGTGGTCCGTTGTTGGCCGCAATGTTTGGGCTGATAGTGAGATTGATTTCATCAATCAAGTCGGCTTGCGCCATCGAAGCATTGAGCCCTGGACCACCTTCAAGTTGCACAAATGTGCCTTCAAGTTGGCTCATTGCGGCAGCCAGATCTACAGATCCCTTGCCAGCGCGAATACAAGCGACCTCAGGGTTCGATAACTCTGGGGCATCTTCGGGGATGATCAGAAACCCCGCGCCGCTCGTAAACAGGGGCGTGGTGAGGTCGATATTTCCGGAACGGGAAACCACGCCCACGCGCAAGTCTTTTCTTGACGGTGGGCCGTAGTCGTCTATACGCACGGTGGATGAACCAACCACAATCACGTCGGCCAGCGAGCGCAGTCCCACAAGGATCGAGCGGTCTGCATCGCCGGAAAGGGCGCGCGAGTTGCCTAAGACCACGGTTGATCCATCGAGACTCATGACCATGCACAAGCCGATCATTGGTCGACTTGCTAGTCGACTTGCTGATCGGTTGCCAGCGCTGGTTTGAATACGCGACCTGGCAACGCCATACGCCTCGCGCACCGATAATTCGGCGGTCGGTGTAGGAAATATACGACGCACGGCAGTTGAGCCTATTGGTCGGGTGATCGTTGTGTGGCACGATACAGGGATGTCAAATGTTGACCGCGAGCGAGTTGTCTTTCGAACATGCCCGTTGTGCGAAGCAACATGCGGACTCGAGATCACCGTCAAGGGTGACAAAGTTTCGCGCATTCGCGGCGACCGCGACGATGTGTTCAGTCATGGATTCATTTGTCCGAAAGGCAGCACCCTCAAGCAACTTCATGAAGACCCAGATCGTTTACGCAAGCCGTTGATTAAGCGCAATGGTGTGCATCACGAAGTTTCGTGGCAAGAAGCGTGGCAAGAAGTAGAGCGTGGACTGATGGCTGTGATCAACACACATGGTCGCGGATCGGTGGGCACCTATGTAGGCAATCCAAACGCGCACAATCTTGCGCCTCTGTTATACAACCGAGTGTGGATGCAAGCCATTGGCACGAAGCAACGCTTTAGTGCATCGTCAGTTGATCAACTCCCCAAGCAGGTTGCTTCTGGTTACATGTTTGGCACTGCATCATCAGTTGCGATTCCCGATCTGGATCGCACCGACTATGTATTGATGCTCGGTGCAAACCCATATGCATCTAACGGAAGTCTGTGCACGGCACCCGATTTTCCTGGTCGGCTTGAGGCACTTCGTGCCCGCGGCGGAAAACTTGTTGTCGTTGATCCACGTCGAAGTCGCACGGTGGAAGAAGCCGATGAGTGGTTGGCAATTCGGCCTAATGGCGATGCGTTATTTCTGGCGGCAATCGCACACACAATTCTTGCCAGTGGCAAAGCCAATGTTGGCGATCACGTGCGCACACATATTGCGGGGTTCGAACACTTGTCTGGCGCACTTGCGCCATTTACGCCAGAGGCTGTTGCACACGCGACGGGTATTGATGCAAAAACTATCCGCCGTATTGCTGGTGAGCTGAGCGATGCGCCAACCGCACTCGTTTACGGTCGGATTGGAACAACGACGGTTACGTTTGGCACCACTGCATCGTGGTTGATTGATGTCATCAACACGATCACGGGCAACCTCGATAAGGCTGGAGGTGTCATGTTTCCGTTGCCGGCTGCTGGCAACCAAACCACACGTGGCGAGTCGGGTAAAGGCAAGGGCTTTCGCATAGGCCACGGTTATTCGCGAGTACGCAAATCACCTGAGGCAATTGGCGAATACCCCGTGTCTGTCATGGCCGAAGAAATGCTGACTCCTGGCGATGGTCAAATTAGGGCGATGGTGACGGTGGCGGGAAACCCCGTGCTTTCAACGCCTAATGGTGAACAACTTGACAAAGCATTTGAGTCGCTCGAGTTCATGGTTGCTGTTGACATTTATCTCAATGAAACAACTCGTCACGCCAATGTGATTTTGCCACCGCCATCACATCTTGAGCGCAGTCACTACGACATGGTGTTCACTGCATTTTCAATTCGCAATGTTGCAAATTTTTCTGAAAGTGTGTTCGAGCGCGATGCCGATCAACCCGACGAGTGGCAGATCCTGGCAAAACTTGCTGGCATCGCACAAGGTGCTGGCGCCGATGTCGATCCATCCGTTATCGATGACTATGTGTTTGGTTCGTTGTTGAACAACCTATTGAAAGACAAGTCTTCGCCGATTCATGGGCGAAACGAAGAAGAAATTCGCTCGCTTGTTGACGCAACTCACCTCAGTGGTCCGGAGCGAATACTTGACACGCTGCTACGTACTGGCCCATACGGCGAGGCATTTGGCGCAAACCCAAAGGGAATTAATTTGCAAACCTTGCGCGAACAACCTCACGGTGTCGACTTCGGGCCGCTCGAGCCGCGTATTCCGGAAGTACTGCGCACGCCGAGTGGAAAAGTTGAACTTGCTCCACCAGAGTTGCTTGCCGATTTGGGTCGTTTAGAACAAGCGATACATGATGTTGACGTTGATGGATTGTTACTTGTAGGGCGTCGTCACTTGCGTTCAAATAATTCATGGATGCACAACATTTCGGTGTTGGTCAAAGGAAAACCGCGTTGCACATTGCAGATGCATCCAGATGATGCCACTCGCGCCGGAATTACTGATGGCGGTTACGCTCGTATAACAAGTCGGGTAGGAAGTGTCGATGCGGTTGTTGAAGTAACACAAGATATTCGCCCTCGCGTGGTGAGCCTGCCGCACGGATGGGGACACGGAGTGCGCGGAACAAAGATGCGTATTGCAGCTGAACGTGCAGGAGTGAATTCGAATGTGTTGACCGATGAAGACCAGATGGATCCGCTGTCGGGAACTTCGGTGTTAAACGGCATACCAGTAACAGTTGCAGCAGTTATCCACCAGTAATCGTTGTTGTCCACAGTGCTATCCCCAGCACAATCCCCAGTAAAAACCTGAAAGTCACAGGGTTATCCACTTCCTCCACACAGGGGTGTTGCCATACAGTGCGAAGTGCATCTAGTAATGGCGCAACGCAACACGGCAGCTGTGAGACCGAGAAGGTTTTGAACCTGTGAAAGGGGGGTGCGCCGTTGCTAGATGTTTTCTTATATTTCTTTTTGATGTCATTTTTGAGGAGTCGCCAAACCGTTATGCAGTAAGGAGAATGGAAGAGGAAAAATTGAACAAAGTTCGACGAGGGTAATTGACAGCGGGTAATTACAATGCTGTAATCAATCCCTACCAGTTGTGGGCAAATCTGCAATGGGGGCGGTTTGGACACAACATCTAGTGGTCTCATAAGAGACCCCAGATTTGGTGTCGGCTAGCCCTCAAAGCAAGTGTGCCCAGAGCCCGTAGTTATTGAGAAATATGAGTTTTAAGTCGTTGTATTCACCAGTTGTTACGTATCAAAAATACAGAGAGAAGAAGTCAAAATGTCAATCGCACCAGAGCGGCTCACCATCGGAATCAGTCGCAAGTTCACCACCGAAGGTGTACACCCATACGACCAGATGGCATGGGAAAAGCGCGATGCGCGCATCAACAACTGGAAAGACGGAACAATCGCATTCGAGCAACTCGGTGTCGAGTTTCCAGTTGGCTGGTCGCTCAATGCAACCAACATCGTGACGCAAAAGTATTTCCGCGGCACACCGGGCACACCAGAGCGCGAGCACTCACTTCGTCAGGTCATTGACCGCGTGGCCAACACCATTGCCGATTGGGGCATCGAGGGTGGCTACTTTGCAGACGCCGACGAAGCAGAAGCATTTCGTGACGAACTGAAGTTTATTTTGGTCACGCAGCGCGCAGCATTCAACTCACCAGTGTGGTTCAACATTGGCGTACCAGGAGTGCCACAGCAAGCAAGTGCATGCTTCATCCTTGCAACCGAAGACACCATGGACGGCATCTTGAATTGGTACC
>CAZHIN010000048.1:0-11684 GCA_964532575.1 uncultured Acidimicrobium sp.
AGCGACTTGCCTGCCGCAAGAGCAGCATCAGCGGCGTCGGCACCCGCACGAGCCTCATCTGCAAGTATCCGAACAACAGCATTGACATGCGGGTTGACTTGCGCAATGCGCTCGAGGTGAGCATCAACGACCTCTCGGCTTGTCGCTTTTTTGTCACGAATATTTGCTGCTAATTCGAGAGCCGATTTACGCCATAGTTCATTCGCCATTGTGTCTCCTTAGTTGTCTTCCAAATTAGCCCCACCACCTTTGGTTGATCTCATCGCAACTAGATTTATGGGATGCCAAAGAACCAACGAACACTTGGATTTTTCTTGGTTTTCGCCTCCAGCATGGGCTTTTCAATGGCACCGACTTTTTCGAAGCGGGCCTACGAAAGTGGTGCAAATACGGTCGGCGTACTCATCGTACGATTTACCACTGCCGCCATATTGATGTTGATTATTCGGTTACTTACAACGGGCAAAAGTGCTTGGCCTCGTCCGATTTTGATGTTTGATCTCTTTTTGCTCGGTGCGGTTGGTTACTCTGGCGCGGCGTTTTTTTATTTCACCGCCATCGAAAATATGTCGACGGGCGTCTCAATTGTCATTTGGTACATCTACCCCGTCTTTGTGGTGCTCATCGGTTGGGCTGTGTTCAAGACAAAACCAAAACGCCAAACTATTTTCTCGCTCATTGCAGCAATGATCGGTGTTGGAATCACCGCTGGTCAACCTGGCAATGCCACAACCAAAGGCGTCATCTTGGTATTACTTTCATCGCTTACTTACACCTTCTACACATTGAGGGGCTCGCGTGCATTCAAAAAAACCGACCTCTATACGGGCGTCACTTTTGTGATGACCGGTGCCGCTACTGCATTTTGGCTGTATTGGCTGCTAGCCCCAGCCACCACTCCAGTCACGTTTCCACACCAGACAATCGGTTGGGTGTGGATAGGTGCGCTTGCTATTTTTTCGACCGTACTGAGTACATCAACCTTGTTTGCCGGACTCAAAATCCTCGGTCCTAACACCACATCTGTGGTCAATACAGTCGAGCCCGTGCTCAACATCATTGCAGGAATTCTCTTTCTCCATGAAGCCTTCACGATCCAACAAGCCTTCGGTGCCGTATTTGTGGTCGGTGCACTTGTCTTTCTCGGAGTGCACGAAACGCGATCACAACCGGCTGTGATGCTGCTATGAGTTCAGCCGCCACGCAGCAACCGAAAAACGTGATTGTGTTGTTGCTCGACAGCCTCAATCGCCATGAAATCGGCGCATATGGTGGCACATCATTCGACACGCCAAATATCGATCGCCTTGCGGCTCGCTCACTCAAGTTCACTAACCATCACACTGGCTCGCTGCCGTGCATACCCGCGCGCCACGACATCCTGGTTGGCGCATGGGATTTTTTGTGGAAACCGTGGGGTTCAATTGAAATCTGGGAAGAAGCCATCACTGTTGCGCTTCGACGAGCAGGTGTCATCACTAACTTGATCACCGATCATCCACACTTGTTTGAAATTGGTGGCGAAAACTTCCACTCCGATTTCACTGCCTGGTCGTATGAGCGCGGTCACGAAAGTGACGCATGGAGGACACGCCCCGATGCGAGCTGGATCGGTGCGCCGACATTTGGCAGAGGACATACGCACTACGACAACTCGCGTGGCTGGTTCAAGGGTGAACAAGATTACCCAGGCCCTCGCACCATGCAGGCCGCCACCAAATGGCTGATTGAGGATTCTCCGCATCACCGCGCCAGTGGCGAGCGCTTCATGTTGTTCGTCGATGAGTTTGACCCACATGAACCATTTGACACACCAGAAGAATGGGCAATGCGTTATGACGATACGTGGGAAGGCCCGCATATGATCTGGCCGCCGTATGCCGTCAATGCCCAAGCCGATGGCGTGATCACCAAACGTGAAGCACACCAAATTCGTGCGCAATACGGTTCAAAACTTTCGATGATCGACCACTGGCTAGGCAAAGTACTTGATGCGCTCGACACTACAAACGCATGGGCAGACACAGCAGTGATTCTGTGCACCGATCACGGTCATTATTTAGGCGATGTTGACGAAAAGGGTCGCGACGTGTGGGGTAAGCCCTCGGTGCCCGTGCACAAACCACTCGGCCACATTCCACTTCTTATTGCGTGGCCAGGTGCAGCACCTACCAGCATTGACGCACTCACCACCTCTACCGATATTCACGCCACACTCGCAGATGTCTTTGGCGCGACCATCAATCACCGCACACACGGATCTTCACTTGTGCCACTTATTCAAGGTGCAGCAAAATCGGTGCGAGATTGGTTGCTCACCGGCGTATGGGGTCGAGAAGTTCAGCTCGTTACAGACCAATGGCGTTACACCAGAGGACCAGTTGATGGCAACGCCCCGCTCTCGATGTGGTCAAACCGCTGGAGCACCATGCCGATTTCCAAGTACCCAAATTTACGACTACCCGTGCCCGATGAGCGAGCATTCCTCGACAAGATGCCTGGCTCAACCATTCCAGTTATCCGTCAGCCTTTCCGCGAAGGTGACCTCTTGCCATTTTGGGCAATGGGCAAAGATTTTGAACACCTGTTGTTTGACCGTCGCGAAGACGATGCGGAGCAAACGAATCGAGTGGATGGCAAAACAGAGCGCGACTCAACCGAATTATTGCGAGTTGCTCTTCATAGCGTCGACGCGCCAGAAGACCAGTTAGTTCGTCTCGGCCTCAACTAATTCGGCTAAAACATCCGCGCAATTTCAAACAGGCCAGCGCGCACAGCATCTCTCTTTTCAGAAATTGTTTTTCCCAACCGCACCATTACCAATTCGCGTTCGGGCAAAACAAAAATCTGCTGTCCTTCATAACCCGATGCGATGATGGAATTTGGTTCGCCGGGCTGTGTCCACCAATGTGCGCCGTATCCCTGACCAGTTTCGTCATCGATCACTGTTTGCGCACGGGCATGGTCAACCCAGCCAACTGGCAAGATTTGCTTTCCGTCGCACATGCCATCACGCAGATACAACTCGCCAAACTTTGCAAAGTCTCGTGCAGTTGCATACACATATGACGACCCAACAAATGTTCCGGCAGCGTCGAACTGCGCAGTCGCGCTCGTCATACCGATCGCATTAAACAGCCGTTCCTGAATAAAGCTTTTGGTCTTCATGTTTGATCCGTGCTTGTCGCCCAAAACATTGCCAAGTAGCCGAGCCACGATGTTGGTGGTGCCAGACGAGTAATACCACTCGCTTCCAGGCGTACTAGATAGTTGCTGATTGATTGCATAGGCAGCATGATCGTCTTTGCCGCTACCAAACAGCATGTCAATCACATCCGATTCATTGCCCTCGACATAATCCTCTATCCAGGAAAGACCACTGCGCATCTCGAGTAAATGCTGCAACGTGATCAGCCTGCGGTCATCGTCTTGCCACATCGCAATGCCGGTCGGAGCCTGCACATCGAGCAACCCATCCATTTGTGCCATGCCGACTAGCGCGTGAGTAATTGACTTGGCCATCGACCACGAGATCAACGTTGTATCTGCTGTAACCCCGTCGGCATATGCCTCGGCAACGAGCTGCCCGCGGTGCTGAACTACAAGTGCAAGAGTTTCCCCGGTCTCGTCATGCGAACCAACCATCGACGCGACTCTGCTCGTAAGGTCAACTAACTCGCTCACTCACCGAATGATACTGGCAACCGACCTTAGACCTGAATGTTGGTTTGGCTGCAGCACAAGAGCAATCTCGCGATCACACAATTGTTCAATATCTTGTTGATCGTGCGTGACGATAAATTTTGGACCTGAGAGTTCTTTCAGTCTGCTTCGCAGCCACGAGTGCACTTCGCCGCGTGCCATTTCGTCAAGCATCGAAAATGGCTCGTCTAGTAAAACTATTTTAGGTTTGCCAATCAGCCCTCGTACGAGCCCTACTCGCTGTCGCTGACCTCCCGAAAGTTGCTCTGGATGCGAAAACGCCAAGTGTTCAATACCATGGCGACTCATTGCATCAATTGCTTGTGCTCGCGCCACTGCACGATGCATACCTGTAGCCCTTAACGGAAATGCAACGTTGTCCTGTGCATTGAGGAATGGAAAAATCTCATCAAATTGTGAGACCATCCCCAACCTGCGCTTATAGGCATGAACGAAAATATTTTTGGATGGCTCATCAAGCACCTCGTCGTCCAGTACCAATGACCCGCTTTCGAGGGAGAGAAGACCAGCAATGACCTTGAGTAGCGAAGTCTTACCAATTCCGTTTACTCCCGTAATTGCAACAACTTCATTACCTACTGAAAAATCGGCTTCAATCAACAAGTCGCCAAGGCGAGCAACCCCTGCAAGTCTCAGACTCATGATCGCCTACCCAACCAGCGATCGCGCATCGCTACGAGCACTACAACACACACTGCAAGTAGAACAAAACTCAAGGCATATGCGGCTTTGGGGTCGTTCTCGAGCAACAGATACACGGCCAGTGGGGTCGTTTGGGTTCTGCCCTCGATATTCCCTGCGAATGTGATGGTGGCACCGAATTCGCCGAGTGCTCTGGCCCAAGCCACAGCCACACCGGCCACCAACGAGGGCAACAGGAGACGCAGGGTGACCGTCCAAAACCTTCGCACCGGCCCGATACCCATCGTTGCTGCAGACTCTTCAAAACGTGGGTCGAGAGAACTCAATCCACTCTCTACTGACATCACGAGAAACGGCAATGCCACAAATGCTTCTGCGATCACCACCCCTGCTGGCGAAAATGTGAGCTGCACACCAAAAAAGTCATAGAGCCATCCGCCAACAAGTCCATTTGTGCGACCGTAAGCACTCAATAGGGCCACACCGCCAACAACAGGTGGCAAGACCATCGGCAACATGACAAGTGCGCGAACTATCGATCGTCCACGAAATGCAACTCGTGCCAACACCCACGCGAGAGGCAAGCCAAGCAGCAAGGCAATCACAGTTGCGGCAATTGATGTAGCCAAAGAGAGTCGCAGTGCTGCAGATGCAGGACCACTCGTGACCGAACTCAAGACACTCGACCATGCAACTTGTTTGACAAGTCCAATTAAAGGCAGTAACAAAAAACCAACCGCAAAAATGGCACCCGCCCAAACAAAAGTCGGTGTTTGTGATCCAGTCCGGCGTTGTTGATTGTTCATGGCCGTTCAAATCCGTATGTTTTCAATATTTGCCAACCCTTTTCCGACAACACAAAATCGATAAATGCTTTGGCATTAGTCACACTCTTTGTTCCACGAAGTGGTGCGATTCCATACATTGCTTTCACGTTTTGTGCAGCTGGAATTTCAATACCAACGACTGTTGACTTTGCGGCCAACACATCTGTCCTATACACAATTGCGGCATCTGCATCACCCGTCGTTACTGCAGACAAAGTTGACTTGACGTCAATACCACGTGTCACTTTTGATTCAATCAGTGAAACTCCTGCCCTAGTCAATACCGACGCTGCATACACGCCACATGGCACAGTCTTTCCACACAGTGCAACAAATTGGAGTGTCGCGAGGTCAGCAACCGAGCGCACTGACTTAGGGTTACCCGGCTTCACTGCAATCGCCATTGAGTTGCGAGCAAAAACCTTCGGCGCCACCACAACATTGCCGGACGTCACGAGTTTCTCGATGCTCGTCAAATCTGCAGAGGCCAAGATGTCGGTGGGCGCCCCCGCCTGAATCTGTGTTACGAGAGTTTGTGATGACCCAAAGTTAAGACGCACTTTGATGCCTGTATTGTCTCTGCGAAATTGTTTTGCTAGTGCCGTAAAGGAGTCTGTTAGCGATGCCGCGGCCGAGATCGTGAGATCGCCCCGAAGTGAGGTCTTCTCCGCCTGTGAAATGGCGTGAGCGTTAGCAGGCACCAGCAAAGCCATTGTGGCAACACCACAAAACCATCGCCCGCGTTTCGCCACAACACCCCATTCAGTAGAATTAGTTCCAATGAGACTATATGAGCCTTCTGTCCTCGATCAAATTGTGTTGGCGCTCATTTCCGAACAGCCGCGCCACGGTTTTGCTATCTGCAAAGAGCTCGATCACGACCCATCGCTTGCTGCCGTTCTTCATGTGCGCCGGCCACTCGTCTATCGCTCCATCAAAAGCCTTGCAGACAATCGTCTCATCAAAGAGACCAAGACCGAGCCTGGCGACCAAGGGTCGGAGCGCGTTGTTTTCTCTGCCACAGCACTAGGCAAAAAAACTTCAACGTCTTGGCTTGACAGCATTGTTAAGCACCCCCGCGATGCACGCATTGAGTTGCTCGCAAAATTTGTTTTACGTAATCGGCGCGGTCTCAAAAATCGCGCGCTTGCCAAACGACAACGATCAGTATTTACCCAACAATCGCTTCAGTTGCAGAGCGAGGCAAACAGTGCATCAAGCAATGTGCGGCTTGTGTCTCTGTGGCGTGTTGAAACGATCAATGCAATGATCAGATTGCTCGACGCCGTGTAGTGAGAAAAAGCATCTAATTCCAAAATAAATTAATGTCAGTACCACATGGACCAACATCAAATACGGAGCCCATCGAGTCTTCGTACAGCGTTCGAGAAAGAGAATCAGGTTTGTTGTCGGTAACAGTTGATCCGTTGTACCACACTACGTAACGATGATTGCACGCGACTAGTGGCTGTTCATCCCCCATCCACGGATTTCCGATGGGCCAAATATCGGTGCTCGCAAATAGTGTCTGCATCTCATTACTAAAATATCGACCACCTCTTGGGAGTGACCGCACAAACTTGTGTATCGGCCAATCGTGAACTTCGCGCGAGGTGAGATATCTGCCGTCTCTACCGTGCGTCCATGCTTGACCAATGGTTGTCATGGTCTGAAATAACAACAGAGCCCCGATACCCACCCTCACAACTGATCCAATAAATGGCCTTCCGAGCATTGCTCGCTCAATAACGATGACCAAAATGATTACAACGGGGATATACACCGGAATCATTACTCGATCGTCCAAACTGGCTCGGTGGACTCGAACAAATCGGTATACCGAAAACATGCAATAACCGACTGTTACCGCTGACATCATCACAAACAGTAAAAATTGTGAAGATTCAAGCCGCGTGCCGTCCTTCCATCTATCGACGATTGCCACGATTGCAAGAGGCACAACAAAAACCAATAGACAAATCGTCGCAACTTTTGCCAATGTTGGATGAACCGACCAACTAAGAAGTTCGATTTTCGGCGGCGAACCTGCAATCCACTCGCCGAGGGTGCCTGGCAACATCGTAAATGCTTTCCAAAATGATCCACCACCGCCTTGCATAAATCCGAGCGTTGTTCCATCAACCTGTTTGTTATGTGCCAGCAAAAGCCAAGTGGGTACACTCGAACCGACCACAACTGCACCGTTCAACAAGATTGATTTCATTAATCCACGAATACGAACATCAAAAACGAACGACATCAGCATGATAATGCCAGTAAAAACGGGGCCAACATAGCGCACATAGAACAATGCCGTGGACAGCAATGTTAGAAGCACATATTTCCAATAGCTCTTTGCATGAAGAACAACCACGATCATGGCCATCTCAAGCGACATGAATAATGGTTCGCTATAAGCCATCGAATATTGCCACATTAATGCTGGAGCCGCAACAACAAACAAGGTTCCCACAATTGCATAAAGCAGTCTTTGAGTGGCACGACGAAGAAGTGCAAATGTACAAACCACGCTTACAACTGTCGAAATCATATTGATCCCTAATAAGGCCATCGATGAGCTAAACCCCAACCACAAACCGATGGCAATCATCATCGAAAATCCTGGCGGGTGCACTGTCGTCGGCTTACCAATCACATCAAGTGCCCCGAAGCCCCGAGAGAGGCTAGAGCCGACTGCTACATAATCGGCGGAATCATAACTCCAACCAACTCCATGCCTATTCGCCAACCAAACCAATGCGAGTGACACTGCTACGAGTACCGCAAGAACCACCTTCTGATTAAGGTCCTCAATTTTCGCTAGCACACAAATATCGTACTATTGCAACAGCCGACCAATTAAAAATGTATGCAGATATTTATTATCTAGCGAGGAACCATCGTCGCCGCGGCGTCTTCATCATGGATCATAAAGAATGCATAGATTGCGCCGAGAAGTGCGAAAGCGCTCGCTGCAGCAAATGCAAGGTGATACCCACCAAGTGCCGCTGAAGTCTCTTGTGCACCTGCAGACAACAGATGATGCTCACGTGAAATAAATATCGTCGAGAGCAATGCAACCCCTAGTGCTGCAGACGCCTGTCGTTGAGTTGAAAAAATTGCCGATGCTCGCCCCGTATCAGCACGCGAGATCGTTGAGTATGTGCACGCCTGAAGCGGAACAAACGCAAAAGCCATCGAGATACCACGACAGAACATCGATGCTCTAATAGTCCACAGACTCGTGGTGAGCGAAATGAACACAAATGGAAGGCTAGAAAACATCACCAACGTGAGACCCACTGCCACCAGTCGTCGCGGACCGACAGTGTGATACAACTTGCCGACAAATTGAGAGGCCAAGATCACCCCTACTGCCTGAGGGAAAGAAGCGAGCCCAGACTGCAGTGCGCTGTACCCCATCATTGACTGAATCATTTGTGGAAATAAAAACAGAAACGCCATAAAGCTTCCATACGACAAGGTGTTGACCATGTTTGAGTTTCGAAACATGCGATCTCGATACAACCTAAATGCAATCATCGGTTCATTAATACGGAGTTCGACGAGTGCGAGCGTCACCAACATCACTGCTCCACCAAGACCGCTGATCAAGACGGGAGAGGTTGTCCAACCTTTTTCCGGGGCTTGAGAAAGCGCGTACAGCAACCCTGCAAGACCAATGCCGGACAGTAAAAACCCCCGTACATCAAAACGACCGGCTGCAGGTTCTTTGCTTTCCTTCAACATAAATAAGCCAAAAACGAATCCCAAAATACCGAGCGGCATATTGACATAGAAAATCCAGCGCCACGAGAAGTTATCAATCAATAGGCCGCCAATAATTGGACCGAGCGCGGGCGCAACGACGATGGGAACCATCAAAACAGTAGAAGCACGAGCTCGTTCTGCTGGAGGAAATGCACGAAACAACATAGTTGTCCCAACCGGAGTGAGCATGCCACCACCAACACCCTGCAAGATTCGAAAGCACACCAACTCGCCTACCGAGTGAGCCTGTCCACACAGTGCAGACGCAACCGTAAAAGTCAGTAAAGCAAAAAGAAACGTCTTCTTAGTACCAATCTTGTCGCCAATCCACCCAGATGCCGGAATCCAAATAGCAAGCGAGAGCAGATACCCGAGCACCACCCACTCCATTGACGCGCGGGTTGCACCAAATTCCCTTGCCAAGGTAGGTATCGCAACGTTGACGATGGTCGTATCGAGTATCTCAAGAAACAGGCCGGCAACAAAGATGACGGCGACAACCCATTTATATTCGATCTTTTGAAGTTTGGTCAACATACCGCGCCCACCCTAGTTGTCGGCTGCCCAAAGGGTGCGAGCGGTCGACACCGAGGTCATTGCAGATCAGTTATCTAATCGCCGCCAACTGTTCAGGATCGAGACCTGCAACAAATGCCTTCGGCAGCGCTTTCACCTGTAGCGGCGTCAGTTGATCTAACTGTTCGACGGTTACCCCGTCGGACACACCTGGTTTCAACGCGGCCAGTTGCGCAGGCTTCATCGCACCAAACGTTGCAGCATCCATCTGCGCAACTTGGTCTGGCTTTAATGCACCCACCGCAGTCGGTGGCAACGCCGTTGCTTGCGTCGGAGTCATCGTCACAAACGCTTCGGCAGAAAGTGCTGCCATCTGCACAGGCTTTAATGCACCCATCACATTGTTCGGCATCAGTGCCAACTGTTCTGGCGAAATTGAGGCGATAGCACTTACTGGCAGCGAAGTCGCTTGAGCAGGCTTCATTCCAGCAAATGCTTCCGCAGGCAGAGCATCTACCTGATCAGCTTTTACCGACTTAAACGCAGCGGCCGGCATCGCACCCACCTGTTGTGCGCTCAAGTCCACCAATGCCTCCGGCACCAGTGCACCCATCTGTGCTGGCTTCATCTCAGTAAATGCTTTGGCTGGCATTGAACCAATTTGGTCCGAACTGAGCGAAGCAAATGCAGTAGGTGTCAATGAACCAACCTGTGTTGGCTTCATCGCTGTAAACGCCTCTGGAGGCAATGCATCGATCTGATCGGCTTTAATTGCAGTAAATGCTGCCGCCGGCAATGCACCAACTTGTGTTGGCGCCATCACTGCAAGCGCATCGGGTGGCAATGCCCCCAATTGTGCTGGCTTCATCGCAGCAAATGCAGTTGGCGGCATCGCACCGACTTGTGCGCCACTGAGAGAACCAATCGCAGTAGCAGACATCGCTGCCACTTGACCAGTCTTCATTCCAGCAAAAGCCTCTGGTGGCATTGCATCCACTTGATCAGCCTTAAACGATGCAAATGCAGTTGACGGCATCGCACCGAGCTGTGTTGGCTTCATTGCTTCAAACGCTGCTGGTGGCATCTGCCCCATTTGTGCAGGTTTCATCGCAGCAAACGCTGTTGGTGGCATCGCACCAATCTGGTCAGCACTCATTGCAGCAAACGCTGCTGGTGGCATCGCGTTCATTTGATTTGGTTTCATCGTTGCGAATGCCTCTGGTGGCATCGCCCCAACCTGATCTGGTTTGAAACCAGCAAACGCTGTTGGTGGCATCGCCCCTACTTGCGAAGCATTCATTGCCTCAAACGCCGCAGGCGGCATTTGACCCATCTGGTTTGGCTTCATCGCAGCAAACACAGCCGGAGGCATAGCGCCAACTTGTTGAGCATTAAACGAACTGAACGCCGCAGGTGGCATTTGACCCATCTGAGTTGGTTTCATTCCAGCAAACACTTCTGGAGGCAATGCTCCAACCTGATCTGGTTTAAATCCTGCAAATGCAGTTGGTGGCATGGCCTGAAACTGTTGTGGGCTGAGTGCCGAAAAAGCATCGGTCGAAAGTCGACCAACGTCGGTTGGCTTGAAGTTGTTAAATGCGTTTGCTGGCACTTGGTTCATGTTCCAACCGTTTAAAGCACCAACCAACGCTGAGTTATTTGTGCCGTTTGTTGGGGCGTTAAGTTGAGCAGGATTCAATGCCTGTTGCGGCAATGCGTTTCTCTGCTCTGGGCTCATCGAAGCCAACACCTCTGGCGTCAATGACCTGAATTGATTTGGCGTAATTGCCGACAATGCTTGCGGTGGAATCACGTCCATTTGCTGCGGTTTGAACGCGCCAAACGCTGATGGAGGAATTGCGGCAAATTGATTTGACTGCATGCCAGCCATCGCCGAGGGTGGAAGTGCCGCAAACTGATCTGGTTTGAAACCCTGCATTGCTTGTGGTGGCAACGCGGCAAACTGATCTTGTTGCATTCCCGACATCGCATTTGGTGGCAACTGTCGCATCTGCGTCGAACTCATCGCCGACATGGCCGTTGGTGGCAGCGCAGCAAACTGATTTGGCTGCATACCGGCCATCGCCGTTGGTGGCAATGCATTCATTTGCTGTGGACTAAACCCACCAAAAGCATCTGGTGGCATCTGACCCATCTGATTTGAATTCATACCACTAAACGCATTCGGTGGCATCGCGCTCACCT
>CAZHIN010000049.1:0-11488 GCA_964532575.1 uncultured Acidimicrobium sp.
CGCGCGTTCTCACCCACCACCATGCCTTCGTATAATTCGTCTCCAGGCGAGATACAGAGCGTTCCGCGTTGCTCAAGGTTGTCAAGCGCGTATGCAGTTGCTGGCCCCATGCGATCTGAAACCATTGCTCCACCAAGACGATGCGGCAACTCTCCTGCCCATGGCATCCATCCAGCAAGACTCTGGTGCAACAACGCTGTACCGCGAGTAACCGTTAACAACAACGACCTAAAGCCGATGAGGCCGCGTGATGGAGCCTCAAAATAGACGATCGTGCGGTTGGCGTCTCCTGGACGAAGATCGGTGATGCGACCCTTACGTGGCGCTAATGCCTGTGTGACGGCACCTACATATTCATCGGGTACGTCGCACGTGCCCGACTCGAGCGGCTCGTGTTTTTTGCCATTGATTTCGCGTGTGATTACTTCAGGACGACTGACCTGCAATTCGTAGCCCTCGCGGCGCATGTTTTCGATTAATACAGCAAGTTGTAGTTCGCCTCTGCCGGCAACTTCCATCACGTCGGTTGACTCGGTGTTGGCGATCTTGATCGAGACGTTGCCAAGAATTTCTTTTTGCAAGCGATCGCGCAAGTGGCGACTGGTGAGATACTTGCCATCTTTGCCTGCAAATGGCGACGTATTAACGCCAAAGCTCATTCGCAATACTGGCTCGTCAACCTCAAGGCGCAGTAATGGAACTGGATTGTCGACTGCAGCAATGGTGTCGCCTACTTCCACTTCATCGATACCGCTCATGATGAACAAATCGCCTGCAATCACTTCTGCGACTTCAACACGATCAATACCATGAAACGCCATCAATCCACTCAGTTTGCGCTTGAGAACTGGAGCGGGGTTGTCGTCAGTTGGTTTTTGGCACAACGAAACCTGGTCGCCCTTACGCATCACGCCAGAAATCACTCGACCAATTGCGAGACGACCGAGATAGTCAGATGCGTCCAAGTTGGTCACCATTGCCTGCAATGGCGCACTCATATCATTTTGTGGGGCTGGAATATGGTCGACAATCGCATCGATCAGAGGCGACAAATCGCCGTCTGGCGATGGCATGCCGATTCCCGCCATTGCCAAGCTGTCGCGAGCAACTGCAGAAAAAACAGGAAACGACAAGTGATGGTCGGCATGTGCCAAATCCAAAAACAATTGCTCAACTTCATGCAACACCTCTTCAGGACGAGCATCCTGACGATCAACCTTGTTGATCACCAAAATCACTGGCAAATCCAGTGCCAGCGCCTTAGACAGCACGTAACGAGTTTGCGGCAACGGGCCCTCAGCAGCATCCACAAGCAACAAGATTCCATCTACCATCGCCAATGCGCGCTCTACTTCACCACCGAAGTCAGCGTGACCAGGAGTATCGACCAAGTTGATCTTGGTGCCCTTCCACTCGATCTGTGCGGCTTTCGCCAAAATAGTGATGCCTCGCTCGCGTTCTTGATCATCGTTATCCATCACGCGATCGATAATTGCCGAGTGGGCAGCAAAGGTGCCTGCAGAACGCAAAAGAGCGTCGAGGAGCGTGGTCTTGCCGTGGTCAACGTGTGCAACGAGCGCAATATTGCGCAACTTCTCTGGTGCTTGTGTCATGATCTTTCTTAAATTTTTTTGGGGGGACTTATGGATTGCTGGCGAAACCGCAGTATTTAACTTTCTTGGCTTCCCTTACTTCTGTCACTTGATTCACTTGCTTCACTTCCATCGAATTCTTCATCATCTTCATCAAAACGCACGCCGTATTTCTCGGCAATTGCCGCGTACTGATCATCTTCTGTCTGAGATTCTTTACTGCGCCCGCCCAGCCCGAGATCACTCGCACTAGGACCAGACTGCTTTAATTTGCGTGCTTCTTCGAAGCGACGATGACGACCCTTCTTCACGGTAGGGCTCCGAACCTTGATCGGGTGGCTACCGGTGAGGCAGCCACTTAGTGGATAAACATCGCTGTAAATCTTAGCCCGCTGGGCTTGATGAATTGCGTCATTTGGCTCAGATTGTCGGATTATTGGTGGGAAGAAGCCTGAGTCGTCCGTGACCATTGAAACTGAGCCCTGCCTCGCCTGACAAGATGCGCTCAATATCTTTACCCACCATTTCTGCACGCCAACCAATGCTCAGCCGACCTTGCGGAGATTTTCGCAGCAAAGCCAAAATGTCGTTGCGCGTGCCCAGCAGGGTTGCATCGATCTGATGGGTTCTTGCGAGTTCACTCATCCACGCGGTAATCAGTCCAACTGCAGGTCGTAACTCTTTATCTACATCGTCGTTTTCTATTTGCGGGAGCGAAACAACAACGGATTTGCCGCGATCAACTGCAGCGAGAATCTCGTGTCCAATGTCTCCACCAATTTGGCGATGTTCAACGCCGCGTGCCTTGAGCAATTCTTCCAGTGTTGTTGGTGCAATTTGGGCAATGCCCAAGATTGCGATGTCCGACAACACCCGTCGAGGTGGAATGTCTGCAGCCATCGCTTTTCTTTCGCGCCATTCGCACACGGCCTGAGCAATACCACGAGACTGACCTTTGAGGGCTCGCGCTTCTTTCACACGCAGCCACGCATCCGTTGGATCAGAAGGTCCTGCAGGACGAATTCGTAATTCTTCACACGCATCGAACACCCAGTCGAGGCGCTGAAGTTCAATCAAGCGCCTTTCCAGATTGTCTTGAATGTTGAACAAATGCTCGACGTCGGTTGCCGCGTACGTTTTTTGATCGGCAGTTAGCGGTCGGCGCAACCAATCGGTAAGGCGGTCCCCTTTCGAAATGCTGATTTTCAGTTCGCTCAAAATCAAAGAAGACAATGACGGTGTTGACATCCCTACAAAACCAGCGGCTATTTGTGTATCAAAAATTCGCCGAGGTGCAGATCCACATGCATGATTAAGAACCTCAAGATCCTGTTGCGCCGCATGCAAGACGCACAGTGAATCAGATGCGAACAGTGGAGAAAAACTCTGCAGATCGACTGCTGTTGGATCGATGAGAAAAATCTTGTTGCCGTGTTTTATTTGAATCAGAGCAAGTTGGGGAAAATACGTTCGCTCCCGGTGGAATTCTGTATCCATCGCATATCGATCGCAGCCGACCATTTCATGGAGAAGAGAGTGCAGATCACGATCTGTTTCTATCCATGTGACATTCATCAGCAATTTTTCCTCAACATCAGTGCTGCAACGAATCTCAGTTACGAGTGCGTACCGGTCTCAACCGGATTTCCGAGCGCCATCCAACCAGATGTGCCACCAACGACATTGACCACGTTGGTAATGCCTTGATCATGTAGATATTCGCAGGCGCGCATGCTGCGACCACCTGAATGACAAACAACAAACACATCTACATCGGAACGAAATTTGTCTACGTTGTCGGGCACAGTGCCAAGCGGAACGAGCAGGGCCGACGGCACATGTGCCGATGCATATTCGTCGGGTTCACGAACATCGATGACCCGTGCACCAGCCTCAATAGCTGCCTTCAAATCGTCAATAGTGATCTCTCGTACGGACACTGATAGGCCTTTCGTAACTGACGCTAGATCGTACCGTCTTGGGACAAATCCGAAACTCTGTTGATATTGCGCACGAGCGATGCCTCATATGCGACAGTTGTTACCTGTAAGCCAATCACTGCCTCGTGAACTGATCTCACACCACGCAAATACTGCTCTTGAATCGTTGCCAAACAAGAATCTTTTCGCCACGCAGACAACAACCAATGCACAAGCGTCACATCACAAGAGTCAACTGCAACAGCAACATCAGCTTGTGATGTGTCGAGACTTGCAATGAGACGGATGAAACAGTCTGACGAAAAAAATGGCGTGTCGTTTGGGGCGATCAGCACAACACCACTATCGGCAAATTCCAGTGCGTCGATCAGAGCCGCCAGTGGACCATTTCCTTCTCTTGAGCCAGCAATACTCAACAAGCCCAGAGCACCACTCGTGTGTTCATCTGCGCCAATCAATCGCGGGGCTGAGCCTGAAGCAATGTGCATATTGTTGGCAACAACAGACGCCATGTTGCGTTCATCGATATAAGCGAGTGATTTGTTCGAGCCAAAGCGCGTGCTCTTACCTCCTGCTAAAACAAAACAATTTGGTGGTGCGTGCACACAACTGATATTAGAACTTATGGGAGGGATCTAGTTGCAACAAAAATTGCTCACAACGATCAGCTTCCACAGTGTCGCCGATCAAACGAGAAGTTTGAGCGAGACCTAGCAAACATTTTAGAAATCCACGATTTGGTATGTGCGTCCAGCGAACATATCCAGATCCCTTCCAGCCATTGGCTCGCAAGGCATCAAGGCCTCGGTGATAACCAACCCTGTACGCCATGTACGAATCCATTGTGTCCCGACCCATTGCGCCAAGCCACGCCCAACCTTCTAAAAAAGTTGGATATTTTGCAACAAGTTTTGCTATCGCTTCACGACGATCACGATCACATACTGCGAGAGCCATATCCAAGTCGGAAGTTAACTGAGCGGCAACTGCGGGCATGCACATATCAGATGGTCCGACACCAGAAACATTGACGTGAGCACTCATATACTCAGCCTAGGGTCGCGTACCTGTCAGAATACGAGAATGAATTTATTTAACTTGAATGCCGATCTTGCAAACAATATTTCAGTCGGTGCAATAGTCGCTTCTGTCGTGACGCTGCTTGTAGTACTCAAATTCGCCTCTTCTCTTGTGACCAAACTGCTCTTTGTCGGCATTTGTTTAGCAGTTGGCTATATCGGGTTCACGCAACGCGACAGTCTGAACGCCTGCGTCGAGGTAGTCAAGGCGCAAGCCGAGAGCGGAAAACCGATCGAATTGCGATGCACACTCCTTGGTCAAGATGTGCGCGTGCAGATGCCCTCGCTACCATCTCAAGGGTGAGCACAAACTCCCCAACCGACGCAATTGCTGCGCTCCTCGCGCAACTTGATGGTTCCCCAACAGCCCACCATGTTGTTGAGTGGTGGCGCAATCAATTAGTCCAAGCCGGTTTTGTTGATTGCACGCATGAAGTGCAATTAGCGACCTCTCGAGGTTTCATCACTCGCGGTGGCGCGATTGTTGCGTGGAGTTCGCCCCAGGATTGCTTACGTAGAGGATTCCGGATTGTGGGTGCCCACACCGATTCACCGGGTCTGCATATCAAACCACAACCCGATAAACAATTTGGCAATCAATCGATGTTGGGTGTCGAAGTGTACGGAGGTCCTTTGCTCAATTCGTGGCTCGACCGCGACCTTGGCATCGCAGGACACGTTGTGTTGCAAGATGGACAGACGTTGCTTTTTTCTAGCAAGTCAGCGGTTGCGCGCATCTCCCAACTGGCCATTCACCTCGATCGTGACGTCAATGACAAGGGTCTGGTACTGGATCGTCACCAACATTTAAACGCGCTGTGGAATACATCTGGCAACGACACTATTTATGATCATTGGGTTGCACAACAATGCAATGTTCATCCCGATCAAATTCGAGCAAGTTCTGGTCAGTTGTTTGACATCCAACATTCGGCATTACTCGGCAGCGACGATTCGTTGCTTGCCTCTGCACGAATTGACAATCAAGTTTCGTGTTGGGCCGCAATGACAGCATTGGTCGAACAACGAGCGTTTGAGACACCAAGCGTTGTCGCTCTCTTTGATCACGAGGAAGTCGGCTCGTCTTCTGCAACTGGCGCTGCTGGACCGTTACTAGAGCATGTGCTTGAGCGATTGTGCATCAACGCCGGTGGTTCGCGTCAAGATTTCATCAACTCATTGTCACTGTCCCATTGCGTGTCTGCCGACAACGCTCATGCCGTACACCACAACTACCCAGAGCGCCACGACACAAATCATTCGCCACTGATCAATCATGGAATTGTCATCAAATCAAACGTGAGTCAGCGTTACGCAACAAGCGCAGCATCTATGAGCCCTTTCGTTGATGCGGCTACACGAAGCGGTGTCCCCCTCCAGTATTTTGCATCCCGCAATAACATCGCGTGTGGCACAACTATCGGACCCATCACTTCCACGAGACTAGGTATTGACACAATCGATGTCGGTATTCCACAGCTCTCCATGCATTCGGCGCGCGAAGTCTGCGGAGCGCACGACCCTGTGTATTTGCGAAATGTACTTGTTGCCTATTTCGCCCGCTAATCCAGCAGGCGAAACGCTTCGTCAAAAACTTTTTGCAACGAAGTCTGCAGTTCAAGCGTAAATTCACCGATCATCTCTCGGCTGGCCCGTGCTCCATTCAAATTTTTTGGATAAATCGGGTCGCCGACAATAGCCACACATTTACGAGGTCGTGGCAACTTTTTGCCCGGTGGCCAAATTTCTTCGGAGCCGGCAATTCCAACCGGAATAATGGGAACTCCGGTTTTGTAGGCAACGAAGGCTGCCCCATCGAAGAGCGGCTCAATAATTCGCCCATGATGACGTGTTCCTTCGGGAAACAACACGAGAGGATCTCCCCGCTCGAGTACCGCGATACAACGCTTCAAGGCCTCAAGATCTGCAGATCCGCGCGTGACCGGAAAACTTCCGAGAGCAGTCAGAAACACACCGATGGGTTTAATCTTCCACATTGAGTCTTTGCCCATATACATCAGGCGTCGTCGAGTAGTTGCTGCGGCAACAGGAATATCAAGCGTTGAGCGATGACTCGGCGCCAAGATAAATGTGCCAGTTTTGGGAATCTTGTGTGCATCAATGATTCGAAGACGTAAATAGACACGGCAAATCACGATCACGACAAAACGAATCGTTAAGTAAAAAAGCCTATTCGAGCGTGATTGTCCAGCGAGCTTCGTCGTTACTTCAGCCACGGAAAACTCCGACAATCTGGCTCACCACATCTTCAATGGTGCGATTGCTTGTGTCAACCAAGATCGCATTCTCCGATTCGCGCAACGGGCTGTCTGAACGCGTTGAATCTTTGTGGTCTCGCTCGGCAATGTCGCGAGCGATCTGTTCGACATCACCACCAATTTGAATAACGCGACGTTGTGCACGCACCAACGGGCTTGCTGTTAAAAACACTTTCAGTCGAGCATCAGGAAATACGACAGTGGCAATATCTCGACCTTCTACTACGCCACCGCCTCGCTCGGCAACCCATTGTCGTTGTCGCTCGCGAAGCTCGGTACGCACTCCAGAATTTGCGGCTACTGCACTCACTGCGCGAGTCACTGCTTCACCGCGAATGTCTTGTGTTGCATCAACTCCATCCACCACAAGCGCATCGTCAGAAATATCAAGAACAGTTGATTGTGCAAGTAGCGCCACCGCGTTCAAGTCATGTACATCGATACCTTTACGCAATGCTGCGCAGGTAATACCGCGATACATTGCGCCTGTATCCAAATATGGCAAGCGCAATTCTCGTGCTAGTTCGCGAGCAATGGTCGACTTACCGGCACCGGCTGGTCCGTCAATAGCAACCACGTTGACACTCGGCTGAGTTACCAACTCGTGTCCCGTGGACGACCCTCTTCGTAACCTGAAGCACTCTGAATGCCCACAACAGCACGATCAGCAAATTCGGGAATCGATCGCGCACCGGCATAGGTACATGAAGAACGCACACCGGCAACAATCTGATCGATGATGTCCTCAACGCTTGGACGCTCTGGATCGAGATACATTCGCGAAGTGCTGATGCCCTCTTCAAAGAGCTCTTTGCGAGCACGGTCCAACGCTGTCTCGCTGCGGGTGCGATTGCGCACTGCGCGGTTGGACGCCATTCCAAAACTCTCTTTAAACAATCGACCATCCGAATCACGCAAAGTGTCGGCAGCGCTTTCGTAGGTGCCGGCGAGCAGCGAGCCGAACATCACGTTGGCTGCTCCCGCGGCCAGACCCAGGGCAACATCTCGCGGGTATCTCACACCACCATCCGCCCAAATGTGTTTACCAAGTCGCGCCGATTCGGCCGAACACTCGAGTACTGCAGAAAATTGTGGTCTACCAACTCCTGTCATCATTCGCGTGGTGCACATAGCGCCTGGTCCGACACCCACTTTGATGATGTCAGCTCCTGCTTCGATGAGTTGCCTCGTGCCTGTGGCGGTCACAACATTCCCGGCCACTACTGGCAGAGTGCCCACCGCAGCACGCACTTGTTCGACCACCTGCAGCATGCGTTCTTGATGTCCGTGAGCAGTATCAACAACGAGTACATCCACGCCCATCGCCGCGAGGGCTTTAGCGCGAACTACAGGCTCACTGTTAATTCCAACCGCAACGCCAATCATCAAACGCCCCTGCTTGTCGAGTGCTGGCTGATAAATCGTCGAGCGCAGTGTTCCCTTGCGCGTCACACAGCCAACAAGCCTTCCTGCCGTATCGATGACTGGTGCGAAGGTGATGCGCAATTCGGTCATCTCGTTAAACATTTCTTCGGCAGTAAGCGTTGACTTCAGTGAAATGAGATCCCGACTCATCGATGTGTGCAATTGACTAAATCGATCGAAACCTGTGGCATCGTGTTCGGTAAAAATTCCTGCAGGTCGGCCATCGCCATCCATCACGATGACTGCACCGTGGGCACGCTTATGAATCAGACTCAAGGCCTCGCCCACTGTGCCATCGCCAGGCATGGTGATGGGCGTTTCAAAGACTGTGTGGCGTGTCTTTACGAAATCAACCACAGTTTGCACGACATCAAGGGGAATATCTTGCGGCAACACCACAAGACCACCACGACGAGCAACGGTTTCTGCCATCCGCCGACCGGCAATGGCTGTCATATTGGAAACGACCACAGGAATTGTCGTGCCCAGCCCATCGGGTGTAGCAAGGTCAACGCTTTGCCGTGACTGCACGTTGGACATGCTCGGCACCATAAACACATCGTTGTATGTCAGATCAAACGATGGTGCTTCGTTGAGAAATCGCATGTCAGCCTGTCTCCAAATCTGGCTCGTAAAGCCACGTAATACTACTGCATATTGCGCGCGCAATCGTCAAACTTTGTACAGTTCAAGAGTCATGGATGCATCGTCGAGCACATCAACGGGCGCATCGCCAGCGTGCAACATAGCCCTTGCGTCAGACACTTCAACTATGGCTCTCGCTGTAAAAATACTCGCGGGTGGCGGTCTTGTTGCCATCCCAACCGAAACTGTCTACGGCCTAGGTGCTGCAATCGACAACGCAAACGCAATTGCCAAAATTTTTCTGGTTAAGAACCGTCCCACCGACCATCCACTCATCGTGCACCTTGCGCACCTCGACCAACTTTCTTTGTGCGCGCGAGATATCCATCCCGATGCGCTCAAACTTGCTGCTACTTGTTGGCCAGGCCCTCTTACGTTATTGCTGTTGCGAAGCAGCAACATCTCGTCGCTTGTTACTGGAGGTCGCAACACTGTTGCCGTGCGAATACCCGCCAACGAATTCACTCGTCAGCTGATCGACAAACTTGGATCGCCGATTGCAGCACCATCTGCAAACCGTTTTGGCAAAGTCAGCCCAACAACCGCACAGCACGTCTGCAACGATCTGCAACGGGATGTTGATCTCATTGTTGACGATGGAGCAGCTTCAATCGGTGTTGAATCAACAATTGTGGATTTCTCCGTTTTCCCGCCGCAATTGTTGCGACCTGGCGGCATCCCGGTCGAGGACATCGAAAAGATTTTGGGATACGCCGTGGCAAACAACACTGGCGGAAGCCGTGCCTCTGGCATGTTGCAAAGTCACTATCAGCCGACATGCAAAGTAGTACTCGCTCAAAATGCCGATGAGGCACAGCAACTTGCCGACACACTTTCGTCCCACGACACTCGGTTTCGTGTCTTGAATCGTTGCGACAATTTGCCTCTTTTTGCCACGCTGTTGTACAGCGATCTTCGTCAAGCCGATCTGGACTCCATTCAGACTCTGATCGCTGTTCTGCCTGAAAATAGAGGTCTTGGCGCGGCAATCCGCGACAGATTGATGAAGGCGGCCGGCTCGGAATAAGCATTGTCACCTTTCTGAAATCCCTCTAGGATTGACCTTCCTAACCCAGGCAGGCACCCCGCCTTCCGGCTTTTAGGGGGAGAAAAACACATGAAGAAATCAAACATGAAGCGCTTCGGTGCTCTTGTTGTAGGACTCAGCTTTGTTGCTGTTTCCTGTGGCGGAAGCGACGATGCCGCAACAGACACCACAATGGCAACAGAAGCTGCCTCCGGTGGTGACTTGGAAGGCATGAAGGGCACAATGCCACTCGTCAACCTTTCAGCAGAGTTCAAAGATGGCGTTAACGCTTTCTGGACCGCAGCAGGCAACGAAGCACTCGTTGACTACTCGTATACCGCTGAAGCATTTGATGCAGTGAACTTGATCGCTCTTGCCGCAGAAGCAGCAAAGACAGACGGCAGCGCACTTGCTGACCAGATCATCTCTGTTTCACGTGACGGCGAAAAGTGCACAACGTTCGCAGACTGTGTTGCTCTTGTTAAAGCAGGAACAGACATTGACTACGACGGTGCCTCTGGCCCAAACACCATGAACGGCAACGGCGAGCCAATCGAGGCTTCGTACGGCGTTCTTACTTTTGATGCTACGAACCGTTTTGACTACGCAAATGCAACATACATTCCTGCAGCTGCTCCAGAGTCAGACTACGTTCCAGCACAAAAGACCACTGTTACTCGCAAGGGTGACGGACAGCTGAAAATCGGTTCGATGCTTCCAGAAACTGGCAACCTTGCATTCCTTGGTGCTCCAGAATTCGCAGGTGTTGAATACGCATTGAGCTTGATCAATGCCGCTGGTGGCGTACTTGGTAAAGACGTTCTTTACAGCCAAGGCGACTCAGGCGACAACTCAACTGACACGGCTTCAACAACTGTTGACCGTCTCTTGAGCGAGAATGTTGACGCCATCATTGGTGCAGCATCGTCCGGCGTTTCGTTGAAAGTGATCGACAAGATCACACAGGCAGGCGTTGTTCAGTTCAGCCCAGCAAACACTTCAGATGCCTTGTCAACTTATGCTGACAGCGCTTTGTACTTCCGTAACGCACCACCAGACACCCTTCAGGGTGCGGTGCTTGCAGGCTTGATTGCAGGAGATGGCAACGCTTCGGTGTACATCTTGGCTCTCGACGATGCATACGGCACAGGACTTGCAGCATCGATCGGCAAGAATCTTGAAGCAGCGGGCGTTTCAGTCCTCGGCACCAAGATCTACGATCCAGCTGCAGTGTCATTCGATGCTGAAGTTGCAGAAGTTGTTGCTGCTAACCCAGACGCAATCATGCTCGTAACTTTCGACGAAGGATCACGTATCTTGCGCACCATGGTGGAGCAAGGCATTGGACCGAAGATGAAGAAGGTCTACGGTTGTGACGGCAACATGGGTAACGCACTCGGCGAGAACTTTGACGCTGGTAAGTAACCACTAGTTCTTCAGAACTATATGTTGAGGCCCCGGGCGAAAGCCCGGGGCCTTTTCATTTCCCCTATTGAGATTC
>CAZHIN010000050.1:0-11090 GCA_964532575.1 uncultured Acidimicrobium sp.
GGACGAAGTTTTGTTGTTCACAAAGATTGAATTCATTGACACACTCTCGGTGGAGCAACTCGCACAAGCAATCGATGATGCCGAGGTGCGGGCGCGAAGCGTGGTGGATGCCACGCTGCGGATTTATATCGAGCCAGACATTCGACGCTAAACAACTGGGTCTCATCGACATAGTCGGTATACACTCAGGTTGTACGCACGGGGAGTTCGCTGGATCGGCGGGCTGAGAGGGTGGCCGCCGCCACTGACCCGCTTACCTGCTGGATAATGCCAGCGCGGGAGCGAAGTTATGGTTGAGACAACTGCAGTGGTGGTGATCGGAGGGCTTCCGATTAGCAAGTCTGTCGCCAAATATTTGCCCCATTACGACTACGTAATTGCAGCCGATTCTGGATTGCACAGTGCAATCGATTTGGGTTTGCGCGTCAACTTAGTAATTGGCGACATGGATTCGGTAGACCACGCCGTGCTTGTAGCAGCCGAAGTAAACGGTGTGACCGTGCACAGAGTGCCACATGACAAAGACGCAACCGATACCGAACTTGCATTGCTCGCAGCAGTTGCACACGGCTCGCGACATATCGTGCTCGTGACTGGCGGAGGCGGACGCCTTGATCATCAACTCGGTGTATTAAGTGCCCTGCAACACCAAGCGTTGAAAGACTGTGAAGTTTCGGCGTTGTGGGACACTGCACGAATACAACTCTTGCGCGGACCAGGCCTGTGCACTATTCAGGGCAAAGTCGGCGACGTTGTTGGACTCATTGCCCAACACGGAGATGCACTCGGAGTCACCACTGATGGTCTGAAGTGGGCGCTCAATGACGGAACACTCGACGCCCATTCTTCACGGGGTGTGAGCAACGAACTGAGTGCGACAACTGCAACAATCTCGCTGGCTCACGGACATCTTTTCGTCATTCAACCCAACGCCTTGGAGGCATGAGATGAAAAAACAGTTTGCCGCAATTGGAATACTCGCGATCTTGGCAATGGGTTGCTCATCATCGCAGACGAGCAACTCGACCGAATCAACCGACTCGACGGAAGGTCCTGTCACCCTGACGCTGCTTGCTCACGATTCATTTACGCCGACCCCCGGCATTTTTGATGCCTTTACCGCTGCCACTGGAATCAATGTGGAAATTGTGCTGAGCGGTGATGCCGGACAGTTGGTGACGAAAGCGGTACTCACGAGTGGCAACCCAGAGGGTGACGTGTTGTGGGGTGTTGACAACACGCTGCTCTCGCGCGCACTGGAAGCCGATGTTTTTAGCGCATATGAAACTCCAAATACTTCATTTATGGACGCTGCATTGTTGCGCGATATTCCAGAACACGAAGTGACACCAGTTGACAGTGGCGATGTATGCATCAACTACGACATCGCCTGGTTTAAGAGTCGCAACATCGCTCCTCCCCTCACACTGGATGCATTGACCAACAAGCAATACGCAAATTTACTTGTGGTGCCGAGCGCTCTCAGCTCTTCGCCTGGACTGGCATTTTTGATGGCAACCATTGCTGAATTTGGCAATGATGGTTGGCAGCAATACTGGAAATCGTTGCGTGACAACGGCGTGATGGTGGTGGATGGATGGACACAGGCGTACAACACTGAATTCTCTGGTGCGTCGGGCAAGGGTGATCGACCAATCGTTGTCAGTTATTCATCAAGTCCGCCAGCCGAAGTGATCTTTGCAGACCCACCCGTTGATGCGGCGCCAACTGCAGTCGCCTCGCTCACGTGCTTTGAGCAGATTGAGTACGCAGGTATCTTGCGCGGCACAAAACATGCGGTTGAAGCCAAACTGCTTATTGACTACCTCACTGATCTTGCATTTCAAAACGACTTGCCACTGACCCAGTTTGTTTTTCCAGTGCACAGCGGTGCTGTGTTGCCAGAGGCGTTTACTCAGTACGCGCTGCGTCCAGAAAACCCATTGCGACTAGAGGCAAACGTGATTGCAACCAACCGCACCGCATGGCTAGATGAGTGGTCAGCCATCGTTCTCAAATAAATATGGCGCAAGAAACTTCTTTTGTGAGCGCACATCCGATTTACGGTCGAAGCGCGAGGTGGCTCTGGATTGCTCCAACTGTGTTTTTGATTTTTATGTTGGTTCTGCCAACCTCGCAAATTATTAAACACGGTGCAACTCTTGATGGATTCTTTCATGTACTACGCAATCCATCAGTGCGAAAAGCATTGTGGTTCACACTGTGGCAATCTGTTGCCAGCACCGCACTTGCAGTGATACTCGCATTGCCCGCAACTTACGTGTTGTCACGATTTAGGTTCACGGGTAGTAGGGCGTTGCACACATTGATAACGGTTCCATTTTTGTTGCCCACAGTCGTAGTCGGTGCGGCGTTCTTGGCAGTTCTCCCCTCGTCACTCCACTACACGGCAATAGCTCTCATCATTGCGCATGCATATTTCAATCTGACTGTTGTTGTCCGAATCGTCGGCGCAAGGTGGGAGCAGCTGCACCCAGGCGTCGAGCAGGTTGCTCGCACACTTGGCGCTTCTCCACTGGTTGCATTTCGAACAGTGACTTTGCCACTTCTTCGAACCGCGCTCACAACATCTTGCGCCGTAATTGGACTTTTCGCATTTACTTCATATGGCATCGTGCGTACGCTCGGTGGGCCGTCTCGATCCACAATCGAAACAGAGATTTACACTCGCGGTGTTCTTATCGGCGACATGCCTGGAGCATTAGCGCTATCTGTTTTACAAATGATTTGCCTTACAACGGTCTTGTGGTGGTGGGCCAAAAGACACCCCCACAAACCGATAAAAGCCCTGCTCAATGTCGAAAGAACTACGCCGAGTACATCTCGACAGCGAGTCCTGGTTTATGGAACCGCTCTTGTAACCGCTGTCTTCGTAGCGGCACCGTTAATTGCCCTATTTTGGCGATCAATTGAGCAAGATGCTCCAGGTTCTTCACCATTCACTTTTGTCGGATGGAGCGCGGTCACCTCAAATGCAACTCTGTCTTCAATCACGACAAGTATCCAGTTTGCGTTGTACTCCACGGCTATAGCAACTGTGCTCGGGTTGTGTGTAGCGCTAGGTGTTGCTTACGGATCACGAAGATACATATGGTTGGAACGAATTTCGATACTGCCACTTACGGTCTCTGCAGTAACGATCGGGTTGGGCATACTGATCACTTTTGACACATCCCCCTACGACTTTCGTTCGTCATGGATCATCACTCCACTCGCGCATTCTTTGGTCGCGCTTCCACTCGTGGTACGAATCTTGTTACCAGTAGTTCAACAGATACCAACTGGACTGCAATCTGTTGCATCTACTCTTGGTGCATCACCACTACAAACTTGGTTGACCATAGATCGACCTTTGATTGCTCGAGCATGCGGTGCCGCGGCTGCAATATCATTTGCTATTTCCGTTGGTGAATTTGGGGCGACAAGTTTCCTCACGCGACGAGGAAGTGAAACCCTTCCAGTAACAATCGCACGTCTACTCTCTCGTCCTGGTGACGTGCTGCGCAATCAGGCTTACGCGCTCTGCGTCGTCCTCGTTGTCGTCAGCGTGATTGCGATTTTTGTTGTTGATTTACTTCGACCAAACGGAAAGGTCAATTAATGCTCGCCCTGAATCAAATAACAATCACCTACGAAAATCGCACAATTCTGAATAATGCGAGTCTCAATATTGCACATCGTGAAGTCGTTTCACTTGTTGGTCCGAGTGGTTCTGGAAAAACAACATTGCTGCGCGTGATCGCTGGTCTTGAAGCACCAACAACCGGTGAGGTTTTAATTGATGGAAAATCCGTCAACGGTGTTCCAACTCATAAACGAAATGTTGGACTCGTATTTCAAGACAATCAGTTATTTCCACATCTTTCCGTTGCGGAGAACATTGCATATTCCTTGCAAATTGGTCGTCAGTCAAAAGCAATTCAATTAACAAAAGTCAATGAGATGCTCAGGCTTGTTGGAATGGAAGGCGCTGCACATCGCGATATTGCACATCTCTCGGGTGGCGAGGCAAAGCGAGTCGCTGTTGCTCGTGCGCTTGTCGCCAATCCATACATACTTTTGCTGGATGAGCCACTGACGGGCTTGGATGCTGAATTGCGCGACCGACTGCTTGTCGACATGGGTGCTCTACTGCGCGCACGCGGAACCACGGTCGTGCACGTCACCCACGATCACGATGAGGCAATGCGTTTGTCGGACCGTGTGGTTGATGTGCGTACTTTGGGAGACACCAACCTGCAACTACAGTAAAACGCAATGACTTTTGATCCAGTGCGCATCGGTTTTTTGGGCACCGGCTTTATTGCCACCTATCACTCCAAGAGCCTCAAGCGAGGCGGTGCACATATTGTGCGCGCCGGCGCATACGACCCCGACGCCACTCGTGCACACGCATTTTGTGCAGCAAGTGGCCACGAGCAATGCACTTCAGAAGACGAAGTAATTGCGTCAGCCGACGCAGTGTATGTATGTACATGGACGTCAGAGCATCGCAGGCTAGTTGAAAAAGTCATTGCGGCTGGCAAAGCGGTATTTTGTGAAAAACCACTGTCTCCAACGTTGGCCGAGGCAGAGCAACTAGTAGACGTAGTCAATGCAAGCGGCGTGATTAACCAAGTTGGCTTAGTGCTGCGGCACGCACCGAGTTATTTGTGGGCACGAGAGTTGATCGCCGAAAAGAAATCTGGTCGTGTGATGAATGTGGTGTTTCGAGATGATCAGTTCATCCCTATACAGAGTTACTACGCATCAGATTGGCGCAAAGATGTGGGTCGTGCGGGTGCGGGGACACTGCTCGAGCACAGCATCCACGACGTGGACATGTTGCACTTCTTGATCGGTGACATCACCGACACGAGCATGCGATCACACAACTTTCATGGTCATCTCGGCATCGAAGATTCGGTGAGCGCAACAGTGCAATTTGCAAACGGGGCGGTTGGCACGTTGTCATCCATATGGCATGACAACCTGACTCGACCGAGTCAACGAAGTGTAGAAATCTTTTGCGAAAATAGAACGATCACTCTGCGTGGTCACGAATGGTTTGGCCCGGTTGAGTGGTACGACAGCGACGGCACGTCGGGCTCGCTCGGAGCCGACGAATTGCTTTCACACACCGAACCACTTGCCATAGGTGCTACCAATGCCGATGTCGCGTTTGTGCGCGCGGTTGCCACCAACACGCCCGCTTATCCAGACGTCAATGTGGCGTTGCAGGCTCACGCTGTCGTGGATGCGATGTATCGCTCCGCTGCCGACAATGGACGCAACGTGAGCATCAATGTCTAACGAATACGAAGTTGTCAAGGTTGATACCGACGAGGTGCTCGTGTTGCGCAAGGCAGTACTGCGAGATGGCACACCCTCACAAGACCCCCGCTACGCGGAAGATGACACCGATGGCTCCGTTCACCTTGGCATTCGAGAGGGCGGCAATTTGATTGCGTGTTCTTCATGGTTACCTAGACCATGGCCACTTGATGCAGACGCCCCTGCAACCCAACTTCGTGGAATGGCTGTAGCAAAACATTTGCAATCCAAAGGACTCGGGCGAATACTGCTGCAAGCCGGAATCACAAGAGCGAACTCGCTTGCTTCAACTTACGTTTGGGCCCGCGCTCGAGATAACGCACTGTATTTCTATGAAAAAAATGCCTTCACAACTGTTGGTGAACAATTTATTGACGATGCAACAGGATTGGGTCATCATCTTGTGATGCTGAAACTCAAATAGCCATCTTATTTTTTGATTGCTACCGGAATCTTGAACAGTGTTGTTGAGTTGGACGACTGTTGAACAAGAATCTCCACTACCCACTCGCCAGAATATGCAAACTCGGTTATTCCAGAAAAATGATTCGGGCCGGTCTCCTCAAGCACAATCGGGCCATTGGGAATGTTGCGCGATGGCATCGACATTCTCGCTGTTGCAGAATCAACCTGTATCAACGAACCGTCGGCCATTGCCACAACTACGTGAACTTCGCTTTGACCCACTCGCGCCGAGGTGAGTGACAACTCAACGATCATCTGACCCTGGAAAATGGTGGACGACAGTGGTGCTGGTTCAGG
This sequence comes from uncultured Acidimicrobium sp., assembly GCA_964532575.1. Taxonomy (GTDB): domain Bacteria; phylum Actinomycetota; class Acidimicrobiia; order Acidimicrobiales; family Ilumatobacteraceae; genus UBA3006. The sequence continues at coordinate 6,097 of CAZHIN010000050.1, forward strand.
CACTGCTTTTTGAGGCATTGCAACGAGTGCCGACGTGAGCGTCAAGATGATGATCCCGAACAACACTTCGATGCCCATCGACTGGCGTAACGATTCTGAACGTTTTTGCCGCATCGCAACTCGAGAAACTCCGCCGAGCGCGATTAAAACGACAACAAGGCATACCTTGACGATGAGGGTCCTTCCGTAACGACTGTCCAAAATATGGCTAAAACCGTCCAGCATCAACCAGGCTTGAATAACACCAGTCAGCACGATGACCGGCACGGCAAAACCTGCTGTACGCGAAAACCAACGCAATGACGGTGCTGATGTTGACTCATCACTAGCAAGCCACATATTGCGGTCATACACAATGATGAGTAGCGGGCCAACCCACAGAGACACGGCAAGCATGTGCACCATGTCGAGACCAACGCTCAGTGCAACAGGGTTTGTTGTGACAGGGTGCCCGGCCAACGAGAGCGTGAGAGTGACACCGACCAGTGATGTCCATGCACATAATTTCCACCACCACGTGCCCCGAAATTGGATCACCACAATGAGTGTGCCGATGAGTCCCAACATCATCAGCCGCAAAAGCTGCATCTTTCCGTATTGGGTGGTCAAAGTTTCTGACAGTAGTGACAAATCAACAGCCTTATAAATTTTGTAACCCGAAACGTGTGGACCGTACGCAACTAATCCCTCAAGAGTGCCCAATGCAGCAAATGCCCAACCGCCCATCAGTGCAAGTGTTGAGCGTGGTGAGAGTCGATCGGTGCGCACGGCCTGCAGCAACCCGATGCCGCCGATGAGTAAAACGATTCCAAGATACGTAACCCAACGAATGACATCAAACAGGCTTGCAAGTCCGTGGCGCTCGAGCACTTGATACTGCGTAATTGCCGAAATATCGGTTGACTTATTTCCAATTTGAAATGCAAATGATCCCTGCACTGGATGACTGTCTGCCGAAGCCACCCGCCATACGACTACATATGTACCGGCCGCAAGTGTAGAGATTGGTGCTCGAACGACGGAGTGATTTGCTGCATCACGAATTGGCTTTATCGTCTGAATCACATCTCCGGCCGAATCAAGGATGCGAACTCTTCCAAAAACGGTGTCTACCGATTCGTTAAAAAATAATGCAATTTCGTTTGGTGACTGATCAAGGACTGCACTTGGTGCTGGCTCGCTCGTAAGCAAAATTGCATGTGCTGATGCAAGTTGCGCTGGTGCCAGCACTGTCAGCAATGCAACAACTACAAAACCCAATCTTGCAGTGAGTTTGCGCAATGTCATCTCAGTACGCATCCACAGCAGGTAACCCGTCGACTGCAAGTCTGCCGAGCAACCACGCCAAACGATGATGAGGTGACAACTTGGTCGCAGCAACGGGCAACACGGTCATCCCCATCGACCTGCGACTATTCCAGATCATGAGTTGGCGGTCTAATTCAAATCGCACGAAGTTCTGATCCCAGTCATCTGCGCCGAAACCAATATTGAGATCAACATGATGCACTTCAGATTCACACCATCGCATCAAAATCAGATCGGTGATGGCCACTCGCCCACCACCAGCATGCGACTTGATGCCAAAGCCCGACCACGTCGTTGGAGTTGCTGATGCCCACGCACCTTCAAGTGCATAGATGCTCGCACGCACATGTCCAACGAGTTCATGCGCACTCAGACTTGACCACGACTCAATCTGGGCAGTGCGAGTTGCCATGCCACCCTCATATTGTTCGGTTTCTTCGCCACGACTTGCAGCCTCAAACATGTGCACGTGGCTGTAGGCATTGTTCGCTAGGTGGCTCAACACGTGACTGCGGCTCCAGCCAGGCAGCATCGATGGCTGTCGACATTGCTCATCGGTAAACCCGTCGAGTGCCTGCAGCAATCGCTGATGTGAAGCCGCGCAACCCACCACCTGAGCATTGAGAATGCGAGACGTATCAACCATCGCGAACAACGGTAGTGGCTGACCCTTTATAAATGAGAAGAGCGCTGTGGAATCACCACAACAGTGCCATCTGGCTCGTGATGCACGCGAGCCGAAACACCATAAAACTCCGCAAGGGTCTCGCTCTTCAACACCTGTTTGGCCGTGCCCTCTGCAACTCGATGGCCTTCGTGCATCAACACCAATCGATCTGCGTACAGGCCAGCAAGTGTGAGGTCATGCATTGCGGAAATAATTGTGAGACCTTGTTCGCGACGCAAACTGTCTACGAGTTCGAGCGCTTGTTGCTGATGGCCAATATCGAGCGCGCTCGTTGGTTCATCAAGAAGCAATACCGGTGCTTCTTGAGCGAGCGCCCGCGCAATGACCAATCGCTGTATTTCTCCGCCCGAAAGCGTGCCCAACTTGCGAGCAGAAAACTGAACAAGGTCAAGACGACTCAAGACTCGATCAATTACATCGCGGTCATGAGATGTTTCAGATGAAAAGTAATTGATGTACGGGTTTCGACCAAGCAAGACATATTCGTATACCGACATGTCAGTTGGAATCACTGGTGCTTGTGGCACGTAGGCAATGTGTTGCGCTCTCCATCGAGCTGATGCCGCAGGAATCTCGGTCTGATTAATTGCAACAGAGCCTGTATAAGAAACGAGACCAGCCGCCGCACGGAGCACAGAAGACTTCCCTGCGCCATTGGGGCCGATGAGACATAACCACTCGCCTGAATGAAGAAGGTCGTTAAAACCCACCACCGCATTTGTTCCGTTGTACGAAACCGTGAGATCGCAAAAGCCAATTGCGGTCATCTCGATACATCCCGCGTGCGAAGAAGTAACAAAAAGAATGGCGCACCAATAAATGCGGTGACAACACCGATCGGAGTTTCGGCCGGACTCGCCAACACTCGACTTGGAATATCGGCAGCAACCAAGAACGCCGCACCAAGCATCATGCTCATTGGCAGCACTACGCGATTGCTCGCGCCAACAATGAGTCGAACCGCATGAGGCACGATGATGCCGACGAAACCGATTAATCCGCTCACTGCCACGACCGAAGCAGTGCCGAGCGTGGCCGCCAACACCACGATGAGGCGAACTCTGCGCACATTGATACCAAGCGCGAGTGCCTCGTCATCGCCAACTCGCATCACGTCGAGCAAACGACGGTGCAGGAGTAAAACAACAGATGAGACAACGACGTACGGCAAAATGAGGCGAACATCGCCCCAGGTTGCACTCGAAAGTCGGCCCAAGATCCACGAATAGACCTGGCGCACGACGTCGCTATTTCGTTGCAATACGAAGGCCTGGATGGCTGTGAGCATTGATGTAACAGCAACGCCTGCAAGCACCAGTGTTGTTCCCGATCGCACGCTTCCGAATGCAGTGCCAACCACGTAGGTCACAAGCACTGCGCAGAGTGCACCGATGAAAGCAGCGAGTGGCAGTGGATCAATGATCCATGTTGAAGTCGTAATGCGCTGGAGAGTGAAAACAATTGTTGCCCCGAGCCCGGCACCAGCAGCGACACCAAGTAGATAGGGATCAACGAGTGGATTGCGAAACACACCTTGATAGCTCGCACCAGATATTGAGAGCATCGAGCCAACAAGTGCTGCAAGCACTACGCGTGGTGCACGGATTTGCCACACCAAGTTCCAATCAGCTCGCGATACACCACTGTGCAAAGAAATAAAGGGCAAACGGTCAAGCATTTCTGCGGGAATACGCCACCACTGGGGACCAGCTGGTCCAATCATCATGCCGACAAGCATCATGAACACCACCACTGCCCCACTGAGAGCAAACGACAAAGGTTGTTTGTCGCGGCCCCCAGCAGAGCGTGAAGTGATGACAGATGTCGACATCGACAGAGTTACTTGGCAGATGCTTTCGTGATTGCTTCGCCAATTGCGACGACGAGTTCGACAATGCGTGGTCCCCAACGCGAAGCAATGTCGTCGTCAAGCACGGCAATGTTGCCTGCGACTACCGCAGCCAAGCCACCCCAACCATCCCGTGCTGCAACTGTCTCAGCAGTCTGTGCGCAACACTTTGTATCGGCCAAGAAAATAATGTCTGGATTTGACGAGACAATTGCCTCTGCTGACAACTGTGGGTAGTCATTACCCGCTTCTGCATTATCGGCAATGTTTCGAAGACCGAACAAGTTGAACAGCTGACCAATAAACGAATTGGATGTCACCGAGTAGTACGTGTTGTCGAGTTCGTAGTAGTACGACAAGGGTGTTGTCGGAGCCACGACCGCCGCTACTGCTGCATCGATCCCGGTTTGCATGGATGCCGTCAACTGATCTGCCTCTGCCACATGACCAGAAAGCATGCCGAGTTGTTGAATCTGCTCGAACACACTGTCGAGATTGGTTGCAGCGTTGGCAATGAACAACGGAATATTGAGCGCGCCAAGTTGCTGCGCGAGACTTCCTGGGTCGTACGACGCGATAACGAGGTCGGGAGTAAAACCACTAATTGCCTCAATATTTGGCTCAAAGCCGGAAAGCGTTGTGCCGAGCGCGACTGCTTCAGCTGGATAATTGGAATACTCATCAACTGCAACAACTTGTGCTCCTGCACCGATCGCATACAACATCTCGGTTGATGTTGGTGACAGTGAAATAATTCGCATTGGTTGCGCATTAAGCGTTACATCGCCGACTGTGACGGGATACGTCTGCATTGACTGTGATGCTTCTGCAGCAACAGTGGTGTCAGAAGTAGATGCGCTACCTCCGCAACCTGCAATCGTTGCTGTAAGCGCAAACAAAAAGCCGGCAATGCCGGCCTTGGTTAATTTATTCATGAATGGGTCTCCTTGCTCTTCTTGCGAGAGCGGTTGATGAAGCAACGAACCAGGCGACCGGACTTACGAACTTGATGTTCGAACTACCGTTGCGTGACAGTGCCGGAATCTCACCGGACTTCGCTGGGAACTTTGCGCCACGACTATTGCCGTGGTGGAGACAGACTAGCCCGTTACGAAGGCTGCGAGACGCTCCATGCCCTCTTTTAAGTCG
>CAZHIN010000051.1:0-1401 GCA_964532575.1 uncultured Acidimicrobium sp.
GAATCGAACATGCGACCTGCGGTTTAGGAAACCGTTGCTCTATCCACTGAGCTACGGGGGCTTACACGAAGCGAATATTGCTTCACCATCTCGAATATAAGGCTACCCAAGTTTGGCGTAGTCCTTGACAGCCAGAGCGCTCAGTGTGTAACGATCAAGAGCACTAAGTCATGCCCTCACGTACACATCGTGGGCATGACTACACGAACACTAGGAGCACTCATGGAATCGGACGAAGAGAACAGCAATAAAACCAATGAAATCGAGCAACATCTCATCAACGACCTACAAGACCAATGGAAAGAACCAGCGACTAAAGGCGATCTACGCAATCATTCAGTGCGCATGGACTCAAGGCTCACAAAAATTGACGCTCGATTCGATGGACTCCGGTCAGATTTACAGGCAATGATTTATCGCAACGTCTGGGCAAGTGCTGCAGCAACCATGACCCTCAACCTTGCAGCACTCGGTCTTGTTGTATCAATCTTGAAATAATCCGTGACCAAATACAGTACGAATCCGCACCCTCACGTAGACATCGTGGGCATGACAACACGAACATTAGGAGCACTCATGGAAGCCGATAGCGAAAGTGAAAACAGCAATCCACTCAACGAGATTGAACGACAACTCATCAACGACCTACAAGACCAATGGAAAGATCCAGCGACTAAAGGCGACCTACGCAATCATGCAGTGCGCATGGATTCGCGGTTTGGGAAAATAGATGTGCGATTCGACAAGATGGACGCACGACTAGACAAGATTGATGGACGCTTTGACATTCTGGAGAACAAGATTGATTCCAGATTCACGAAACAGGACTCGGACCTCAAAGAATACGTCAACAAGATGGGATGGAAGTTTGCTGGCCTCACCATCAGCACAACGCTCGTGTCGATGATCGGAATCCTGGGCGTGCTTGCGACCTGGATCAATTAGCAAGGTAAGGAGTGGGATACGATTCAGGAATCATGATCGAATCACCTGTGCATTTCATCGCCCACTTCACAATCACTGATGCCGACAAGTACCGAGTGTACGAAAAGGGCTTCTTCCCTATTCTCAAAGCCCATAATGGCACCTTCGTTACTTATGACGACGATGCAACTGTGCTCGAAGGTGGCCCAGCCGAGGGTCGAACAGTAATCATTCAATTCGAATCTGAAGCAACATGCATGACGTGGTGGAACTCACCCGAATATCGTGAACTTGCGGCGCACCGGCATGCAGGTACCACTACGCACTCGATTTCAATTGTGCACGCAATCAAGAAGTAGGCCATGGCATCAAGCATTGAACCTCGCAGAGCGACATTTCGCTCGTTTTCCGAATCGACAAAAGAAGATTGGGATGATCTCACCGAGCAGTACAAGGTCGTGCAGGGCCGTGTTGCCG